>JAFRJM010000034.1 GCA_017432285.1 Oscillospiraceae bacterium | reverse complement strand
CTCCTAAGCGGAAGGTCGAAGGTTCGAATCCTTTCGGGGACGCCAGCACATGGTCCTCGGAACACCTGTTCCGGGGATTTTTTTGTCTTAAGTCTGTATTAGTATAATTTTATATTAGAAAGATATAGTATTATAAAAACAAAAACGGTTACTGTTATCCTATGTTGTGTGTGGCGTTAATGTAGGAAGAAAGGGTTTATCATTGGAGGAATGGCGAAATGGATAAACGAACAGATAGGATGAAAAATCCATATATGAAATATTTTATATCCTTTGGTCTGATTGCAGCGGCATACCAGATATTTTCGGGAGCTTATAATAATTACTTTCCGATAATACTGCAAGCTGGCAATCCGGAATTTGCCGGAGGGGCTGAAGGGATCGCAGGTTTTGGCCTGAACGCGTTTATGACGAGCCTCATCATGAGTATCGACAACTTTTTTGCTGTTGTGCTGTCTGCTCCTTTTGGAGTCTGGGGAGACAAAAGTACTAAGAGACGCGGACTGATAGTAATACTTGGCCTTATTTCTTGTGTGACATATATGTTCCTTCCTCTGATAATCAAGATGAGGGGAGATATTCCAAGTGGGGATACGCGGCAACTGATGCCATACCTTATAGTAACCATCATTTTGGTCTTTGTTTTCCATTTCGTGGATATCGGAAGAGGCTCACTGGAGTACGGATATCAGTATCTGTTTATTCCCAAAGAGCAGCATAACATGATGAACTCAGTGATGATGCTGCTAGGCGGAGTTGGATTTATCGTTTTTACTGTAGTTGGAAGCATCTTCTACAGCAAGAACCCCGAAAGCCCGTTTTATCTGGGATCTGGCGCGATGACAATAGCGCTTTTAATCTTTTTCCTAGTTTGCCCGCCTGAGACGGAAAAGAATGAGAGGCTAATGCGTGAGAAGGAGGAAGGCAAGACCCAAAAGGAAAATGTGTTTAAAGCCATCGCAAGGACTTTCACGAGACTTCCGAGACTTGCACGCTTATGCATACTTATGATGCTCATTATAAGGCTGCTTTCACTTATGGGAGTTGCCGCGCTGCAGACTTTCGCGTCATCGTTTATGCTAGATGTGGTTGGTATACAGCCAAACATGTCGATGATAGTGGTTGCAGTCTATTATATTGGATATATGCTCGCGGCCATTCCAGTCGCCAAAATTGCGGAAAAGGTCAACAACATCCTGTTATTCGCGATTGGCCTCAGCGGAATGATACTTGGATCTGTGCTGATGTTGTTTTTTGGCAAAGATGTAATAACACTGAGTATATTCTGTGTAATAATCGGAAGCACTTCCAGCATACTTGATGTTATGATCCTTCCGTACATAATGAGCTTCGCTCCCGAAGACGGGGCAGATATTGGAACGCTATATTCGTCTGTCCAAACGATCAATATATGCACATCGCTGATTGCAGTCCCAATAGTCGGATGGCTTATCGATTTTACAGGCAACTACAGCAGCCTTTTTCTCATTATGATAATCTCCTGTGCGATTAGTTTTATACCTCTTGCAAGTCTCAAGCGCTATTCGAAGCAGTATGAACTAGAGAATGGGGAAAAGGAGTAGAAAATGTCAGATCATCGTTTGATAAATGGGTTTGTTGTTGCAGCCGGGCTTACTTCAGTAGCTCTCGCGGGGAGATCTCTTGCACGATCTTCAACCAGAGTTGTCCCGGAAGGGGGGATAAATGAAGGCTTTTATCTCACAATAGGTGGTGTAAAGCAGTGGATAAGCATTTATGGCGAAGATATTAGCAATCCCGTTCTTCTCTTCCTCCACGGAGGTCCAGGCGGAGCGCTCAGCAGTATAGGCTGGACTGTCCTGAACAAGATCGGGGATATTTTTACAGTAGTCAACTGGGATCAGCGCAACTGTGGAAAAAGCCGTGATATGTCACAAGACGATATCCCTCTTACTCCCGAACTTTTCATGAGTGATGCAGTTGAGCTTACGAATTACTTACGCAGACGTTTTGACAGGGAGAAGATTACATTAACCGGGATTTCCTGGGGCTCTCTGCTCGGTTCGAACCTTGCGCTTGACTATCCGGAGTTTTATGACGCATGGATCCCAATGAGTCTTCTTGTCGACTGGAGAGAAAACGAGTTTTTTATGAAGGAAACAGCTCTCAGAATCGCCGCTGAGAAGGGAGACGATGCGTTAAGAAAAATAGCCGAGACTTATGACCCTGACGCAGATGATGATAACCACAACAAAATGCGCAGTGCACTTATCGACGGGATATTTAAGGAGAGGATGAGCGAGGCCGATGTTTCTCTGGCGTGGGCGATGTTTGCTAGCCCTTTCTTTACGCTCAATGACATCATGCAAAACATGACAGGGAAAATGTATCCCAAGAAGCTCATCGATGATTTCATTCGTGCCGGCGGTTTCAGGGACATGTCCCTCAAAGGAAGGACAGAATACAAGATGCCGTTCTATCTAATAGAAGGTGATCACGACAGTAATTGTTCATATGAACTTGCAAAGTCATATTACGAGGAAATCAAGACTCCAGATAAAGCTCTTTATATCTGTGAAGGAGGCGGACATATGTCACCGATGATACGCACGAAAGAGTTTGCCGCTCACTTCCATGATATCCGGAAGAGGATGCAGAACCGATAGGTTTTCATTAAGTATGCACATGTCATAAAGATCCTAAATACTTGATATTATTGCTAAGCGTCGTCCAGTCAACGACGCTTTTTGCTTTCCTGGTATTCTATGTTTATCGCTGATCGTTTGATAGGAGGTAGGAGTCTATATAAAAAGAAGAGTATGCTTGATACTCTTCTTTTAGATATTGTTTTTGCTGATTAGTTTTTCTTTTATGGAGCGTATATGCTCCCGAATCGAAAGAAAAAACAATTCTTATAATGAAAGCAGTTTCTTTGCGTTTTCAACATATATCATTTTCCGTTGTTCTTCTGTCAGCAGATCACAGCTATCCAGTTTATTTCCGTGTGCGATTCCGGCTTCCAGAGAAGGATACGGAAAATCTACACCGTAAACGAGTTTTTCCACTCCAACGATTTCAAGAAGCATTGGAAGATGAAGCGGCAATGGGCTTCCGGCAAGATCGAAATACATTTTCTTCATATTTCCTTTTATATCAAGCTCTGCACCTGCTCCGGAAGAAAGTCTTTCGACCATAGTTGTAAAACAGCCGCCGCCATGTGGCATAACAAAGCAGATGTTCGGGAATCTATCGAATATCTTTCTGTAAACCATATTGAGGATAGCTCTAGCTGTATCAACGTAGAACTCAAAGAGAGGTATGGGCAATGTTTCATTAACATTTTCTATGACTATGGCAGGAGATGTCGGGTGCAGAGTTACAACGGCTCCTATATCATCAAGCGCTTTCATGACGGGATCGAGGTCAGGGTTTCCCATATAGATCCCGGATGCATGAGTTGGAAGCGCGAAACCTTTGATGTTTAGATGTTTACTGCAGTACTCTATCTCATCAATACTGGCCTGAACATTCGGAAGAGGCAGAGACGCTAAGATTCCAATTTTTTCTGGATTCTCTTCTGCGAGCTGTGAACCTTCCTCATTGCATTCGCGAACAGCCTGAGCTATTTCCGAGGGATCTACAAAGTTGAAAAAAGGTGAGGTAATGGAAAGAGCGGTATATATGATATTGGCTTTTTCCATCTTTGAAAGATGGTCTTCTATGGTCCATTGCGGTACATATACATTATCCGGATGAGTGATATTATATTTTTTCAGCAAATTATAATACTTATCCGGGAAATAATGCGAGTGCATGTCTATTCTTTCCAATGGTCTCATAATCGTTTGGCTCAACACTCGTGACTAAAGTCGGTAGTGAATTGCCGTCCTCCTTTTGTTAGTGGTAATAGCAAAACAGTTTTGATTTTCTTTCTATGTAGTGGTTTCCTGCTACGTTTCTGATTCTCTTCTTTTGGCTGAGATAAACCCGATCATGGCTCCGACAAAACTCAGTGGAATCATTATCGCGTACATACCTTTATAGGGATTGAGACTGAGTTTCTCAAACAGGTGAAATATTAAGCTCCCTCCGAAGTCAGAAAGAAGCATCGCAATAACTGATACTGTGTATCTTAATGATGTCTGAGCGGTAACCTTCAATCCTTCCGGAGCATGTTCAAACAGGAATCTAGACATTCCTATGATTATCGGTACCAGCATGGCACCGTTAAGCGCCATGGTCCACATAAGGACCGTGGCATTGTTTGTCATAGCGCAGATCGTCCACCGAACCGTGCCTACCAGCAAAACCATAACCATTGATTTCTCGACTCCGATCTTTTCCAGCCATCTTTTTCCCGGCCCAAGATGGAAAGGAAACTCCGAGAAGCCGAGAATAGCATGGGCTATGCCGATCATGGTGAGCGTTCCGCCAAGACTCTGAGTATAGTTGCCGAAGTAGGTGTTGTTTGTGGTCCCAGCAAGAGAGTAGATAAAGAACATGATAAGTACGTTGCGTACCTGGCGGTCTTTTAGGATACTGTATACGTTCTCTTTGCTTCTTGGTTCGTTGGGAGAGGCAATTATTCTCATGGTATTTGGAGATACCGGCAGCATTACGCCTACTAAAAACGTAGCTATATAGCACACGATCATGATAGGAAAGATAGTTTTTATGTTTCCGTTTAGAATAAAACCGGAAACATATGACATGACAGAGAATCCGAGTGTTCCCATCCACCGCATAGGCTGATAGTCCCAGCTTCTGAGCCTAGCCTGTTCCATTGCGATTGTATCATACACACCGTTCAGAGGTGTGGATATGATACTGAACACAAAACGCAGCAAAACGATTGCCGTTACATTTTTGATGAACATAAAAGCAGTAAATATACCTATGACGATGATATATCCGATATCCATGACCAAATTCTTGGATGGTGCTCTGTCAGCTATTCTTCCAAGGATAGGAAGTGTGGCAAGAGATACAATCTGAGTAACCCCATTGATTATGCCAAGCGTCCTGACAGGAACGCCCATCTCAGTGAGGTATAGACTCATGAAACTGCCCTGAATAGCAGCGCCACAAAACACGAAAATATAGAATATATAGAAGATCCACGGACTTTTCAGATCGTTTCGTTCAAACTTTAACATTCTTTCTACCTGCAAAACTGCTGCGCTTTCAAATAAAGCCTCACGCGAATTTGATCGTGTGAGGCTTCAATATCGCATCCTAAAAATTCCTTTATAAAACTATTATACTATATTTTTTAGGAATATAAGGTAAGCATTTTGACCCAATAGCGGTTTCTGTTTTGAGTTATTAGTGAAGCCTCACACGAATGAATTCGCGTGCTTCCTATTGCTGCCATTTCTGGCAGTTGCCCTTTAGGGGCATCGGACTGTCTTTCCACCATTAGGCCTGAACTCAGCTTACCTGCGGTGCTTTGACTGCAAGTGCCGCATTCAGGTTATATAACGTGGATAAGGTGCAGGTGCTTCTCCTGGCACATGCAGGGTCTTTTGCCTCCATGGCCAACCTCTCCG
>JAFRJM010000008.1 GCA_017432285.1 Oscillospiraceae bacterium | reverse complement strand
CTGGACGATTTGAAGAAAGCTCTTGACGCATGTGAAGATCCTATACTGGAACTCTGCATCAATTTGGCTTTTTCCTGTTCCCTTCGTTTGGGAGAAGTTCTGGGACTGACATGGAAATGTGTGCATATCAGTGATGATCTGATCAACAATAACTCTGCGTGGATTTATGTGGATAAGCAGTTGCAGAGAGTAACGGTAGAAGCGTTCAACGAATTGGGTGACAGCGCTGTTATGCTGAAGTTCCCTCAGAGTAACACACGGGTTACTACCAGGCTGGTCCTGAAGGAGCCGAAGACTTCTTCAAGTGTCAGAAAGATATTTCTTCCTAAAACTGTCGCGCTTCTTCTCAAGGAACGAAAGAAACAGGTCAGAGAGTTCAAATCGATTCTCGGAGATGATTACCAGGATTACGATCTGGTTGTCTGCTATGAGAACGGGACGCCGATAGAGCACGGCAAGATCCGTGAGATGTTCAATAATCTGATTAAAGAAAACGATCTGCGTCCGGTTGTCTTTCACAGCCTGCGACACTCGAGCACGACTTATAAACTAAAGATCAGCGGGGGAGATATTAAAGCGGTCCAAGGTGATACGGGACATGCGGAAGCAGCCATGATCACCGAGAGATACGCACATATTCTGGATGATGACCGGCGTGTAAACGCAGAGAAATTCGAGGAGATGTTTTATCAGGAAAAGAAGCAAACGGAAGAAACTGACGATGAGGATATAGAAAAGGTTATTCGAAAACTAAAAGAATCTCCGGAATTGCTTCAAATACTAAAAAGCCTAACAAAATAATGATTGCCCTGGCGCTGGCCAGGGCAGTTTTTTGAGTAATAAATGCTGGGAAGAAGGCGTTTGTGCCTACTTGAACACCTGACCTTTCGCCAAAATCGGCAGAAGGTTAGGCAGAAGGTTGATGGCATTGCCATCACTTATACGTTTTTTGAGCTTTTTCGAGCTTGTTTCACCTTTACTTTAAATCGCCCGATTTTCCTTATAAATAGGCACTTTGCAGCACTTTTCTTTATCCGATTTTAGTGGCATTTACTCAGCCTTAGTGCGCTCCGGAACAGAAGGTCGGGGATTCGAGTTCCTTCGGGCGCGCCAAGGGGAAAACCCAGTAAAATAGGGCATTTGCGCCATTTTTACTGGGTTTTTCTTCGCTCATTTTTTGTGCTCATTTTGCCTTTTGCCATCACTTTGCTAATCACTTTTTGGGCGCTATTGGCATAGTTTGAACTAACGGCCTTTTGTACAACCTTTTTGCCAAATGATGGCAGTTCTCTGCTAATCATGATTAGCAGATTATTGATTCTTTCCGGATCCGGTTCAGATCGATCCGATTCCGGAAAACTGCATTCGAGATTCCGGATATGTTCCTATCTCTCTGATTGTTCCTAAATATGTCGGGGAAATGTGACAGTTTTTGGAATCAGAAACGTAGAGATATATAAATCGATAAAATGATACAGTTTCGCTCAAACGGGCGGCCTTTTGACACTGTAAAGGGCCGTCCGTTTTTCTATGATGAAATCAGAAAAGGCACATTTTTATATGGAGGAAATACGATGACAAAACAGAGAAAAGCTAAAGATCCGGAGCATATCGGCTTTAAGGAATGCTTCGGCACGACAACCCTTTCTTTCACCAACGCGCTGACCGGCGTGCTCATGTCATCCATGCTGATGGTCTACATGACAGAGTATTCCGGCATCAGCTATGCTGCGCTATTGGCCACGATCCTGCTGATGGCGGCTCGTGTGATCGACGCGGTGGACGATCCGATCCAGGGCTTTATCATTGACAACTCCAAGCGTACCAGGATCGGTAAGTATAAGCCCTTTTTTCTCATCAGCATCATCATGGAGGCGATTGGCGCTATTGCCTTGTTTTCGCTTCCCAGCTCCATGGCAAATACGCCCGCGCTGATTATCGCCTGGGTTGTTGTGTTTTACCTCGTATATGACATTGGAAGCTCGTTTTATAAGGATCTTCTTCTTTACCGCACCATGTCCACCGATGAAAACCAGCGGACAAAGCTGGTGATCGGACCGAGGCTGATGTCCTTCCTTACCGGCGTTGTTGCCAACGTTGTGTTTACTGCTGCTATCGTTGCGCTCAACGCGGGCGGCGTGAGCTACCACGATGCCGCAGCCAGAGTCATCATGATCCTTGTTGTCGCCTCCATGGCGATCTCTCTTGTCGGCTGGTTCATGGTGAAGGAAAAGCACCATGTGGAGGAGGAGCGCGCCGAGAAGCTGAGCCTTCAGGATTTCTTTGATTTATTCAAAGAGAACAAGGCTATGGTCATATTTGCGTTCAAAGGCCTATTTGCCGGCTTTATCTGGACGCTGATTTTCGCCACTCCCATCTATTACATCAAATGGGGATTCTGCGCCGATTTGAGCACGGGCATCGCGGATATGGAGCAATTTACTGTCTA
The DNA here is from genome assembly GCA_017432285.1 of Oscillospiraceae bacterium. Lineage (GTDB taxonomy): Bacteria > Bacillota > Clostridia > Oscillospirales > Ruminococcaceae > RUG11783. The sequence goes on along the minus strand of JAFRJM010000008.1, from coordinate 105,703 downwards.
CAACGGTATCAATGCCATAATCACCGTCGTCCCCATGGTCCTCGGCGCGATTTTGGGCAGACCGCTGTTGAAGCTTTTTAAGGATCCGGTCAGGATGACCAGCACTCTGCTGCTCATTCAGGCGGTCGGCGGCGCCATCCTGTTTATCGCCCAGATCACAGGGCTTTTGCAGAACGCTCCCTGGCTGTTCTTTGCGACCATGTTCATCATGGCCACCGGCGTTGGGACGGACTTTGTACCGCAGACCTTTGTACAGATGGAGGTCGTGGACTATGGCATTTACAAAACCGGAAAAGACCGCTCCGCCCTGACTACGGTGACCGACGGCTTCATCACGAAGATGCAGACGGCTTTTTCTGCGGCGATCGTCGGGCTGGTGCTAACCGGGATCGGCTATACTGTGGAGGAAGGGAACCGCTTCGCCGGGGATGTCACTCAGATCCCCACGATGCTCAACTGGTTCATTGTGATCATGGGCTTGGTCCCTGCCGTGCTGGGCATTATCTCTGTCCTGATCTACAGGAAGTATCCTGTTACCAACGAAGTCCGCGGAGAAATGAAAGCCTATTTTGACAGGCAGAGTAAGGAATAATGCCAGGCTTCAATAAAATGATTTTAATCGTTTTATTGAAGAATAGAAAAAGCGAGTCGATTTACTCGACCCGCCTCGTATCAGCGATTGGCGTGTGCTTTTTCCCGGTATTCTGTGGGAGTCATCTGATACTCACGCTCAAATATCTTGTAAAACTGTGTGCGGTTCTCATATCCCAGGGAAGCGGCAATCCTGCTCACCGGAAGTTCGGAACCTTTGAGAAGCCGGGCTGCTTCGCGCAGTTGGACCTTTTGACAATAGGCTTTCAGTGTATAGCCTGTGTGTTCTTTGACAATGCGGGAGAGGTATTCACAGGAATAATGGAGTTCCTTGGCCAGTTCCGCACGGCGAACATTGCCATGGCGTTCCTCGATCAGCTTTTTCGCCTTTTCCAAAGTGATTAGTTCCCGCCCATAGCCGAGGGAAACGTACTCGGCCCGATAGAGTTCCGGGTTCTCCAGCGCCGCAAACAGCCGAAGCAGCGACGAGTATACGTCAAACTGGTAACCCACACGCTTTTCGGAATAAGCTCGGATCAACTCATCGGCAATCTGCGGGATAGGGTCTTTGCCCAGGAGCTGAAAGTCCACATAATCCCGCTTGCACGCCGCTCTCTCCGACAGGTTCTCACTGAAGAAGCGGTTGAGGATGCTTTTATAGCCGAAGGGCTGGACAAGACCTTTTGGCCATTGCGTGATGAGCGAGGGGTCGATGCCGATATAGAGGATATCGGCGGAGGCCATGTCGGTTTCCCTGTGCATAGTGCTACGGTTCAGTAGGCACAGATTCCCCGCTGAATAGTGCACTTCTTCGTCTTCGATCATAACCGAGGCTTCTCCGCGCATGATGTACATCAGCTCGAAGAAATTGTGCTTATGCATGTAGGTTTCTTGGAATAAACCGCTCTCGGCGGGGGTGTGCAAACAGAAGGAACGCCTGTCCATGTAGTTGGAAAAGAGGTATTCCTCCGGGGTGTGAACACTGGTCGCAACGGAGAGCTTGGAAAAGTAATCCCGGTCAACGGTGTGATCGCGCAGATAGTTTACGATGGTACCGCTCTTCTGCGACCGGACTTCCTCAATATCCCGGAAATATAGATGAACCATTTTTTCCACAATTTTCACCCCTCATTTTTTTTATTTTACCATACGAAAAACTTGATAAAAAGGAAGGATTTCGGTTTGAAACATCAATGCTATAACCCGTATCTCCCCGGGTGGGAATATATCCCGGATGCGGAGCCCCGGCTTTTTGACGGCAAGCTGTATGTCTTCGGCAGCCATGACTGCTTCGGGAGCAAGGACTACTGCGTCAACGACTATGTGGCCTGGTCAGCCCCGGAAGACGATCTCAGCGACTGGCGCTACGAGGGAGTCATTTACCGAAAAGAGCAGACTCCATGGAACCAGGATCGGAAGTCCTATTACGCGCCGGATGTGGTCCGCGGGACGGACGAGCGCTATTATCTGTATTATTCGGTTGCCAATTCCTCCGTCACTTCTGTCGCTGTGTGCGATACCCCGGCAGGAAAATATTCATATCTGGGCGATGTGCGTTTCCCAGACGGCAGGGTCTACGGCTCCCGGGCGGAAGACTGGTTCGCATTTGATCCGGCGGTTCTGGTGGATGATGATGGCCGCGTCTATCTCTATGTGGGAAGCGGGCAGCCCTCCAACGGTCGGTTCGGACATGAGATCGTGGGGCTGTTCGTGATGGAGCTGGAGAGGGATATGCTGACCATCAAGTCCGAGCCCACCATCCTTCTCCCGGCGAATTTCAACGCTAAAATGCCTAATTACTGGGAAGGTCCCTCCATCCGCCATATCGGAAGCTGGTATTACCTGGTTTACCCCGCAACGGACATCACGGGGCTCAACTATGCCATGAGCCTTTTCCCCGACAAGGGCTTTATTCACAAAGGGCCAATCCACTCCTCCAGCGACATCGGATACAAGGGGCGAAAGCTGATGGATGCCGCCTATCCCATGGGGAACAGTCATGGTGGCCTGGTCTGCGTAAAAGGACAGTGGTACGTCTTCGATCATCGCACGACCAACGGCAAGTGGAAAAATCGGCAGGCGGTCGCGGAGCCAATCAGCTTTGCGGAGGACGGCAGTATCGCCATGGTGGAAGCCACCAGCTGCGGCTTGAACGGTGGTCCGCTCAAAGGAAAGGGCAACTACAGTGCGTCCATCGCCTGCTGCTTGCGTGGGCGAAGCGTTCTTGGCTTCCGCAACCCCATGGGCGGCCCTTTTGTGACCCAGGACGGGCCGGACTACGACCCTCCGGAGCCAACAGAGCATCCTGTTAACGCCTGGAGTGAACCTAATGCGCCGAAGTCCTTCATCACCGATATCCGAAACGGCTGTGTTGTGGGCTATAAGTATTTCGATCTGACGGAAACTGAAGCTCTAACGGTGACAGTGCGCGGCGGAAACGGGACGCTAGAGCTGCTAGGCGGAGAAGAAGGGAATGCGATCACAGCATTTCTCCTCTTTCCTACGATGGACTGGACGACCTTCCGCATCCCTTTTTCTCCCGATGAACTGGCAGCCACAGCAGAGTGCCCGGTGAAGCGCTGCCCCGTCTACCTGCGGTATCGGGGGAAAGGCAAACTGGATTTATTGGAAATCGCTTTTGTGTAAACATAGAGAGGAGTAAAAAATGAATTGGACGACCATTTGGAGTCAGGCAGCAGCGCCTTCTTTTGCAATGGGCATGCTGCAGGGGAAGAAGAAAACCGTGGTGTTCCCGGTCAGCTCTCCGATTTCCGGTGAGCGGATCCGTTTTCGCTTTTCCAACATCTACGGAAAGAAGCCCTATGTTATCGGCGCGGTCACTGTCCGGGCCAAGGAGCAGCCGATCCCTGTTACCTGCGGCGGAAAGAGAGCCTTTACGATCCCGACGGGCGGGTATACTTTCTCCGATCCGCTCGAGCTGTCGGTTGCGGCAGGCGAGACCCTGGAGATCCGGCTTTTCTATACCTCCAAGGCGCAAGACAGCAACATGACCTTGGAGGAAGCCGTGGCTTACCACGGAGATCATACTGCGGACGAGGTTTTGCCGGAAGTGAAAAAGGAGAGCTACAAGCAGCAATATAACCTCTACGACGCGGTCGTCTCTTTGGATCGGGTGGAAATCGAATCTGAGGCGTGCAGCAGACTGATTGTTGCTTTCGGTGACAGCATCACAGCCATGAATCGCTGGGTCAAACCGCTGCAAAAGCGGCTGTTTGCGCGCTTCGGCGGGAAATATACCTTGCTGAACGCCGGGATCGGCGGAAACTGCCTGCTCTACCAGGTGCCTGGCTTCATGGGCAGTTCTTACGGAGAAAAGGGCGTCGCCCGTTTTGAGAGGGATGTTCTGAGCTTTAACAATCTTCATACCGTGATCCTGGCTCTGGGAGTCAACGATGTGGCGTATTACACGAAGAAAACAGAGCAGACTATCTCCTTTGACATTTACACGGCTGCCATTCAGAAGCTGACCAAAACCTTGAAGGAGCGTGGGGTCCGTGTCGTCATGCAGACGCTCACGCCGCGGGAGGGCTTTGTCAAAAAAGGCTATACGCCGGAGATGGAAGCCCTGCGCGTGAAGATCAACGCATGGATCCGGGACTGTGGGCAGTTCGATTATGTGTTTGACGCGGATCGGCTGCTGAGGGATGAGAAAGAGCCATCTCTAGTGGATGAGCGATACCACCAGGGCGACCACCTGCATCCCAACACCATGGGCGGCGAAAGGATGGCAGAAGCCTATGATCTGGCGGCGCTTACCGGTGAGGAGTCGTAAATGGGAAAGAAGTATTTTACGCTCAGCTTTGACGACGGTCTCGAGCAGGACAAGCGGATCATCGCCCTGATGAAGCAATACGGATTGAAGGGAACCTTCAATCTCAACTCCGGCCTGTTCGGGCAGCGCGGTGAGGTGATGGGGCTTGGCAGCTTCTCCTTACGGGATTGCGAAGAGGGCGTAAAGCATCGCTGGCCTTTCTCTTACGTGCCGCATAACCGCATCCCGTATAACGAGATCCTGCAGGTATACGAAGGCATGGAAATCGCCAGCCACGGCTTTTGCCATGAACCGCTGAAAAAGCTTGATGAACAGGGACTGCGTGATTCGGTGGGCAAAGACAAGGAAAACCTGGAGCGCTTGACCAGAGCACCTATCGTCGGCCATGCTTACGCCCATGGCTCTGTTTCGCCGGTTGCGGAGGCCTTTCTGAAAAAGCAGGGCTATCTCTATGCCAGAGCGATCTATCCCTCCGGCAGCTTTGAATTCCCGGCTGATCCCCTGAACTTTCGTCCCTCTTCCTCTGTGATTCTCGGCAATGCCATGACTCTGGTGGAGAGCTTCAAGCAGGTGGAGGCAGCGGACAGAGATCTGCTTTTATATCTCTGGGGTCATGGCTATGAGATGGACTACGGAAAGGGACAGGCGAGCTGGGACGGTTTGGAGCGCCTCTTTGCCGCCATTGCCGGACAGCCGGACATTATCTACTGCACCAACAGCGAAGCGTTCCGCCATACTTAACAGGAGGGCAAAACCCCGTAATACGGCTAATCGCCATATTACGGGGTTTTTATTGTCTTGTGGCCTCGGAGCAAAAGCTCGCGAATCCATTTGCAAGCGGTTGACATAGCATTCTCCAGAGTGTTGTTCGGCTAATGCCAAGGCTTTTTGCTGTTTTGGTCTGATTGCCTCCATTGTGCTCCAGTACGATACCGGCGAGTTTGTATTTGTTTCACTGGATTCCCCGGAGAACAGCTGGACCATCGCCAGAGACGATGGCGTTCACGCCCTTATACTGGACAGAATGGAAGAAAGACCAAAATGGACGGTGGAATCATAGATGTTCACGCCAGGAAGCTTTCTTTCAACATGATTAGGCTTAAGAAAACAAGATAAAACAGTAAATTATAGGTTAAAGCGAAAACACCCGTGCTTAAAACATGGGTGTTTTCATGGTAGGGCAAAAGAAGAGCACATCATGTGCTCTTCTAGAGGCTGTTCAGTTGTCGTAATCGAATTTTAGTCTTGTTAGTTTGTATATTTCAGAATCAAACTCAAATCCGGGATCGTTATAGAACGATAAGGCTGCCGGTTTCTCTTTATTTGCGAATTCTTCTACAAATCGAGCTGCCCATTCTTTTTTTGCTTCATCGTCTGCATCTGCCGGATAGTCATTTGCGGGAACATTCATAAGGATCTTATCGCCGTATAGCTCGTATAACATATGATAGTCGTTAATAGCCATACCGTCCCAGCAGTCAAACCCTGCCTCTATCATGCACGGCACGAGTTTTTCTACTTTGCCGCAGGAATGAAGATTGGTGACATATCCAAGACTGTGAATGTGGTCAGTGACTTTGCGCATGTAAGGGACGATCATTTCTCTGACGACTCTCTCGTTGAAGAAAGGCCCATCCTGAGCGCCCCAGTCATCATGAAGAGTAATGCCATCCACGAGATCGCCATAGTATTTGTAAACATGGTCAACAATGTCTATCCACAGGTTAGCTAAGGCATCCATCAAGTCTTTCACATCCTGCTTTACTTTGCGGTTCATCAGCGTGTATGCTGCAGGACCGAAGTCCATGAAGGAAATCAATCTTTCAAAATAGCCTGTGAGGATCGTGAAGAATACAAACTTCTGATCCTCTTTCAAGTTCTGCCTTTCCGCCTCAACCTGTCCTTCCCAATCCCAACTGTCTACATCAGGGAATTTAATGATTTCTCTCCATTTGGTTATGTCGGTAAGAGTCGGGTTTCCAGGACGTACTATAGATCCACCTGCACGAGGAACGAATTCCCAGTATATACCGAACATGTCAAGACCGCCTCTCATCCTGGCCGGGTTATCCGGTATTATTTCGTTGAGAGCGCCGCCTTTGTCAAATGCAGAAGGCATCCACATCGCTTCATGCCTGAGAGCTCTGCGAAAGTTCTCTCTTGGAGTGATCGGCGAGGCAAACACGGATATTTTTCGGCCGCCTCTTCCTTCTATTATTTTAGCGTTTTCTATCTCTTTAGGATCGAATTTCATTCTGAGTCTCCTTATCGTGTGTCTGTGTGATACGGGTTTCGGATACATCTATAATCTTATAATACAGTTAATTGTTTAAATTGTGAACGATAGGACAGTATATAGGCCTGAGGACTTTCACACAACAAAAACAGAAAACTATATGACTCTTTACTGATCTAGAACGGGAAGAGGTTCATATTATAAAAGATCGGATGCCACTAAAGCCTTCCGGTCTTTTATTTATGTGATTAGCCCAGTCCTACTATTTCGTCGGCGGGGTATTCGGGACCAACCTCTTCAATGGTTATAATGCCGGCTGCAAGTCGTGCCCCGCAATATGCGAATATATCTCTTCCATGGAATATATCGGACTTTACAGACCATTGATTTCCTTTATATCTGTTGATAGATTGGTCTATTTCCCTGATTGCTTTTATTCCGTATTGTTCAGCTATCTCAGCTAGACATCCGTTATCAGGAGTCACTATATAGTAGCCATTCTGAGTCTCAGCGACCGAAGCCTTTCTTTCAGTGCCCACTCCTGGGTCTATCACTGATACAAACACTGTTCCTTTAGGCCAGTATGGCAGTACTTCAGTAAGATTATGCCCGGCAGCTTTCACGTTGAATTTCGGGACCTCATGGGTTATGTTGTAGACTTTGAGAGACTTGTCCACGATCTTACACACACCGGCCATAGCCCCCGATCCGCCTCTGCCGAAATCGGTCTGCATCACAATGTATCCCATGACACGCGCTCCTTTTCTATAATGACTGTCCAGTCTTCACCGAAGCCTATACCATATTTACTGATGAAGTCCCCAAGGTTTATTCCGATTCCCAGAACACCGTCGCTGCTGTTGTATACGAGTTCTTCGCCTTCGCTGACCCATCCAAAAGAAGGCCTGAACGGTATATCCTTGTCGAATACTGTCTTCCCGGCATTCATGATGATCACATGAACATCTTTCCCAAGGACGAGCCCTGCTTTTTCAGCTGCTTCTATAGGAATACTTGTCTCCAGATTTCCGAATGTCCTCATCATGGCTGTTGAGAACCCTGTTACTTTTCCGGCAGAGACCGAGTAACCAAGCTCTGAATACCTGACGATCTCATCGACTGGATACTCCGGTCCGACACCTTTGAAATCTATTATCCCTGCAGCCAGTTTCGCAGCGCAGTAAGCGAAAAGATCCCTTCCATGGAATATGCTGACTTTCTCGGTGCCTTTGAGTCTGTTGACAGTCTCATCTATCTCTCTGACTGCCTTGATACCGGGGCTGTCCAGAAGCAATGTCAGCGAACCATTGTCGGGAGATACTACATAGCTTCCGTTATTGAGAAGAGCAACGCATGCTCTTCTTGAAGTACCGACGCCAGGGTCTATTACCGATACGAATATGGTTCCTTCCGGCCAGTACGGGGTGATGTTGTGAAGGCTTCTGCTGGCAGCCTGGACATTGAACTTCTCAATACTGTGATTTGCTTCATATATTTCTAACTCCGGGTCTACTTTGAGGCATGTGCCGTGCATGGCACTGCCTCCTCCTACACCGAAGTCAGTCTGCATCACGATAATTGGTTTCATCAAATTTCCTCCTTTAAAGGAGATATTCTGACTTTATACTGTGACAGATCGTATTCCCTGAGCAGTTCAGGCATCTCGAGCTCACAGAAACTGCCTTGATTTATAGATAGTTCCACGTAGTCATTGCTGCACTCGTTGAGAATGGGTTCACCTGGTTTCACCCAGCCGAAAGACTTGTGAAACATCATGATCCTGTCGTAGATGACTATTCCATCCTTTATAATCTCAAGTCTGCACATGTCCCCGAGATTAATCCCTACCTCTTTTATCATTTCATTAGGAATGGAAATGCCCACATTCCCGAAATGGTCGTGCGCACCTGTGATCTCGCCGCATGCTACCCCGTTAATGATCTCGGCCGTAGGCATGCTGAATCTCACAAGTGTCTCTTTAGCGAATTCAAGCCCGACACCGGTAAAATCTATGATCCCGGATGCAAGTCTGGCAGCAGTGTAAGCGTAGACATCCCTTCCGTGGAATGTGTGATGATCATCTGAACCGGGAAGCCTGTTTATTTTTTCGTCTATTTCACGTACGGATGCTATCCTGTCATAAAGATAACTTAACGTTCCGTTGTCCGGAGTGACCACAAAGCTTCCGTTATCCATAAGTGCAACGCAGCTTCTCCTGTTGGTTCCTACGCCAGGATCAACGACCGATACGAAGATGGTGCCGTCAGGCCAGTATGGGAACGTGGAAGCCAGAATGCTTCCGCCTTCTCTGATGTCGTATTCCCGGACTTCATGGCAGAGATCAAACACCCTTATCTCCGGGTCCAGTTTTACGATAACTGCAGTCATAGACGCAGGAAGACCTGTCGAAATTCCAAAGTCCGACTGAAGAACTATACAGGGTTTCATTGTTTGCCTCCGATCTTTTCAATCCTTACTTTGAACTCTCCCGGATCATCAGCATCGAGGATCTGAGGGATGCATCTCTTGATGAAGTTCTTTTTGTTAAGGCCTATGTCCATATATCCTGAACTGCCATTGAATACGACGGGTGCTCCTTCAGGCACATATCCGAACGACGGCTGATAGGTCATATCTGCCTGCCACTCAATACTGCCGTTTCTGGTGAATGTGACTCGTACAGCGTCACCAGTTCTTATCCCGGTATTCTCGAACTCATCCGTTCCTATGCTGAAGGTAATATTTCCGAAAGTCATGAGAAGCATGCTGACCTCGCCTTCGGCGTATCCGTCCCCTATCATGGATACCGACAGATCATAATAGACGGTTTCTCCTTCTTCGGCGAGTCTTCCGATGTCATCAAAGGATTCTCCGGATGCGAGTGCAGCAGCGCATCTCACTAAAGCCCATTCATCTCCGCCGAATTTCTCCGTATCGATAAACCTCACGGACTCAGCTCCGAAACTCTTCGCGCACATCGTGGCAGTTCCATTATTAGGACTGATTATATAACTGCCAGATGCAAGTCTCACTGCGACAGGATCTCCTTCTCCTGCTAGAGAAAGGAATACCGTCCCGTCCGGCCAGAATGGAACGGATGTGAATAAATATGCAGATATCTGCCTTATGTTGCCACGCTCGAATCCCTGACTGGCATCGACGATCTCCGCTTCCGGGGCCAGACAGGCAATAATGCCTGCCGTTTTTGCGAACAGTGTGCTATAAGTGCCACTGTCCGAATGTATCACTACTGAACTTGCCATTAGGCTCATCCCTTTCTTACTATCATTTTCCACTTGGGACCGAATCCGATGCCGAAATCGGTCACAGCGTTCCCCTGGTTCACTGCCATCATGACGGTTCTTGTTTCCGAACTGAGCAGCAATGTCTGTCCGATGCTCACGAATCCGAAAGATTTTGCGAGAGGGATAGTGTTTTCGAAAACAGTGGTGTCACCGTTCATGATAGTAACATTGACGTTATCACCGTATACCATACCCAGTTCTTCCAACCATTCGAACGGGATGTTGGTTCCAACAAGGCCGAAGTGTTCGCCGGCCTCGTTTATCATTCCGGATACCTGGGAGTCGGTTTTTTCCGGCTTGATATACGGAGCTTCAACTATCTCGCTAACAGGATACTCTGGTCCAACGCCTTCAAAGTCGATAATTCCCGCGGCAAGTCTCGCTCCGCAATATGCATACACGTCTCTTCCGTGGAAGATGTTGATCCCTTCGGAACCTTTGAGTCTGTTTACCTTTTCATCGATCTCTCTGACGGACTCGATACCTATGCGCTCCTTGATGTATGTGAGCGTTCCGTTGTCCGGGGTAACCACATACTGCCCGTCTTTTAGTTTCGCGACACAGCTTTTTCTCGCAGTGCCTACTCCGGGATCAATGACTGATACGAATACTGTGCCTTTCGGCCAATAGGGCAGGAGATACATGAGTGATTCCGAGGCATCAAGCACGTTGAACTGATCCACAGCGTTGTTACCGTCGGCGACCTTGAGATCAGGGTCTACCATAGCGCATACTCCATGCATTGCGCTGACTGAGAGAGATCCTGTTCCAAAGTCTGTCTGAATGACTAAATATGCCAACTTTCAATTACCTCCGTCCGTTTCGCTATTTTTTAAACCATTTCATGAAGAAAATGGTATCTATCTGGTTTATTTGAATGACGTCCTCATATTTAACCCATGGGCACCACATCTTTGCAGGCCACGGATCGATTATTCTGTAACGTATGATGTAGTACAGTGCAAGGAGGCCTAGCACGACAGAGAGAGCTCTGATGACCATGTCGCCCTTAGACGGTTCGCGTTCTGCATACCAGGTGCGCTTCTTGTTCTTTCCGTACCCTCTGAGATCCATGGCATTCGCTATGCTTCCGACTTTTCCGAAAGCGGTGAAGATCAGAGGGACCAGGATCAGGACGGTATTTTTGAGCCGCTTCCAGAGGCTGGCTTTCTTTGAGAGCTCTACACCTCTCATCATCATACTGTTTCTTATGTTGATGAAGTCATTGGCTATATCAGGGATCGTCCTGTAAGCGAGAGATACTATCGTACAGACTTTGTAAGGGAGCCCGACCTTGTTGAGTCCGGAAGCAAATTCTGACGGAGTCGTGGCGAGAGCAAAAGCTATAACCGAAGCAAAGGATGCGGTCCTCTTTATAAATACAACGAGCATGTACCAGAGGAACTCCTTTGAAAGATACAGCCTTCCGGTACTGTGCCATATTATATTTTCCGCTCCTATATTGTTGAGTCCGACATTGGGACTGACTACAAACAGCATTATGTTTCCTATGAGAGTAACCGTCACGAACGTTATAGCAAACATTATTACTATCGGTTTGTAGTCAGGTTTCATTGAAATGATTTCAAAGATATTGATGATCAGGAGAGGGATCAGGAGCCTTATGTCGTACGTGCATATGATAGCGACCGTCATCATCAGAAACGAGAACACCTTAGTGAATCCCGTAAGCTTATGTAAGAAGGTCGGCCCCGGTGTATAGTTGATAACCAGTTTGTTATTCATTCTCTTTCACCGACCTTTCATATTCGATAAAGTGCTGGATTGTTGATTCAGGATCCAGTCCTAGTTTCACAGCCAGATTATAGAGTGACGTTTGCTTCAGGCTTGCCCTTTTGATTATCTCTTCATCCGCAAGGACAGTGAACACCTTGTCAGCGGCGATCATGTTTCCGTCAGCAAACACTATAGCTCTGTCCGTGTTCTCTATTGCAAGATGCATGTCATGCGTTATGAACAGGATCGTCTTGCCATACTCTTTGTTCAGTGTGTTGACGAATTTCATGATCTCGGTGTAGCTTCTGTAATCCTGTCCGGCAGTTGGCTCATCGAGGATGAATACGTCAGGCTCCAGAGCCATCATAGACGCAACTGTGACTCTCTTTTTCTGACCGTAGCTGATGGCATCCACAGGCCAGTTTCTCATCTTGTACAGGCCGCATATCTCGAGCACCTTTGCGATCTGAGACTCAGCCGTTTCTTTTTGAACGCCTCTTATGCTAAGTGCAAGTCCGACCTCTTCCTTGATGATGTCTTTGACTATCATCTGGTTGGGGTCCTGCATGACATAGCCAACTCTCTCACCGATCTCTTTGACGGACATATTTTTAATGTCCTGTCCCTCAAGTTCGATCGTTCCGGACGCAGGTCTTATTATTCCGCAAAGCAGTTTCGCTGCAGTTGACTTGCCTGCACCGTTCTTACCGATTATGGCTACTCTTTCACCTTTTTTGATCTCAAAAGTGATATCGTCCAGCTCGTTTCTGTCACCGCTGTATGAATATGTGACGTTTTTGAACGAGACGACGGTTTCATTTTCGTTCTCTTTCACAGGCTCTCTGCTCATGGTGAAGAACTCTCTGAGTTTCTTCTCGTTATCATCTGTGAACTCCAGAGATGGGAGATCGCACAGATTCCTGTTTCCTTCCAGGCTGCATCCGGCATATTTCATCGCTGTGATATACAGCGGTTCCCTGATTCCGCACTCTTTGAGCAGGGATGATTTGAGCAGCTCATCCGGTTCCATATCTGCGACTATACGTCCTTCAGACATAAGAACGATCCTGTCCACTGGACGATGGAGCACATCTTCGAGGCGGTGTTCGACGATCACGACCGTCTTTCCGCTTTCTTTGGATATATCGTCTATGAGCTCAACGGCTGTCATTCCCATCTGTGGATCCAGCGCCGCCAGAGGCTCATCAAATATCAAGATCTCAACGTCATTGCCGAATACACCGGCGATGGCGACTTTTTGTTTCTGTCCGCCCGAAAGTTCGAACGGGACTTTATCTATGAAGTCCTGCATACCGACCATTTTCGCGTTACGCTCGATGACGGGGAGCATGTCCGCTCTCGGTATCATGTCGTTTTCCATAGCGAATGCTATGTCTTCGCCTACTGAGAGGCCGACGAACTGGGCATCGCTGTCCTGAAGGACAGTGCCCACATAGTTGGAGAGTTTGAAGATCGAAGCGCTGCGGGGCTCAATGCCGTTGACTGTGCAGCTGCCGGTGATCTCTCCTTCATAAGAGAACGGAATTAGCCCGTTGATGCAGTTGCATAGAGTCGATTTGCCACTTCCCGACGCACCGATGATAAGGATCTTTTCACCGGGATAGATATCGAGATTTATATCGAAAAGTGTCGGATTCTTCTGTTCCTTATAACGGAATCCGAAATTCTTGAAACTGATAATCGGTTCTTTCAAGTCTTTGTTCCTCATTTAAATAGTAAGCAGTTAATTAAACAGTAAAGCCCCCGCTCATCTCTTCTGTGCGGAGGCCTTACCGTAAGCCTGAAGCCGTAGCCTAAAGCTTACGGTCCGGCCGGATTTGTATTATTCTTCTTCGAGGTTTGTGCGTGATTTATATCTCTTTGCGAGCAGGAAGAGTATAGGGATTCCGATGATGACTTCAACTGCGATATTTCCGAGGCTTGCCGCAAGTGCCTGCAGGAATGTGACGTTGAGGTCGCCTCCATAGAACAGTGTTGTTAAGATAGGTGTGACGATGCCGAATGCAACGCCGTTTCCTACGACGCAGCAGAGCATATAGATGATCGCATGCTTGATCTCAAAGACACCTTCTGTGATGTATGCACCATAGAGAGGGAGAAGTCCGACGAAAAGTGCCGCGACTCCGTTACCGACTGACCAGTCGAACCAGAGGCCCCAGCCACCAAGCAGGTCAGCAATTACGTTTCCTACACCGGCTGCCACAAGAGCCGGAACGGGACCGTACATCGCACCGACAACAACAGGAACAATCATTGCTGTTGTAAGAGATGTGTTAGTGAAGACTGGGATTCCACCGTAATTCATAAGCACGCCGAAAAGGGCAGCGCCAATGGCCACGGCAACTATTGTCTTGGTGTTCCATACGCCAAGAAGTTTCTGACCGAAGCTTTTGTTTGCCATTGTATTATTTCCTCCTAAAATTCAGCTGTTTCTAAACAACTTTTTCAAAAATATTCTACTATACGGAGCGGTAAAAATATAGAGAAAACCTATATAAAAATACAGTACCTTAGGCTGTTCTTTTTAGTCAATTACCCATGTCAGAAAACATGTGTAGACTCCTAGAAAAGAGATAAGAAGCAAATCCATATCATAGTAAAAGCCGGCGCCAGAAGACGCCGGCTGATACCTTTAAGATCTAGTTATTAAACATACAGCTGGTTTGTCAAGCGGTAATGTCCCTCAGGATCAAATGCCTTTGAACAATACCTTGAGGTAGTTCCAGTAGTAATATGGGATAAGATAGTCAGTGTGATAATAGTCAGACATTGAGTAATACAGGTTGTTTACCTTGGGATCCGGGCCATAGCTGAACTCTGGCTGTTCAGTAAGGGCTTGTACCTGATTTCTGATGTTAGGACCGTCCATATCACCGCCGCTGGCTACATAGATGAAGAAGGGAAGATCCGGATTCTTTTTGATCGGATCCAGGACATAGGCGACTGCTTTGTCCGTGGGGATCTCCGGCATTGGTCCTCTTGCAGGAGGCATGTCAGGAACCTGGTCGCAGAAGATGCCGCCGCTGGTGGGGCAGAACCATCTGAAGTATTCAAAATCATAATGGAACATTCTCCAGGTCCAGATAGAGCCTCTTGAGTAACCGGTGAAAGCCCTGTGATCTCTGGTGGCTTTGATTGCTTCATCAGTTCCTTCGGTGAGATAGGTGTTGTACTTCAGCTCAACAGCAGGGATCAAATCCTTAACTATCTCTTTGTAATAATTTGCGGGTATGCCCGGCCACCATCCGTCTCCGGCAGGAATAAATCCAGTGGTCGTTCTTCCTTCTGCATCTCCCATCGGGTCGAAGTAGTAGGTGATGAAGACGATGATGCAGGGATCGTTCTCCCCAGAATCAAACAGCATGTCGAACATTGGCTTGTTGCCGCCGACGGCAAACATGGCAGGCTCACATGTGTGGCCGTGCTGGAAATACATCACGTTGTATTTCCTGTCCTTATCTTCCTTGTCATAACAGTAGGGCAGATAGACGAAAGCGGTTTTCTTGTATGTTTTTCCGTCCTCATAGACATCGGTGGTATAATCCAACCTTTCAACCGTTCCCATCCTTGTCGGGACCCCGGTCCTAAGATAAGGGTTCTCCTCATAGACGGTCTCGTAGCTGCCTACTTCGCCTGGTTTGTGGATGACTTTTCTGAATCCGCTCATTGGTTTCCTCCTTTGAAAAATGTTTTCGTTATTGATCAGATGCCTTTGAACACTACCTTCATGGAGTTCCAGAGATAGTATGGCACCAGATAGTCGGTGTGATAGAAATCGGAAAGTGCAAAATAGATGTTGTTCTTTTCGGGATCAGGGCCGAAACTGAATCCCGGAGCTTTGGTAAGATACTTCATCTGCGTATTCATTGGAACAACGTCATTCTTATACCCATTGGACGCAAAGATGAAGAAAGGAAGCTCCGGATGTGCTCTCATGCCGGCAGTAACGTAATTGATTGCCTCTTCCTCTGAAAGGATAGTTCCAGCTTTTTCATCTCCCCAACAGAAGCAACTCATGGGGCAGAACCATCTGAAGTATTCCAGATCATAGTGGATCATCCTCCATGTCATGGCGCTCCCTCTAGAGTAGCCTGCGAAGCATCTGTGATCTCTGGTTGCCTTGATCGCTTCATCAGTTCCTTCGGTGAGATAAGTGTTGTACTTCAGTTCCACTGCGGGGACTATGTCTTCCACCACTTCCCTGTAATATAGACCAGGAATGCTTTCATATTGTCCGTCGCCCGCTGGAGCCTGTCCGCCAAAGGTCCTTTGCTCGGCGTCTCCCATGGGGTTCATGTAGTAGGTTATGAAGACGATGATGCATGGATCTATCTTGCTGTTTTCGAACAGCATGTCGAACATTGGTTTGTTTCCGCCCACGGCGAACATCGCTGGTTCACATGTATTGCCGTGCTGGAAGTATAGTACGTTATACTTCTTTTCTTTGTCTTCCGGATTGTAACCGAATGGCAGATATACATATGCGGTCTTGTTGAAGACCTGGTCGCCATAAACCGTGGTGGTATAATCCAGTCTCTCTACTTTGCCTGGCTTGGTGGGGACGCCAGTCCTCATCAGGGGATTCTCTTCAAACACGGTTTCAAAGTCGATCACCTCTCCAGGCAGGGTCACAAGTTTTCTGAATTCAAGCATATTATCAACCCCTTTCATAAAAGCGTTTTTCTTAAGTAAATTGTGCTTCTGTTTGTGCTATTTGTCAACTTTACGGTGATGCTATTAAAGAATTTCAGCGATATTACACAGTAGTTTGCTTTTCTTTTGTAATAACTGCTAAGGCCTTACTATGCAGTTGATTCCCAAGAGAAACGAGTAATATCTATAGAACATATCAGCGGCAATCCATAACGATTAGATGAAAATACTTTGGTTTTAGCGCAACAAATCATAGATTTATGATAAAATGAACTGGTTGACAAATGCAGATAAAAAGGAGAGCTAAATATATGAACAAAGCCGATCGTTATATGAAATCAGATATTGAACACATCCTTGCCGATGGATTTCTGGATGTGAATCCCAGACCGAGATATTCGGACGGCACGCCTGCACATACGCTCTCCGTCAATCACGTCACGAGACAGTATGATCTCAGCAAGGGAGAGTTCCCGGTCTGTACGCTCCGCCCTATGGCATGGAAGACTGCGATCCGTGAGATCTTCGTTATCTATCAGCATCCCACTAATGTCATTTCTGAGATGGAAGAGATGAAAGTCAACTGGTGGGGACCGTGGGACATCGGTGACGGCACTATCGGACAGAGATACGGCGCTACCGTAAGCAGATATGACCTGATCAACAACCTCATAAAGGACATCGAAAAGGATCCATATGGAAGAAGGAAAGTGGTGTCGCTCTGGCAGGAGACGGACTTGCACGAAACAGCTGGACTGGCGCCATGTGCATTCCTGACTATCTGGAACGTCCGCGGAGAGTATCTTGATATGATGCTCGTGCAGCGCAGTGGCGACATGCTTACTGCCAGCGGAGCCGGCGGAATGAACGAGATCCAGTATGCTGCGCTTCAGATGATGATCGCAAAGCACACTGGGTACAAACCAGGCGTATTTACCCATGTTGTTGCGAACGAACAGATCTATGATCGCCATACAGAAGCAGCTCATGAGATGCTGCGCAGATACGATGAGAAAGCGGCAAACGAGGAGGAGGGAGCACCCGATCCCGAGATCCTTCTCGACACCGACAAAACAGATTTCTATGAGTTCACGATAGATGACTTCAAGATCCAGAATTATAAGGCTATGAAACCACAGCTCGTTCTTGATCTCGGAATCTGAAGTATTAACCGAAAAAAAGAAAGGTATATGTTTTATGATCAGTTTTTCTGTTGCAGTTGACACGAACTGCGGAATTGGCTACAAGGGCGTTATGCCGTGGCACATCAAGGAAGAGTTCAAGGTCTTCAGAAGAAATACAATGTTCAAGAATATCGTCATGGGTCAAACTACCTATGACAATCTTCCCGGTAAGCTCAAGGACAGGTATATCACGGTCGTTTCTATAGATCCGGAATATGAGAGGGAAGGTGTCACTGTCGTGCACGATCTCATCGCATTTCTGGAAGAGCACAAGGATGACGACATAGAATACATAATCTGCGGCGGAGCATCTATCTACAGGCAGTCATACCCCTACGCTAAAAAAGCATATATATCCTTTATTAAAAAGGAATACGATGTGGACACCTACTTTGACGCATATGATCCCGACGACTGGGACATTGCTGTCGAAGAAGAACACGATGAATTTATCTATCGCGAGCTGCGCCGCAAAGAAAAGCAATGCGCGAAGGAACCGCGCTGTATTCCTACCAGATAACTGTTTACTGAAAAACGATCTGACGATTGTTTAAGTACCCTGATTCGTAGAGTCAGGGTACTTTTATTTAGGTGGAAAACAAGGAGCCACTGCAGCAACTGCTGTAGTGGCTCTAATGATACATGTTCTTGCTAATACTGTTTCAGACCTCAACATATCCGCAGACAAATTGTCCGTCGACCAGCGCATAAAGGAGGAATCTTGAAACATCCATAAGGAGAACATCTCCTTCATCTGTTTCCATCAGGAGAACGTTTCCGCCCGCTTCTCTTACGGTGACAGGAAGTTTCCCATCTTCCAGAACCAGCTGGTCGGGGGTGAATTCAGCCTTCAGGATCACACCGGGGGCTAGAGAAATCTCTGTTACGAAACCATTAGCTCTGTCTGTTTCGGGATAATCTTGTGGGACGGACAGTTTTCCGGTAGAAATATCGTATATTTTAGCACCATCTGCTGTACGGATCAGATAAAGACTGTCTGTGCACTTGACTGCTTCGTATCCCTCAGGGATCTTATCTTTGATCTCAAGACTTAGGGTCATGCCGTACGGCTTTTTCTGCCCGCCGTCTGATATTGCATTAAATAATCTTGTCATATCCGCACCTGCCTTATTTTATGAATTCTGTGCTTTCCCGCGCGAGCAGTTCGCTCGCGTCGTAGTATTCACCGAAAGCACCGTAGGTGTAGTTCTCCGGAAGGCCTTCCCAGTTATGGCCGAACGATCTTCCGACATCATACATACGGTTCAGGTTCATGAGGAAGAATAGGTGATTGCCTGATCCTCTCTGCCTGTTCATCGTCTCCTCATTCACCGCGAAGACATAGATGCCGTCCTTGATCTTGATCATGCTGCAG
Organism: Oscillospiraceae bacterium; assembly: GCA_017432285.1. Lineage (GTDB taxonomy): Bacteria > Bacillota > Clostridia > Oscillospirales > Ruminococcaceae > RUG11783. The sequence continues at coordinate 86,808 of JAFRJM010000008.1, read as the reverse complement.
GGATCTTCGAGGATAGTCTCGATGTTCCTCTTAGAGAGCATCTCATAGACGTCAGGTTTTTCCTCCTTAAGCCTTTCCATACCGGCTTTGGTCTGTGTAAGCCTGTAGTATCTCTCACTGTAATACACATGGACTACTTCCAGATTGCCGTAGTTCCAGTGGATCGCTTTGCCGGCCATATCGGAGGTATAACCGTGCCTTAAATGGGTGAGTGTTCCGTCTGCTTTGCGGATCGCCCCGAAGAATATAAACGGCTTAGGCATTTTGGGCCATCTGGGATTTTGACCGACCGTGCAATGGCAGGCTGTAACGAGGCTCTGCTCCAGGTCCAATACAAAAGTCATACAAGCTCTGGGGCTGGCGCCGGTGAGTTCAAAGTTTACAAAATATGTGTCGTCTTCAACCTTGAGGCACTCATATGCATATTCTTCCGAGTTCCCGTCCTTCTCGCCGTAACGGAGAACCTTCCTGTCAGTGAACGCGAGCTCATAGTCATAACCGGTATCCATGACCAGCTCCAGTGTTTTACCTGTCAGTTCAAAGCAGAGAGGGGGCCTGTACTGGGACATGCCCTCGAATATCTTGGGGCTTTCAAAAGAATTATCCATTATTCTCTCCTCTCTCAGTGGATATAATACATGCTGGGACGGTTTATTTCCTCAGTGGCATCGTACCAGGTACCAAATGCCCCGAAGGTATAGTTCTCGTCCTCACCATCTGTATTGGAGCCGAAGGACCTTCCCGCATCGTGCATCTCGTTGAGGTTCATGAGGAAGAACAGGCTGTTGCCGTGCCCAACTCTTCTGCACAGGTTGGTCTCCAGAATATTTACTGCGTAAATGCCATCTCTGATTTTTACGAAGTCACCGTAATCCTCATAAATCTCCTGTCTTGGAGGCATCTTGTCTGCGCCTGCCAGCATCTCCGGGGAGTTCCTGAGGCATCTTTCGATAGCTCTGGGAGTGAAAGCGACTCTGTACAGTCTTTCGCTCTGATATATATGAGCAATGTTAAATGCACCGTAGTCCCAGTCGATAGAAGTGCCGGCCATTTCGTTGGTGTATCCGTGTCTTATTCTTGGGACTGAACCGTCCGGACGTCTGACAGCTCCGAAAACGATCTCTGTATATGGCATCCTTGGAAGCTTGGGATTCTTACCGAGCGTTGCATAGCAGACAGTCACGAGGCTTTCCCGTGTATCCAGAACTATAGCGACTCCGTATCTTGGATTCGGGAACGGCCTGTGTTCAAAATTCACCAGATAGCACTGGTCGTCCATCTTGATGCAGTCGTATTCGTAGTTTTCTTCTTTGCCCGGATCGCCGAACAGCAGTGTTTTCCCGTCCTGTACGATGAGATTCTTGTCAAAGCCGTCGTCCATGACGAGCTCAAAGCTGTTTCCGGCCAGTTCTGTGCAAAGCGGCGGGCGAAATATCGACAGACCTTCATGGTTGTCGGGTCTCAGTTTCTTTTCATCAGGCATGGTATCACCTATTCCGTATAAATGGTCTCTAGGGTCTTCTGGTCACGACGGTAATGCTTCAGGAAATTGAAAGCGATATCGCCGTATCCAGGCCACAGCGAGTGCATAAGATATTCAGTAACATTCAGGCCGATCATAGGAACACCTTTTTCGTTCTTGATAAGCCACTCAGCGTTGCGCCATTCGCCGTTGACAGTTGTGATCTGCAGAGAGTCGAACGGACGGCCGATCACAGGGTATCTGACATAGTCGAATTCGTCGACAGGATCGATCTCGTTGAATTTGCAGTAGGTTTGCAGGAAATCACGTCCGCCTTCGTTCAGGTGGTTGTTCTCGGAATCCCATGCTGCAAAGTCATATGTGGAGGAGAGGAGCATCGCCGGCATATCGATCGTTTTGTATAGTTCTTCAGCTGAATCCGGCAGATCCCGCAGCGGCATCGCCATCGGAGCGGCAGCAGCAAAAACTTCAGGATGATGCGCTATGCAGTGATATGTCGCCCAGCCTCCCATTGAGTATCCGGTGACCCATACGCGTTCGGGGTCGAGTGCGGGATATTTAGCCAGGATGTATTTTGCAAATCGAGGAAGAAGTTCTCCGCCTATGATAGTCAGACCGCTGTGCATCGGTGCTGCAATAGCGAAATGCTGTTCTCCAGCTGTCAGCAGAATGCCAGTCTCGTCAAGGAACATAAGCACATCGTCACCGCCGCCGTGATTCGCAAGCAAAAGAGGTACGCTATGTTCGGGAGCTGTGTTATTGAGAACATCCTGTGGGAGCACCTCATACCAGGTGTCAAGATAATCGCCAGGTTCAGACATGAGCCCGCCGGGACTCTTTTCATCACTGAAAGTCTTGGAATCTCTGACGAAAGTCACCTGAAGGTCTCCGATGACGGTCCGGTCGTTGAAGACGGGATTGCGGCGGGAGAGTGCGAAGCGGGTTATTGAAGGAGCTGGAACGTAACCCTGATAGCAGTTAGTCACGCGCGGCTCGAGGTATTTGGTCTGAACATTGGCAGACCGCTGAATGAAAATGAACATGCTGCGGAAAGCCTTTTCTACCCACCATGCGACGTTGCCGGTCTTATCTTCAGCAGTCCGGACTTCACGGATAGGAAGCTCCTGATTGAAGAAACGGGATATACCGTCGGCGAGTCCGTATGCATCTGTTCCATTTGCTTCACGGAATTTGCGGATCTCGGTCGATGTGCCGTTGACTATGAATGCGGGGACATACAGGCTGACAGCTACTTCTTCGGACATCTCGCCACCGTAGGTGAAATATCCTGCAATACGGCCGATCAGTTCTTCGCGAGAACCAGCAACGAAGTTGTTCATGAAGGTAGCGGCTTCATCCACACCGAACATATAGGTCTTGCCGTATCCACCACAATATTCACTTTCTGCGGGAACACAACGTTCGCCGTCGATCTCGATAAAGGCTTTCTGGCTGAGAAGTGCATTATACAGGGTGTAGCTGTACTGAAGATCGTTCTCAGTGTAACCTTCTGCTTTTTCGGGCATCTGAAGGATTATCGTTCCGATAGCTTCATCGATCAGCTTTATCAGACCGAGATCTTCCAGATATGCTTTGCCTTCCTCTTTGGTCTCAAGCCTGTGAGGCGCAAAGACTATGAACGTTGTATTGTTTCTTGCACCGGTCTCAGCGCCGTAGATATTGGGAGAACGGTAGAAATATGCGATGTCATTCGGGAAATCTTCAAAAACAGGGTTGAGGATCTGTTTAAAACGATGAGCGCCGGACAATTTAGAAGTGACACCAGGCGCATGCGCGCGGACCTCTTCAAGCGTCTCGAATGTAGCAGGGTTATCTTGCCGGTTCCAGTAATTCAGCATGAGCGTTCCTCCATTGTAAATATGTTGTTTTTTCTGGGGTAGCATTGAGAATGTATAGATTTAATGTGCTCTACTCTCTATCAGAATTGTACAACAAAAATAGAGAGCATGGTATTGGAACACGGCAGAGGAACAGCGAGACTCCCGCTGAAAAAAAGATACAGGATTGAAATCAAAGCTAGATATGGAATATGATGAATTCAACAACAATATGGCGTAAATCTTACAGAAAAGAAGGAACAAACTGATGAATAAGGATACCGTGCCGGAAAACTACACCATGGGATTGGCTTTGTACGATTTTGTACCTGTCCTGTTTTTCGGAGTAGCTTGCTACCTGTTATGGAAGATGACGGGAAGCGTTCTCGTTCTTCTCGGCGGTCTGGTAAGCTTCATCTCCGGAACACTGAAGGTGCTGTGGAAGATCATCGTAGTAGTTAAAAAGAAGAACATCTGGCCTCTTTTTGTGCAGATGCGTATCGGACTGCCGGCAGGTCTTATGCTTGTCCTGATAGGGTTTGTTGTTGCCTGTTTTACCAGGAACATGCAAACTTTCTGGAACGCAGCGCTCAAACCAGCGCCTATCCTATTTCTTTTATTGTATTTCGCGGGAACAGCGGCAATGGTAATGTGCGGGCGCAAGCTGGACTCAGCTGAGGCTAAAGCGAACTGGATAGAGCAGAGCTGCAATACAGTCGCGCAGGGAGCATTCCTTATAAATATGCTGCTGATCTACTCAAAGATTAGTTAAGATTTTTACTTAAAACAAAAAACCGGTCCATTTGGACCGGTTTTTTAGGTTCAAATCATTCACCAGCGACCCTTTAGCGCATTCATAAAAGTATCGCCGACGACTGCAATTTCCTCAGCAGAAAATGCCAGCAGGAAACTGTCCGAGAATAGGATCTGGGAGTTTGCTGGAAATTCCTCGTCGCCTTCCCATACTGTTGCCCGTACAGTTAAGCCTGGAATGAAATCAAATTCTATCGAACAATCTCCTCCGGAGACTTCTGAAGCTCCAAACGCTGATGCGTCAGCGGCAAGCTTTTTTGCGTTCTGCCCGTATGTTCTTGCCAAACGGTCCAGACATCTTCCTTTGAAAGCTTTGTAATAGTGAGCACCCCATGGGATCTCCATATAGGAAAGCATCTTTCCGTTTCCCGGGGACAGCACACCGTACATGATAAGACGGGCCATCAGGATGATGTAAGCGCTTCCGGTCTCATTTCCGTCGTCTTCATACCGGCAGATGAGCTCTGGCCATTCCATACTGACAGGTCTGTTCAATATGGTCAGATGGAATTCCTTTCCGTCAAAGGGGACTCCGCTTTTCAGGGAGAGCGTTTGCGGATCGAATTCGGTTGCTTTTTCCCTGTAATATTTCAGCGGATTTTCGGTTTTGTTATTTACGACTTCCATCAGTAGCCCTTTCTTCAGGTTTGTTCGAACAGTCTGTGATCGGTATGTGGCAGGAAGCAGGCTGCCAGGAACTCGTCCATATAGCCTGGTTCAGTGGAGAGCTCGATATATGTCATGTTTCTGCCTATATCAAAGACCTTTTCCACCGCTTCATCTGAAAGAAGCATTGCGCAGGCTCCTGTCAGGGAGGAGTTGCCTATATAGGAATACTTATCAGTAGGTATCATCGGTAGCATGCCTATGCTGATAGCTTTTTCAATATTTATACCGCTTCCGATACCGCCGGCAATGATGACTCTATCTATGTCATCAACGCTCATGGCCAGAGACTTCAGCATAGTGCGGATAGCCGAGAAGATGGCAGCTTTTGCGCGAATGAAGTTATCAAGGTCGCCTTCATTCAGCTCGATATCTTTTCCGGTACCGCTTTCCGACGCAAATGCAACGATATAGTTGCCGCCGTATTCGTCATAGCGGATCCTGGGAGATTCCCTGACGAATTTGCCTTTAGAGTTCACAGCACCGGTGCGGAACAGTTCACTGATGATATCTATCAGTCCGCTTCCGCAGAGGCCGAGAGGCTTTTCGCCGGATATAAGAGTATATTCAGGTTCCAGCGTATCTTCGTTAATATAGACACTGTCGATTGCGCCTGTAGTAGCGCGCATACCGCAGCTGATATCGCCGCCTTCAAAGGCAGGGCCTGCGGAACATGCACAGCAGAGCATATATTCGCTGTTTCCGAAGACCAGCTCACCGTTTGTGCCAAGGTCTATAAACAGTGTCATAAGGTCGGAGTTCCACATCAGAGTATCCAGGACACCGGCAGTGATGTCGCCTCCGACATAGCTTCCTACGTTTGGCGCGAATATCACCGGGGAATCCGGGGGTACCGGCAAACCGGCTCTGTTCGCATCTACACCGGTCAGTTCAAGGAACTCAGGGACATATGGTTCGAGCCGTATGGAATCGCCGTCTGCGCCGATAAACAGATGCTCCATCGTTGTGTTGCCGGCGATTACGATGCGCGATATATCTGATGCGGATTTCCCGCTGTCCTTTAAGAGCGTCTGCATTATGGGAATGATGGTTTCTTCTCTAACTGCTTTCTGGAGCCTTTCCTTTCCGCCCGGTTTCATCTGCTGGATTATCCTGTTGATGACATCGGCACCGTAACGTATCTGGCCGTTGCCTCGGCTGGCTTTGGAAAGGACCTTACAGGTCTTCAGATCCAGAAGGGCAGCCGCAACTGTCGTTGTGCCGATATCTATGGCTATACCGCAGCTTTCGCTGGAAGAAGGAGATAAGCCAGAAGAAAAGATCCCCTGTATGGCATGTTCATATCTCGCAAGTTCTTCCGGGCTGGAGAGGTCAGCAGTGGCGATATCTTGCTTGAATGCGCTGGCTGTTGCAGGCACCCATACGACGGCATCTCCTATCACCTTGCTTTGACAGGCGAGTCTCCACATTTCCTCATAATCGATATAGGGAAGACGCGGATTCGGCTGCATTTCAAGCGCACCTGAGATAAGCCTTACCCTGCATTTGCCGCAGGTGCCGTTTCCTGCGCAGGGAGCATCTATCTCGATTCCTGCGCGCTGAGCTGCTCTCAGCACGTTTTCTCCCGCATCGACCTGACACTTGATGTCAAGCGGCTGATTTTCAACTTTAAAAGTAAGCGTGAACATATTAACTCCTACAAGAACATCACCGGGAGATTCCCGGTGATGTTTGATGTTAGTGATATATTACATGATCGGATCCATGCTCAGTGCCGGGTGGCCTTTTTCGGTCAGGAACTCAAGCAGGGCTTCCGGATCGGTTGCAATGGTCTCGTCACCGATCATATCTACGAAATCATCAATGCCGAGGGTCTCTTTTGCTGTCTTGTTCAGACGGGTTCTGAGGTCCTCTTTCAGCTCTTTGGGCATCCAGACGATACGGGCTGTGCCGCCTTCAGCGCTGATGAACTTCTTGGAGGCGATGAAGTGACGGCCGTGTCCCATGAATCCTGGGGTCTGTACGCCGCCGCCGGTCATGGAGGCCAGCTCGCCGAAAGTCATACCTGTCGGGGTCATACCGGAATACTCACGGTTGACGATGACAACACCGTTGGAGAACGGCTCAATACCGCAGATGCACTCGAAGCAGCCGCAGCTGGTCATTGGATCCTCGATCAGGGAGTAAAGGGTAACATTTTCTACTGCGCCGTGTGTTGCCATACCGACTGCCTGGTTTACAGCCTCATATCTTCCGAGTCTCTCATCGAGAAGACCTTCCTTCGGGATCGGCTGGGACGGGCCAGTGGCATTCAGCTCATAGGTAGCCTTAGCATCAAGCCAGGAAACTGCACCGCAGAGTCCGAGACGCTCAGGGGTAACAACGCAGCAGTGTGCAGGAGCGAAGCTCTGGCACAGAATGCAGGTGTAGAACTGGTCAACGCTCTCATCACTGAGAGAAGAGAGCCTGTTATCGCGGAAACGATATGTTGGCATACCTTCTTCTTCGAGCATCTTTTCAACCAGTGCTTTGTCTGTGATAAGAGCTACCTGGCATTTGTCGACGACGTTTCCGAACTCATCCATGATCATGCTGTAGAGAACTTCACCAAGATCGCGGAGGCGGAATCCGGCGTTGAAAGTATCCTTGCTTATACGGATACGGAACAGGTTTCTCTGTCCAGTGTGCATGACACCTTCAATATAGTTGAACCATGTATGGATTCTTCTCTCAATAACAGACTCGAAGTCTTTCTGCATCTTTGCGCCGTACACCTTGACTCTGGTGGCAAGGGGGAGGCGGAGAAGCTCTGTCAGTCCTTCGGGGACTTCAGGTCCGATGAGCTCGATCTTATGGTCTTCGATCTCATCAGGATTATCAACCATGGTGAGGAGCTCGCAAGTCGGGTTGTGGTCAGAGTCAAACTCGACATAGGTGTTGGGTCTGCGGATGATCTCACCCTCGAAAGCGGAGGCGAATCCTACCGGAAGGGAAACGGCCTTTGCCTTGACCTTGATGTTGCGAAGCTCGAGAGAGGTCTTTACTGTCTCGGAATGATCAAGTACGGATACCAATGCACCTGGGACCTGATTTTCGCCCAGATCGATGTCAACGATTACCGGGAAACCGAGAGCGATAGCGCCTGCACCGGCAGACACCACTACGCTGTCAAGAGCACCGAAGGTGTTGACGAATGCAGGAACTCTGTCTTTGGTATATGCAAGAAGTCCGGGAAGATCGCCGGGGGTCAGTCCGCCGAAGATAAGGGCTGCACGGACGGCAACGGTCACAACGTGGATGACAGCGGTGACTGCATGTCCGAGCGGGATAACACGGTATTCAAGACCGACTTTGACGTTCTTTTCAAGGATCTGGTCGATGACATTGCCGACGAGGAATGTCAGAAGACCTTTGTCCTGATAGTCTCTGACTACAGCAGCTACATCATCCGGATTCTCTGCTTCGCCGAGAACGACAGCAACGCCTGGGATGTCTCCGGTAACCAGCGGAACACCGAGAGACCTGATGATTGGGTCCGGTACGAATCCGATTCCGGGTTCGTCTGCATACGGATCTGCGCTTTCAACATATTTCAGTGCTTCGAGAATCTCAGCACCAACTGCTGTTGCGAGGCCGGCATTAAGAGCCTGACCGAGATCTTCTTGGTTTGTAATAAGGGATTTCAGTACTCCCACGCAGGCAGGCAGGTCACCAAGTTTCTCCACCTTAACGCCTGTTGCAGCGTAGATAGTGGGGAGGAAGTATGCCGTGCCGGGCATGGTTACGGGCTTATCCGCTCCGTATTTGGCGATCGCGTCGTTTACCGCGCCTTCGGTAAGGCCAGCTACCGCATTAGAGCCGCCGTAAATAAGATCTGTTAAAACGCTCATATTATTTTTTCCTCTCTTAAGATTTATGTATATATTTAGAGCTCCAGGAAGGAGTCAGCATACAGGAAATTGTTCTTGATAATATCCGCTGCTTTGATCGTTTCGACCAGTCTTGTGTCGCAGGGGTTCATGATAGCGGATGTAAGGCCTTTGCACATTGCCATAGCGACGGTAGCGCTGTCAAGGATTGGACGGATGTGCTTCGGTGTGCCGTTGGAAACGTTGGAGAGTCCGCCGGTAGAATTGAGGCCCATATCTGAGAGCTGGCCGACGAAGTCCAGAACATCCATCTGCTTGTCCTGCATGCCCTTGATGACAAGGAACAGCGGGTCGAACCACATGTCTTCCGGATCCATTCCGGCATTCATGCCGCGCTCGAGAAGCTCCTGGCAGTAGGTCATGCGTTCGTCATTGTCAGCAGGAACGCCTGCCTTTGAGCAGAGAGCGATGACGATGGCATCGTTGGCGGCTGCAAGATCGACGTTCTCGATCCTGTCGCCTGCGTCGGCGGAGTTGACGATCGGTTTGCCTTTTGAGCGGTTATATACCGAGATACCGGCTTCAATAGCTGCACGGTTTGCGGTATCCAGAGCCAGAGGAACGTTGTCGCATGCTTCCTGAATGGTCTGAACAGCCCATTTCATGAGTTCGGGTCCGTTCTTCTCAGCAGGTCCGATGTTAACATCGATATAGGTGGCCCCTGCGGCTATCTGATCCTTTGCTCTTTTGATAATGGGATCAGGATTCATTTCTTCCATAGCCTTTTTGATGATTGGTGAAATGCAGTGAATGCGCTCACCGATGATAACGAATTTGCCCATGACTGTTCTCCTTTATACGTTTAATTCTTTTAAGAATTTTACCAGATTTGTTGCTTCGTTCGGAGCTACGACGATGGTCCACTCCGGAAGTCTCTCTTCAAGTTCACCTTTGAGGACAGCGACTTTTCCGGGGATGATCAATGTGCGGTTCTTGATCTTGTTCTCGATGTCGTTCTCCTTGATGAACTTGGCTATGCTGCCTGCACTGAATTTTCCGGCAGCCCATGCGGTAAGAACTGAGTAACCGCCCGCATCAGAAATAAGGAGGTTGATTGGCACTCCGCTGCGTTCCATCTCGCCGGAAACTACGAAGTAGGTAAGGGCGAAGTCAACAGTCGTTGCACATACGCTGTTCTCGTCAGCTTTGTTGATCGGATATAGACCGGGTGCGACTTTCATCGGTTTTTGAGGATCGGTGAAGATGTTCTGCCTCAAGCCATACAGCGGAAGAGCCTGCGCATATGACATGCCTTCCATGATAATGATGGAACCATATTTGATGACAAACAGGGTCGCCAGAGCAGTCTGTTTATGCAAGTCTCCTTCAGCTATCTTCTTCAAATTGACGATGGACGGATAGCCAAATGTTCTGTCTCCGTCTTTCAGTGCGGCTCTGCGGACCTGTACTGCGTTGGAGAAAGTATCCTTTACCGTAGGGCCTGTTACATCGAGAACGAGATCTTTATAGCCTAACCCCTCGACTGCTGCAACTGTGTCATGCAGAGAATCAAGATCCGATGCGCTGATGCCCAATACGACACTGTGTTTCTTGGCTATCTCGACGAACTGTGCATAGTTTTCAGGTGTAGCACCGTTTAGAACGGGCTTTTCAGAAGCGCAGACCTCTAAGGCAGCTTCTGCTGCTTCAGCATCTTTTACATCGAGGATGAGGAGACGGCCTTTTCCCTTAGCCTTCTCCACAAGCTGTACATATGAATCCTTGTCTGTGTACTCAAGGTTCAGGGCTTCTACATACATGCGCTCGCCGATTCGCTCATAATCCACTTTCTCGATCTCGGGAAGTTTCGCATCTATGCTGTCAGCGCTGACAGAAACGGCGAAAAGGTTCTCGGAAACAAAGGTCTTCTCATGACGATGGAGGACCGTCTCACCGCCAAGAGTGTGCTCGGCAGCACCGGTGCCGACCTTAAGAGATTTCATTGGTGGGGCTGTTGCTTCTGAAAGGGTAGCAAGAGCTTCAGCAGACATGTGCGGGCATTTTTCAATTGGAATAGCTCCCTGAGCTACTTTCATGGCGAATGCCATACAGGTGGGATTTCCGCATTCTTTGCAGTTGGTTTTAGGTGTAAGTTTGAAAATGTCCAATCCTTTTAATGCCATGGAATGATCCCTCCTTTACATAAGATCGGCTATCAAGCCGGAGATTGTTGCCACAGATTGTGGATGTCTCAGGATCACTGCATCAGATCCGCCGGCAATAACAGCGGCAGCTGTGCATACTTCCATATCGACGCCGCGGGTCTCTCTGTCGCCCCAGTCAGGGTAATCTTCTTCAGTGACGATAGCTTCCTTGACTGCCCAGGCTTCCTGAGAGACAGGTGTGATAATGGGCATCTGCAGCATCACATCGTTCTGGGCAAGAGCTGCATCTTTTACCCTGTCAAGGGTGGAGGCAACATAGTCATAGCCGTATCCGGCAGCTGCTGCGCCGACGTTCATCACATATGACTCGGGTTTGATCCCCATCTGGGACAGCAGTACGTTCAGCTGTTTTGCGAGGTTGATGTCAACGGCAGATTCTGCAGAGATCTTGTTGCTGTAAGCCATAACTGCAGAAGCGGCAATCGTCTTATAGTCTTCCTCTCTTGCTGAGACGAAGAGAACGTTTTTTCCCTGAAGAGCTTCAGAAATGGCCGTGAAAAGAGCTGTGTCTTTTTCAACGTTCCTTGCACCGACTATAGCCAGCGGTACATCGATCGCATCAGCGACCTGCTTGGCGATTTCGACACATTCCTCTACAGGGCGGTTATCCCCGTTGGGATCTGCTCCGTTGAGAGCCAGCACGACGAAATCGGCACCGGGCATCTCGGCAGCGCGTGCTGCGATCTCACTGATGGTCTCAGCGCCTTCATAATAGGCAGCGATTCCGGGAAGTGTCCTATCCACGCCCGAGTCAGTGATCTCGACTCCGATAGCAACTTTGTTCTTTGCCGGAGCGTCAAAGGTGTACAGCGGCATGATGTTTGAGCCGCCGAATGTCACAGCTTTTTCCCCAACACCTATTGTAACTTCATTGATAGATGAGGAATAGACCTGTGGCTTGCGTGTAAAAGCCATGTTTTTACCTCCATATCATAAACATATGATATTGTTTCTTATTTAATTGGCAGGTCAGTGCTGCCTTATGCAAATAGTTTTTCCGCGATCTTGTTTACTGCTGCTCTTGCAGGTGAATCATCCGGCAGTTTTGCAGTAGGCCGGCCTTCGGAGTCATATTCATAGACCAATTCGTCATGAGGGACGACGCCGATAAGATCAAGACCATTTTTTTCTATCTCTTCCTTTACACCTTCGTTCAGAACTCCGCCAGGTGCACGGTTAACGATGAGATATGCGTGATCGACGCCGATGTCGACCTCTTTTACGAGTTCCGCAATGCGGGCTACTGCCTGAATGCCTCTCCTTGAGCAGTCTGAGACAAGGATGATGCAGTTGACTGAGGGAAGGACACCTCTGCTGATGTGCTCCATGCCTGCCTCGTTGTCGACTATCATGTATTTGTATGCGCCTTGAAGTTTTCTCAGTTCAGCGCTCAGAAGATCGTTTACAAAGCAGTAGCATCCTTTGCCCTGCGTGCGTCCCATAACCAGCATGTCGAAGTCGTCTTCTTCGATAAGTGCTGTGTGGAATTTTGCGTCCATAAATTCTTTTTTGCTCATACTGGCAGGAATGGGGCTGACCTCAGCCTTGTCCGCCGATGCGATGATTTCTCTGATCTCACCCAGAGTGTGTTCTATCTCAACGCCAAGGACCTCATTAAGGTTTGAGTTGGCGTCAGCATCAACAGCAAGAACAGGAGTCTTTCCGTTTTTGCAGAGCCAGTCGATAAGCATGCCGCATATTGTGGTCTTGCCTGTTCCGCCTTTGCCGGCAACCGCCAGGGTATATGTTGCCATAAGTGCCTCCAATTATTTAATGTAGTTTGTCAGGATCTGTTTATCAGTCCGGAGAGAAAGTGAACCGTTGCTCCAGTCCTGCAACAACGGCGTTGATGACGACGGTGCCGTCAGGAAGGTCTTCTCTTTCGATCTGGACTTCTTTTCCTTTCAGCATATCGCGCACAAACATTTCCGGGTCATCAGTATCGGGGTTGCTTATAAAAACATCCCGCATCTGGTTCCCAGAGCATTTGTTGTATATCTCGCGAATAAGTTCGTATCTCATGCAGTTTCCTTGTCGACCTTTATGGTTATCTCGTTCTTGACAAGGTCCAGTGAACGGATGCTGCCTCTAACGGAGAATTCATCACCCATGACATCGGTGAAGACATATTTACCATCACGGCAGACTACATTACTGATATATTCTGCGATCTTTTCGCGTTCTTCGTTATCGTCTTTGATCTTATATAGTGTAGAAAGACACATTGTCAGTTTTCCTCTTTTTTCAGAAGACGAAGAGCATTTTCCATCAAAGTATTGCCTTCTCTGAAAGCATCAACTGCCTTATCGAGAAACTCTGCGGCTTCCGCTTCGCCGGACAGTTCCAGCTTGTGGCAGATCTCGTGTACTTCTTCTGCATGGTGCTTGTTGTGGTCGAGCATATAATCGAGAACTTTTACAGCCTGTTCCACGCTTTCAAAGGCTGTGATGTTCTCATGGGTATGTTCATGATGCGGATGTCCGATTTCGTGCATTATAATAGCCTCTTCTTTGGTGATTATTTATCATTTTATGTATATCTGAAGCGCCTTTAGAAGATGGCTATCAGACAGCATACGTATAACAGTACTATTATATACTTGTATATACTGCATAGCAAAGAAAAAATAAAGTAGTATCAAAATAATATTACATTAAATAGGTAACAGCAAATTGACATGCTGTTACCTCTGCTTTACAATAAGTACATCTAAGTGATGTGCTGAGGTTGAAAGTCCTGTAGCATCCAGGAAGCAGGAACGGAAACGAAAGATCATCGCTTAAATTTGCTGGTATAATATAGCTATGCAATCAATATATATTCATCATTTTGGAGGTTAGATAATGCTGGATTTTGATAACTTGGTAGACGTAATGGGAGATCTCGACGAAGATGCTATGATAGAGATCCTTGAAGGCGTCATGGAAGACGGCGGATCAGAGGCCGAAAAAGCTATGGAAGCTTGCCAGAAGGGCATGGAGAAAGTCGGTTCTCTCTTCGAGGAAGGCGAGTATTTCGTCGGTGACCTTATCTACGCCGGTGAGCTTATGACTCAGGCTGTGGAGATCCTGACACCTGCTCTTGTCGGTTCTGAAAGTGCCGGCCCCAAGACAAAGATGATCCTCTGCACTGTAAAAGACGACCTGCATGATATCGGCAAGAACATCGTAAGATCCATGCTTGAAGCAGCAGGGTTTGATGTCGTTGACCTCGGTATCGATGTGGCACCGGAGAAGGTCGTTGAAGTTGCCAAAGAGCAGAACATCAAGATCGTTGCCCTTTCAGGCGTTCTTACGCTCGCACTTGATTCTATGAAGGAAACAGTGGATGCTATAAGAGCTGCAGGTTTGGATTGCAAGATCATTATTGGCGGAGCACCGGTTAGCCCGGAGGCTTGTGCAGCTATGGGAGCTGACGAGTGGGCACACTCACCGCAGAAGACAATCAATGTCTGCAAAGAGTGGGCAGCAGAGGCATAAATCTATAGACATTTCATGGCGCGTTGGTGATATTTATCTGACGCGCCAATTTTATGAAAAAGGAGATTAAAAAGGAATGATTATCATTGGCGAAAAGATCAATGGAGCAATACCGGCTGTTAAGAAGGCTATTGCTGAGAAGAACGAGAAGGTCATCATTAAGCGTGCTATCGCACAGGCAGAGGCAGGTGCAAACTTTATTGACTGCTCTCCCAGCACTGAAACCGATATCGAGTACGATACAATGGTGTGGCTGATAAACCTGATCCAGGGAGCAACAGACGTACCGATCTGCATCGACTCTCCTAACGCGGAACTTCTTGCAAGGATACTTAAAGAAGGGCATGTGAACAAACCGGGTCTTGTTAACTCAGTCAACGAAGAAGGAACGAAGTGCGAGACGATATTCCCCATCATAGCAGGCACCCCTTGGGAAGTAATTGGTCTTACATGCGACAAGGACGGTATTCCTTCAGATTCTGAAAAGAAAGTTGAGATCGCCAAGCGCATAATCGATAAGGCCAACAAGTATGGCGTTGCGCTGAATCAGGTCCACATAGATCCTTGCGTCATGGCTCTTGCCACGATGCCGAGCGCTATGGATGATTTCGTCTACTGCATTGAGCACATTCATGCCTTTGCACCGGAAGTAAAGGTCACCGGTGCTATCTCCAACATAAGTTTTGAGATGCCTGCCAGAAAGTACATCAACCGCAACTGCATGGCTTATGCATTGGCGGCCGGTCTTGACAGCGCCATCATGGATCCTTGCGATGAGGATATGATCGGAACGATCTATGCTTGCGAGGCTTTGACACTGAGAGACAAATCCGGCAGAAAATACAACAGGGCTTTCCGTAAGGGATTGTTCGGACAGAAGAAATAATAAATCGGATACCATAAGCGGGAGCAGTCACCTTCAGTGACTGCTCCCCAAATTAGAATGAGAGACAAAATATGCCTGTGATCCACATCCTTCCTGCAGACATCTTCCAGGATGTTGCAGAGGGAACGAGTGTAATGGAAGCCCTTCGCTCTGCTGGGATCCTGTTGGATGCGCCTTGCGGAGGAAATGGAAAGTGCGGCAAGTGCACCGTGATCGTTGATGGGACGGAAGCGCTTGCATGCCAGACAATAATAGAGAAAAACATGCAGGTCCTTATTCCCGAGAAGAAGGACCTGCATGTGATGCGTGTCGGGATTGAGACAGAGGGACGTGTGGATCCTTTGTGTCCTGGCATGCTTGTGGCAATAGATATAGGCACCACTTCTGTGGTGTGCTTTTTGCTTGACGGGACAAGCGGCCGAGAGATAGCGTCAGCCAGTGCGCTGAACCCTCAGATAGCTTTCGGAGCGGATGTAATATCCCGTATCCGGGAGGCTTTGGCCGGCAAGCTTGAGACAGAGAGGGATGTCATCAGGCAGAAACTGACCGAACTTATTCAGGATGTCTGCAGACAGGCAGAAGTCGAGCCTGCCGAGATTGGACTGGTGTCTGTTGTGGGGAACCCTGCTATGCAGCAGCTTTTCCTCGGCATATCGCCGCAGAACCTTGTTACCATTCCTTTTGGTCCGGTGCTGAATGAGGCGAAGACCGTTCCCTGCAGAGATATACTGCCCATCTGTAAAAATGCTCAGTTACTTATTGTGCCGGACATTTCAGGGTATGTCGGTGCTGATACGATGGGATGTGTGCTTTCCACAAGAATGTACGATGCTGATGAGCTGACGCTGATGGTGGATATCGGCACCAACGGAGAGATGGTTCTGGGGAACAGGGAGCGGATGATAGCCTGTTCCACGGCGGCCGGACCGGCGCTGGAAGGAGCGAATATCCTTTTCGGCATGCGCGGTACAGACGGAGCCATAGATCATGTGAAGTATGAGGAAGGTGTATTTCACTGCAGTGTTATCGGAGGCGGAAAAGCAGAGGGGATCTGCGGTTCAGGGCTCATCGATGCTGTAGCGGTCAGCCTGGAGGCCGGATTGATCAATAAACGGGGCCGTATAAGTTCAACAGAAGAGATCGACGGACAGAGATACATACCTCTTCGTGACGGCATATATCTGAACCAGGAAGATATCAGGCAGGTTCAGATGGCGAAGGGAGCTATATGCGCCGGTGTGCAGCTCATGGCGAAACAGCTTGGCAGAGAAGTGCTCGATATCAAGCGTGTGCTCCTGGCAGGGGCTTTCGGAAGTTTTATGAATCCGGACAGTGCCTGTCGCATTGGCCTTTTGCCTGAAGAACTTCAGGGCCGGATCACTGCCGTAGGTAATGCTGCCGGCAGTGGTGCTAAGCTGATGGCCCGTGACAAGACTGAGATAGCGCGTGCCCAGGAGCTGAAAGAAAAGATCGAGTTCCTGGAGCTGGCAAGTCTGAAAGAATTTTCCGGCACGTTCGCCAGAGCCATGAATTTCCGGGAAACCCTGAAATAATTCCCAGCCACCTCAATAGGTGATAATGATACCTGATCGGAGGGAAGTAAAAAATTGAATGCAAAAGAACTGAAAGCAGAACGTGTCCGGTTGTTCCGGGATGCAGCAAATTTCAAGAAGACGGAAAGGATCCCGCATTTTGCGAATGTCGTGACCTGGAAAGTATTTGATGCCGGACATACTCTTGATGAAGCGATGACCAATTTTGATGTCATGGAAGAGTGTGTGCTGCACTTTCTTGACAAGTATCCAATAGACGGGATCCTTGATGTAGGTATACGCAATCAGTTCAATGTTACCGAGGCATTCGGAGAGGGCGGATACTATTATTACGACAAGGAAGTCATAGGTATCCACGACCATGCGCACTGCACGCCGGAGACATTGCTGGAGTATCTAGATGACCCTATAAAATATGCATGGGAAGTGATCCTCCCGAAAAAATACGGCGAAAGCTGGGAGAAAAAAGACAAGGCCATATGGAAAAACACCTTTAAGGAATACATGGCTTATATAAAGTTCATCCTTCATATGGCAAAAGTGATGGACAGATACGGTCTTCCGGGGCTGTCACCGAACAACCCCATGAAAGGCGCTGTGGTACCCGCAGTGGAGATCATGATGAGCGATCTTCTGGGATTGCAGCAGTTCTCTGTAGCTATGAGACGTAGCCCCGAACTTCTCGATACGTTTATACAGAGATGGGAAGTCGAGCGCATGGAACCTATCTATCAGAAGATAAGGGATGCCAAAGGCCCGAATTACAAATACTGCTTCGATTCATCTATTCTCATGCTTGCACACAACATGATGAACAAAAAACAGTTTGAGCGCTTCTACTGGCCATATTTAAAGAAACTGCTAGACGTCTATGCAGAAAACAAAATGAATATTCGCATCTTTACCGAAGGAAGTGTTCTGAGACTGGCCGAGTACTTCAAAGATTATCCTAAAGGCCTCCTGACATTCCACATTGAACAGGACGACCCATTTGAGTTCCGTGAAGCTCTTCCGAATGTGGCTATCATGGGCGGAATGACTACAGATCTCTTATCTAACGGAACGCCTGAAGAGTGTGTTGCTTATGCTAAACGGCTGTGCGATGAACTTGGAAAAGATGGTGGATTCATTTTCAGTGAGAACAAGATGGTCTCTTACCGCAATGATGCAAGGTCTGAAAACATGCTTGCTGTCAACGAGTTTGTCAGAGATTACAGGATCTAGTGAGAAATGAGCTGGAAGATAGGAAGGAAGACAGATATGAGTAAGAAATATACAAGTTATCCTGAAGGATACAACAGAGTTGCAAGAGATATCATCCCGTGGTATATGCGTCCCGTAAAAGATATGCTGATGCGGCTGCTGATCACCATTCTGGTAGACGGCTGATAGCTGTATGTTTATGGGAACGTTGATTTATATGACAAGCGGGTATTAACGGCCTGTCCCTAACTTTACACGGCAAATTAAAAATGATATAAAATAGCCATAAAAAGCTTATTTATTCCGTAGAGAAAAAATAAACAAAAAAGAGGTAGTAAGATGAAATTCGATCAGAAAGAGATAGACAACGCTATAATCTCGACTCCGGATATGGCTGTCCGCAGGCGTGGCGGCGTGCAGTTCGCATCTCCAATTACTCCAAGAGAGAACATGAGACTGGCTTTCCAGAAAAAGCAGCTTTGGATGCCTTCTGCCGGTGATAAAAACTGGTTCTGCCCTTATATTATTCCGGACAATCCGGCTAGAGCGTTCGTTATCCAGGGTCCCAAGTATGAAGGCCCGGTAGGCGGAGATGACATGTTTGGTATTTACTGGGAGTATGTTCCGTCTGCTCGCGGTTCGATCGTACGTCCCGGAAACCCGACACTCACCGATATAACAAAATGGAGAGAGGTCATCCATTTCCCGGATGTAGACAGCTGGGAATGGGAAAAATGCGCAGCAGAGAATATAGAGTATCTTGACAATATTCCGATCTACCAGAACATCTGCATATTCACCGGATGGTTCGAAAGACTTATCTCATTTATGGATTTCGGCCCGGCAGCATATGCTCTCATGAACAGGAAAACAAAAGATGACGTTAAGGCATTGATGGATGCTTTGTCAGATCTCTGGATCGATATCGTGAATCACTGTCACAAGTATTTTGGACACCATTTCGATGGATTCACCTTCCACGATGACTGGGGCGCCCAGGATGGACCGTTCTTCAATGAGAGAGTAGTCAGAGAGATGCTCGTACCTTACATGCGCAAAGTCACCGACCATATCCACGATTTGGGCTATACATGTGACCTTCACTCCTGCGGAAAAGTTGAAAGACTGATCCCATGCATCATAGAGGCAGGCTGGGATTCCTGGGACGGAATGGCTATCAATGATTACCATGCACTTTATGAGCAGTACGGCGATCAGCTTATAATGGCAGTGCCCGGTACAGAATGTCCTACAGGTGCCGATGCTGAAGCTCAGAAGGAGTTTGCGGCCAAATATGTTGAGGAGTTCGCTGTCAGAGAAAAACCGGCTCTGATCTCCGGATATGACAGACCGGGCAATGATTTTGCCATAGAGGTCTACAGACTGACAAGAATCAAATACTCTGAAGAAGACGGTGACTAATCGTTAGGCTTACCGCCCCTCAATTGAGGGGCGGTTGTTATACGCAAAAAAGCAGAGACCATGATGTGTCTCTGCTTATTATTTTGAATATATGTTTAAGTCGTTATTCGTCTTTCTTCCGGCATATCCGGCTTTCCTCCTGGATCTGAGCCTCACCCCAGTCTTTAAGTGCCAGGAGGACGGGCAGCAGAGTCTGTCCTTTGTCGCTTAGGGTATACTCCACTCTTGGAGGGATACAGTCATACTGTATCCTTTCAACCAGTCCGTTGTTTTCCAGTTCATCCAGTGTTTTTGAAAGCATGGCATCTGTCAGATCTAGTGCTCTGCGGATCTCGCTGAAACGCATTGGCTGGTCATGTTTGCTCAGCTGCCACAGGATCGGGATCTTCCATTTCTGTCCTATGACGGACACGGCATACATGATGGGGCATATGTCATCTCCTTCGCGGATACGTGTCAGGATCTCCTGATATTTTTCTTCCCATTTCATTTGTGGTGCCTCACTATACAAAAAGATAGTACTTGTACATATCATTGTAATGCTGTATCATTTTAACTCGTAAGTAAGGTTATTTCAAGTCATCTTTCATATTCATAAATCAGGAGGAATAAACATGAAAAGAAGGATTATTGCGTTGTTGCTTTTGTTGGTGTTTGCTGTCCTTTCTTTTTCTGCCTGCGGCAAAAAAGAGGAATCCGGCGGACTGCTTGCTGACATCAAAAAGCGCGGATATATAATCGTAGGTACGGAAGGAACATGGAGTCCTTACACCTATCATGATGAAAACGATAATCTCGTCGGATTTGAAGTCGAAGTAGCAAAATACATCGCCGACTATCTGGGTGTCGATGTTCATTATACAGAGACTGCCTGGAGCTCCATCTTCGCAGCTCTTGACGCAGGGCAGATCGATATCGTCGTTAACAGTGTGGCATATACTGATGAGAGAGCTGAGAAGTATGACTTCTCTATTCCGTACAACTACAGCCAGTATGCCTTTATGACTTTGGTCGAGAATGATGATATCAACAGTCTTGAAGACGTAAAGGGAAGAATCGCTGCAAACGACCCGACAAGCAATATCGGAAAGTTTGCCGAGGCTGCCGGAGTGGAGTTTGACGAAGTTAAAGAGACCGCTCAGGCATTCAGCGAGATTAGAAATGGCCGTGCCGAAGTCATGTTCAGCACACTGGTTGGACTGGCGGACTATTTCAAGCAGCATCCGGAAGACCAGGATGATTTTAAAGTGATTATCGCAAGCGATCCTGCACCGACAGGATTCGTCCCGGTCCTCAAGGGAAATGAAGACCTTGTGGCAGAAATAGACAAAGCTCTTGAACAAGCAAAGAAAGACGGCACGCTGTCAAAACTGGCGCTGAAATATTTCGATGTCGACACAACTCAGGGCTGATGCTGTATAATAAAACTGAATAGTTTAAATACTATCCGTCTGCTGGGTTATCCCGGCAGACGGATTAACAAAAAGCAGAGAAAAATCGCATGAATGAACGAATAATCAACGAATTAATTGAATCATTCGGGAAGCTGTTCATGGCAGGGATCAAGGTCTCGATCCCCCTTACCATCACATCTTTTTCCACAGGGCTGGTGATCGCATTTATAGTTGCCTTGATGCAGATAGCTAAGGTGCCTGTCATGAGATATCTGGTGAGAGTATATGTGTGGATCATAAGATGCTCGCCGATGATAGTGCAGCTTTTCATAGTCTATTTCGGACTTCCCAGTATAGGGATCAAGTTCTCTTCCTTTGTCAGCGCGTGGATCGTCATGTCGCTTAGCATTGGGGCGTATTGTTCGGAAACGGTCAGGGCTGCTATTGAATCTGTCCCGGTGGGACAGCTTGAGGCTTGCTACTGTGATGGACTTACTTTCTGGCAGGCAATGATCCATGTTGTTGTACCGCAGGCGCTGCGTACCGCTTTTCCGCCCTTGTCCAACTCCGTTATCGGACTTGTAAAGGACACATCCCTTGCTTATAACGTCGCCCTGGTGGAGGTGCTTGCTACAGCGCAGAGGATAGCTTCAAGGACTTATGACTACTTCTGGCTCTATATAGAAGCCGGTGTTATCTACCTGATATTCTGCTCAGTTCTCACTGTTATACAGAGAAAAGCAGAGGCTGCCATAGAGAGGAGGAGATGATATGCTGAGTCTTCGCAACGTGTATAAGAAATTTGGCAGCAATGTCGTCCTGAACAATGTCAGCCTTGATGTTAATCAGGGGGATGTAGTAGCTATACTTGGCCCCAGCGGATCCGGAAAGACCACACTGCTCAGATGTGCCGGCTACCTTACCAAGGCAGACAGCGGAACACTTGTCATGGACGACAAAGAGTATGATATGAGGCGGATCTCCTCCAAGGATCTGAGAGAATATCGGAAAAAGGTAGGTTTCGTATTTCAGAACTTCAATCTGTACGGCAACAAAACAGCGCTGGGCAATGTTACTCTTGGTCTAACGGTCGCACAGAAGATGCCGAAAGATGAAGCCGAAAAGATCGGCAGGGAACTGCTGGAGACTGTCGGACTTGCAGACAGGATGGATTATTATCCGTCGAAACTGTCTGGTGGCCAGCAGCAGAGGGTTGCAATAGCGAGAGCGCTCGCGACGAACCCCGAAGTGGTCTTCTTTGACGAACCTACATCAGCACTGGATCCGGAGCTTACCGGTGAGGTCCTTAATGTCATCAAGCAGCTTGCTGATGAAGGAAGGACTATGATAGTTGTTACACACGAGATGGAATTTGCCAGGAAGGTCGCCACAAGAGTGGTGTTCATGGAAAACGCAGAGATCGTGGAGCAGAACACCGCTAAAGAGTTCTTTGAGAATCCCAGGGAAGAAAGAACGAAGGAATTCATATACAAATCGCTGACATGGGCTTCAACGGAAGATAAGGCCAAAGAAGAACAGGCTGATTAACAAATATGTATTTACATAGTGGAGGAATAAATCATGTATCTCAGGAACGTAGGAATTTTTGTAAAAGATCTTGAAGGTGCCAGATCCTTCTTTGAGAGCTATTTCGGAGCAAGAGTACTTAAGACGTATGACAACCCGGCTAAGAACTATTACTCCTACATCATGGAGCTCAACGGACCGGGCTGGATAGAGCTGATGAACAAACCGGAGATGGTTGATCTGGGATCGGATCCCAACCGCCTCGGACTTGCACACATCTGTATCTGCGCTGATACCCGTGAGCAGCTCAACACTATTATTGCCAGGTTTAAGGAGGACGGTTACACGATCCAGTATGAACCGTCAAAACCGGACGGCCCTGGCGAGGTGCGCGCGGTAACGTTTGAAGATATTGTTATTGAGGTCAACTACGGCTATTGATATCGCATTGAGGGAAAAGCCATGGATTATCCGACAGTCAGAGAGAAACTGAATAAGATCGACAGAATAGAGCTTGCGAATCTTCCGACACCTGTATATGGACTCAATAAGGTGTCCCGGGAACTGGGAAAGAACATCTGGATAAAGAGAGACGATTTCACAGGTACTGAGATGTCGGGGAACAAAGTCAGAAAACTTGAATTCTCCATCGCTCAGGCGCTGAAGGAAGAAGCGGATGTGCTCATAACGGCAGGAGGTATTCAGTCCAACCATGCGCGTGCGACAGCAGCGGCTGCTGCACGGTTGGGACTAAAGTCACATCTGGTGCTGAATATATCAGCCCCGCCAAAGACAGAAGGAAACTATCTGCTGGACAAGATGTTAGGAGCGGAGATTACCCTTCTGGATGAAAACGGAGACATCACTCTTTCTCAAAAGATGGAGCAGGTGGCAGACGAGTACAGAGCGAATGGCTACAAACCGTATATCATTCCGGTCGGTGCATCTAACGGAGTGGGCAACTTCGGATATCTGAACACGGTCCGCGAGATCATTGAACAGGAAGAAAAACTTGGTGTAACTTTTGACACTATAGTTTGTGCTGTAGGGTCAGGAGGGACATACAGTGGTCTGTATCTTGGAAACAAGATCTTCGAAGCCGGCAAAAAGATCGTCGGGATCACAGTGTGCGACAACAAGGACTATTTCACAAAAGTCTGCGGAACGATCGTGGACCAGACGCTGGGTCTTCTTGGTGAAGGACCGGACGAAGATAAAGATTTCACTTTCATCGATGGCTATAAGGGGCTCGGATATGCCATCTCAAAAGAGGATGAGCTGAGATTTATTGCCAGTATCGCCGCAAAGGAAGGCATAATACTGGACCCGGTGTATACAGGAAAAGCATTTTATGGCCTATACAACGAAGTTAAAAAAGGCACATTCGATTCCTGTAAAAATATCCTGTTTATACATACCGGGGGACAATACGGCCTCTTTCCGAAGCAAGAGCAGATAGCGGAAGTATTATAGACATTGCAAACAAATAAACAAACCCAGCAAAGGAATTCAACACGCCTTGCTGGGCTTTTTTATTCTGATGCTGAAAGAAATGATATAATATTTTTGCGGGTTACCCATCCGCATCAAATAAGGAGAAAAGGAGTTAATGTTAAGGGTAGTTAAAACAGAAAATGGCTGGGTCCGCGGGATATCGGCCGCAGATCCAAGGATCACAGCATTCAAAGGGATTCCTTTCGCAAAACCACCGGTTGGGGAACTTAGGTGGCGCGCTCCGCAGCCCGCAGAGGACTGGGAAGGGATCCGTGACTGCTATACCTTTGGGAACATTGCAATGCAGGAGGTGCCCAGCACAAGCGTTGCAGACAGCTTCTACACTAAAGAGTGGCATGTGGATCCGGATGTGCCAATGAGCGAGGACTGCCTCAATCTGAATATCTGGACAGCTGCTAAGACTGGAGATGAGAAATTTCCTGTCATGGTTCTCTTCTACGGAGGAGCACTGAATGTAGGGTATCCATCTGAGATGGAGTTTGATGGAGAAAGGATTGCCAGAAGGGGTGTCATCCTGGTATCTGTGAATTACAGAGTAAATGTCTTTGGTTTCATGTGCCATCCGGAGATCACTGCAGAAAGTCCTGAAACGCCTGCTAACTTCGGGCATCTGGATCAGAGGGCAGGGGTCCAATGGGTCAAGAGGAACATTGCTGCATTTGGCGGAGATCCGGAGAACATCACCATTTTCGGACAGAGCGCTGGCGCTGGAAGTACGATGGTACAGATGTGCAGTCCAATGAATAAAGGCCTGTTCCAGAAAGCTATTCCACAAAGCGGAGGAGGATTCCTGCCGCCAAGCAATATGGGATTGACTCTTCCCCAGGCAGAAAAGCTTGGCGAAGAACTTTTTGAGGTGCTTGGTGTAAAGTCATTGGAAGAAGCACGCAAAGTAGATGCCAAGACACTTTGGGAAGCAGCTATGGGCGATAAGCTCAAGACAATCGGTTTCCGCTGGGGTACAGTGGTGGACTACAAGTTCTTGCCTGATTACCCTGTAAGGATGCTGATGAGAGGCGAATTCAACAGAGTGCCGGTGATGCTTGGAAATACCGGAGGAGAATTCCCGATCGTTGTTAATTTCCCTTCTGTCGAAGCCTATGAAAATTATGTCAGGCTATGCTATGGTGACTGTGCTGAAGAGATTCTGAAAATCACGGAAGAGGGAACCTCTGATGTTAAGACTATGTGTGACAGAATCAGATACAACGGATTCCAGATAGGGAACTATATGTGGATCGATTCCAACACAGAGAATGATTATGTTCCGATGTATTATTACCGTTTCGACCCGGAGATCCCGGGCGATAACGCTGGATCATTCCATTCCAGTGAACTCTGGTTTGTGTTCGAGACGCTCGCAAAGTGTTGGAGACCATTTAAAGGCAAACACTACGATCTTGCCAGAATAATGTGCAATTACTGGACTAACTTCGCAAAAACCGGAGATCCTAACGGACTGGACAGCGATGGAACGCCGATGCCTGAATGGAGACCGGTTTCTTCAGACTATAAAGAAGCTATGTTTTTTGGAGATGAGACTATAGGGATGACGCAGGGCCTCTGCACAGATCTTGAAGAAACCCTAACAAAATATTACAAAGGGGAGTTATCAAGAGGAGAACTACCAACTGTATTTAAGGCTATTGCTATGGCAGGTATGGGTGGATTCAAACTTGCAGATGAAGGTGGGGTACCGCCTGTAGTCAATTCCTAATAAAAAGTTTACTCAAAGAACAGACTTTTGCGAGAAAACTACTAAATAAGATATAGGTGAATTCATAAAATTCATTCGGGTTCCTCTCTTCATCTTTATAGGTGAAGAGAGGACTTTATTTATCTGCATAGTTGTGAAGAAGGATCCTGATGATTGTTTAGTGAAAGCATAATGTATAATGTATAATATAAACAGTAATAAGTTTTGAAATATGGGGTGACCGTTTTTTGGCCATTGAATCAGACGAAATCATATATAGCCGTTTCCTTAAGGACAGGGACAGTGAGGCTATGCGGACGCTCTTGGAGCGACACAGGGAGAGTCTCACATTGTTCATCTACGGATATGTTCGCAACATGGAAGATGCGGAGGACATAATGCTCAACGCGTTTGCGATAGCCGCTGCTGAAGAATCGGGATTTTCAGGAAAAAGCACCTTCAAGACATGGTTGTTCGGGATAGGGCGGAATCTTGCCCGAAAACACTTGAGAAAGCAAAAACTGCAGTTTTGGGTGAGCGATGCCTTGGAGGAAACGAGTTTGGAGGAAGCAGAGGACGAACTGATAAGAGGCGAGTCACGTAGGGAACTTTATGATGCCATGAATAAGCTTCCTGATGAATACAAGAATGCTCTGTATCTGGTATACTTCGAAGATATGAGCCACGAAGAAGTAGCAGAAGTAATGCACAAGACCAGGAAACAGGTATATAATCTTGTGTTTAGAGGAAAACAAACATTAAAAGGATTGCTTGAAGAAGCAGGTATAAAAGATGCGGAATATTGAAGAACAATTAGTTGAGATCGAAAAGAGAAGTTCTTCCATAAAACGGGTGCGCCGTCAGAAGAAGACATCTCTTGGGGTATTTGTGTGCATGGCAATTATTATTGCTATCTCCTCTTTTGTCGCGAGGATGCCTGTTGGCAGTCATGAATTTGGCGAAAATCTCATGTTCGGAAGTCTGGTTTTATCAAGTCCATATCTTGGATATTTCATTGTAGGTTTCATCTCATTTCTGCTTGGAATCACATTCACTATGCTTTGTCTGCATGTCCAAAAACACAATAGGAGATAACTATGACTTCAGGAACTCTTATTCCCTCATTAGTTATGGCTCTTGAGTTTGTTGTTCTTCTGTATATTTTTCTGTACAGCTTAAGACTCAAGAGAATACACCCTGTCACAAGGGTACTTTATCTTCTTTGGTCAGCTACACTCTTTACGAGCAATCTGTATTACCTAACTCACGCACTCCAGAACAAGGGGCTGTATCTTCCTTTCTCCGCTATGGATATAGTTGATATGGGAATATATACTTTGCTGGGGGCTGTTCTTCAAAGCAATTTCTCAGTCAATTTAAAGAAACTGACATGGCCAAGTGTGGAAGGAGCACTATTCGGAGCGTTGAATATATGGCTTTGGATCCTGTGGTCTGGTAAATTGCTTGGGAACCTGATGAATGCGCTTCCGTTTATATACCTTCTGTTCATGTGTGGACGTTCTCTTGAGGAGAGCAGATCTTTGATAAAAGTCGATCGTCTATCTTTTGCTTCGGCTACCATGGTAATAGCTGTCTTGGAGAGCGTCTTGTATTTCACGCGTGGGAATGTGTATACCGTTTTGGATGTCTTGTGTTACATTCTGCTCTTCTCATGCGATATGTTTCTAATTTTCAAAACAGTGGATGTCCTTCGGAATGGAAACGCAGACAGAGCCATTGCCCTTGCTGCAACTACGTATACCATGGGGCTGGTGACGCAATATTTGAGTTATGAGCCTGTCTACTTTGTAGCTGAAGTATTGGTTGTCTTTTCACTAGCTATGATTTGTCTGGCTGTGAGGAAGAAGGAGAAGGAGGCAGAGAAAGAATGATATATTCCGAAAATGTATTGCTTTGTCTGACGATACCTCTAGTGATCACCATCCTTTTCCTCCAAGGTATGGCAAGGAAGGTTATGGAATCTTTCGTCTTCGGGATGATATGCTGCCTAATGTCGGCATATATAAGCGGATTCGCAAAAGTGGTATCCGGGATGTCTGCAGAAGATACAGCAGTTTATATTTCTCCCTTAATTGAAGAGGTGATGAAATTCCTTCCGGTACTTTTTATCCTTTGTGTACTTGAAGCAGACGACAATGAGCTTTTGGTAGCCTCGATAGCGATAGGAGCGGGATTTGCGACGTTCGAAAACATTTGTTACCTTATGTCGAACGGAGATGTAAAGATGTCGTTTGTGCTAGTGCGCGGACTGGCAGTGGGGATCATGCATGTAGCGAGCATTGTGATCCTTTCAGGAACTATCATTATAGTGAGAAAACACGGTGCAGTATCACTGCCTGCTCTTGTTGGGGCTCTGGCAATGTCTTCAACACTTCATGCGCTGTATAATCTTCTGGTATCAGAGCCCGGATTATCATCTAAAATAGGATATGGAATGCCTTTCGTTTCATCTCTTCTGCTCCTCACTGTTTTACGAAGGAGTATAGTTATCGATGAGAAGATACCGGAAGAGAACGAGCGGTATAAAATTTATAAAAGCAACTGAGAAAAAATAAAAAAACAGGGCACTAATGTATAGATGATTTATTCTATTCGGAGGGGTGCCCTTTTTAATGAGATATAATACTGATACTGCTTTAATAGAGATAACTAAACGCAGTGAAGAGATAAAAAAGAGAAAGAGCGCTGGAACAACCATACTGCTTACAAGCCTGAGCGGTATGTTGCTTTTGGCGCTTTGTTTTGTTTCGTCCGTTTTTGTACATGCCTCGCCGGTAGGTGTAGTGTTTGCACAGTTCGGTGCTCTTATGATGGATGAACTGACGGGGGGATATGTGCTGTCTGCTGTAGTAGGGTTCACTGTCGCCTCCGGCCTCACTGTAGGAATTTACAGGAAAAATAAATAAGACGGGAAACGGATCTTCACATGGATAACGCTGAGTCTAGATATGAAAACAGAATAGGCCTCAGATTGCTGGCATTAGTGTTGGCGGTAATCATCTTTTTCAACCTGTTCCTGACCATAGAAGCTCAGATCAGGTTTTCAGAAAGACAGTTTGTGGGAAAAGTTGCCGAATATGCTGCAAGTGTTACGGAAGATAATACTAAGTATCTTTCAAAAGGAAATCTCGACAGAGCGTGGGATGTACTCAAGACCCTTATCAGGAAACCCAGAACATATGACGATTATGATCTGTACGCATCAATAGCGATTGCTAGAGAAGATTACGGAAACGCTGTTCAGTATATGCAGGGCTGCATCGATAATTACGATGGTGGCAGTGATAAAGAACTGGCTGTCCTTTACTTGAGGCAGGCAAGCTTGTTCGTTCTTACCGAGGAATATGAGAAGGCTGTAAAATATCTGGATAAAGCAGAAGAACTTGATGAGAGCCTGTCAGCCACATATTTCATGAGAGCTGAGATGAGAATGGTGCTCGGAGATATGGAAGGAGCGACAGAGGACGTTAATAGATATATCGAGCTTGACGGTGGAGACCCTGTGATCATGGCCAGTCTCGGACAGCTATATGAGAGCACCGGGGATCCGGCAAGAGCTGCAGAGTGCTACGCGATGGCTACAGAGACGGATGTTCACGCATATGTAGACAGAGCTCGATGCCTGATTATGACAGAGGATTTCGACAAGGCGAAGAGATGTTTGGAGATATTCAGAGGTTACTCATCGGAAGATCGCGGCGGTGAGGTGTCCGCGATGCTTGGTGTCTGCCTCATGAATGCTGAAGAGTATCAGGAAGCGGCCAAAGAATTTAGAACAGCTGTAGAGCACGGATACGCTACGCCGCATCTTATGCACGAGCAGGCAATGATGTGTTCTTACATAGCGGGGGATTATGAGACTGCAATCAAAGATGGTTTGAAAGCAGTCGAGACAAAAAAAGCCACTGGTGAAGCGATAGCTTCAACAGAGATCATAATAGGTCTCTGCAATCTGGTAAACGGACAATATGCAGAAGCAGAAGCTAATTTCCAGGCAGCATTGGACGAGGATCCGGATCTTGCGGATACGAAATACTACCTTGCGCTTTGTGCGATGAGCCTGGAGGAGTACGATAGGGCAGCCTCCCTCTATACAGAATCTATCAGTAGAAACGAAGATGTTACAGCCAGTCTATATAACAGAGCTGTGTGCAGACTCAATCTTGATGATGTAGACGGAGCTAAAGAAGATTTCACCGCAGTGATAGAAAGAAATGATGATTCCGAACTTACAGTGCAGGCCCAAGAAGCACTGGAGGCATTAAGTGAAATAAATGAATCAGACTGAGTCTGATCTCTTATAAAAAATACACCGCTGGACGGTATAACATAACAACAGGTCAAAAGACCAAAAGGAGCGCGTTATGGCTACTAGCTGCGATCGCAAAGGAACGATGAAAAAAGGAAAGGCGGGAAAAAGCATCTTGGCTCTATTGCTCATGATGCTGTTCATCTTAACTGTGCCCACACCTGCCGTTATGGCTGAAGAAGTCGCTGATGAAGAGGTGACTCCTGTCGAAATGGTAACACCATCCGGATCTGCGACTGTAGCTGAAGTAGTTGAAGAATCCGGGTCGGGTGATGTTAATGTCGTTGAGGATGATCAGAAATCGTTCCAGAATGACGCTCCGTCTGTAACGATCACTGAGACCTATATCACAAACGATACATCCGAAACAGACCCAGAAGACAAGATCTACGGGATGGATCCTACAGAGACCACATACACACTCACCGACACAGGTGAACCAATTGACAAGAACAGTCAGGCAAAAGTAAATACCGTCGGCGCCGAAGTCAACGTTGAGGCGTCGGAACCTGCAGTACCTGAAGCACCTGAAGGATCGACAGAAACTCAGGATCCTCAAGTGACGATCACCAAAACAACAGTTACCAAATCCGAGAACGCTATCAGCAAGGCTGTAAAGGAAGCGTTGAGCAAAGCGACCTCCGACACAAAGGAGATCGCTGTAACTGTTGCTGCGGGAACATACAACGGAGATATAAACATTAAAGCAAGACCGATCGACACGGTGAGTGACGATCTGGTCTTGTATATTTTGGGAGAAGGTTCATATACGAAGCCTGCAGAAGGAGAGCTCATAGATAAGAGCACGATTAATGAGAAAGCAGAGCCATCCGTCGTTGTCGGAGGCACGATCAACATCGACGGCATCAATGTCATACTTGCCGGCATCTATCTCTCGCTTGACCACAAGGTCAACATCGAGGGCGGCGCAGATGTTACTGTCTACGGCACGAATGGCGACGATGGCATTGATGTCACCATGGACCATCAGGAAAACAGTCTCAAAGTCATCACTGGCGAAGGAGATGATACAGTCAAGGTCGAGACCAAATACGGGACCCTCGGTTCCGGCGAGGACTTCACCAATACTGTTGACGTGAATGCCGGAGAGGGAGACAACACAGTTTCTGTCACGAACGGCGTTGGAGTGATAGAGGCAGACATCAAGACCGGAAGCGGAGATGACACCGTGAACTTCACCCATGCAGGTTCTTTGGTGATAGCCGACATCGAGACCGGTGAAGGAAATAACGACATCACTTTTGCACACAATGCGGGAACAGCCGATATGGATATCACTGCAGGTGCAGGAAATGATACGGTCACGCTGACAGGAGCTGCGGCGGCGAAGAGGAGCAAAGAGGCGGACAGCGTCAGCGTCACCGGAAGTCTGGATGTGAATGTCGGAGACGGAGACAACACGATCTCGCTGGACGCAGTGCTCGCCAACGGATACAGCGTAGCGCAGGTCATAGCCGGAGCAGGATACGATGTCCTGATGCTCACCGGTCAGCTCAACAGCGGCAACGACAATCCGCTGTCAGGAACTCTGACAAAGACAGACGAGAGCTACTCCGGTCAGATCCGCATGGTAGCCAGCGGAATGGACAAGGATTTCAAAGTGTCCGTCACATCGTTCGAGTTCATGCAGGATACCCTCGAGGGCAAGCCGACAGTGGAACTCAAAAAGCTGAGCGGAACAACGATCAAGTCATTTACCAACTATACATATAAATATACAAAGCAGACCGATCCGGATACCGGCGATGAGATCCCGGTCAGCGCGGATTGGACAAACTATACCGTACTGCTTACGAACCTCATCATTACCGGTTCATCCGTACTGCTGGGCAGCATCAACATCCCGACAGTCAACCTTACCGTAAATGCTCAGAAGGTCACAGTAGACGGAACGGTCGATGCAGCATCGGTCACGATCAAAGCGGCAGACTCTGACGTTCTGTTCGATCTTGGCGACATGACCGGAGGTATCGGAGGGGAGGCTCTCTCAGGAAGCCTGTTCGACTTCGTCGCCACTGCAGAGATCAATGTAACAAAAAATGCGAAGATCAAGGCCGAGTCCGGAGCAGTCACTATGACAGCTTCTACAGATCAGACCAAGAACATCATAGATCTTCTCGGATCTGTCTCTGACAGTCTGAACTGTTTCAATGTCAAAGTCGGAACAGCTTTCATCAGTCTGGCAGGCGAGATCGTTTCCAAGGCCTCAACGATAATCTCGGCAGCGGCCAACGTTCTCTTGGAAGTATCCAATGAGATGCTGGCAAAACTGTTCGTACCGCTGGCCTTCATCGTTACGGTCACAGAGGCAGCAGTTGAGATCATGGATGCTAAGATCACATCCGGCTCTCATCTGAAAGTCAACACGGAATCCACAGTCGGCATCAAGACGACAGCTACCACAGGTAAACTTCCGGTAGCTCTTTCAGTTGCCGTTGCAGTCAACGATTCACACATCACTGTCGGCGGAAAGTCCAAGATCAAAACGGAAGGAGATGTCGAGCTGATCTCCAAGGCCGTGACAACAGCCGAAGCCAAAGCGGCAAGAGGCAACGTCGCAACAGGCACAGGTTCGACCGGAAGCTCCATACCGAACAACGTAAGCGCTTACATCGCCATCGAAGCAGCAGTGCAGGACGGCGAGGTCAAGATCACCAACGAGGCAACTGTTGATGCCGGAGGAGACATCACACTTTCATCCGCAGCAGATCTCAGCGGATCCGCTGTGGCAACCAGCGCTATGCCGCCTGTCGCTGCCGGAGAAGGCGGAGCAGACGGTGAGGATGACAACTCCGCAGGCAGCGGTCTTGCATCTGTAAAGACACTGCTCAAGGACATCTCCCTCAAGCTGTTCAGAGACACCGGATCGAGGCTCGCCGCGAGGATCCACGGAGTAGCGGAGCACATCGCCGGCAAGACATACAAGGTAACAGTCAAAGAGTCAACGAACGGAAGCGTTACGGCTCCTTCCTCAGCGAACGGATATGAGCCGTGCCTGGACGAGAAGTTCAAGGCTAACGTCCAGTACTTCAAATATACAGATGACAATAAGTACGTTCAGGATATGTCAGTGACAGCGGGAGCAGTTATCCCGAAGAACGAAGCTTATTACACCCTTGCTGATCCGGTCAAGATTATTGCCAAACCGGATTCAGGCTACACGGTCGACAGAGTCATCATCTCCTATCTGCCGAAAGGCGCATCAGCATTCAAGACGGTCGACAGCCTGCTCGGAAACAATGAGCTGGCGCTCAGACAGCAGGCAGACGGATCATTCATATTCCGCATGCCGGAATGCGACGTCACGATAGAGGTCAAATTCAAGGAAGGCACCAGCACCCAGACTCCTGAAGAGGAAGAGACAGATGCCGGACTTGACGATCTCTTCAACGAGGCAACTGAAGGCGCAGAGGAGCAGAAAGAAGAGAAGGATTCCGAATCCGCCGAGGCGGTGCCGGTAGGTATCAAATACCGCGACATCTACACAGAGATCACCGGCACATATGAAGGAACATATTACAAGAAGCTGGCGGAAGACAGATATACAGCTCTGGCAGAGAATGAAACGCCTCAGGAAGGCGTGACATATTACTCACGCGCAAGTGCATTCGAGGTAACAGACGATCTGCAGTTCCAGGTGGATACAGAGTATTTCGTAAGGCTCGCATCAGGAACTTATGAAAAAGCATCTCCGTCTGAAGGAGTGGATGTGTCCTCCATGCCGAACACATACTATGAGAGGCACGGAGCTATCATCTCCCAGATCACAAAAGCGGACGTCGGCCAGGAGTTCACAGTTATAGTCAACCCGGCTCTGAGATACACTCTCACCGGACTGTACGCCGTATATGAGACTCCTTTCTCACCTGCATCGGAAGATAAGTTCCAGGCGGAAGTCGATTATTACTGCATCGAAGACGGAGCATATGTAATACAGGGTGTCAAGATGGGAGCTGAGATCCCGAAAGACAAGGTGTATTACGTCAAAGACGAAAACAAGCTTCGCACAGTGACCGAAGAGATCACGAAGAACGAGAGCGGAGCATATGCATACACAGTTCCGGCAGGCGTGAGCAAAGACGGAATCTTCCTCAACGCCACATTCGGGAAGAAGGCCGGAGTCACAGGACAGGATACACAGCAGACAACAGCTACCAACGCAGCTACCGCGCAATCATCCGGTGCTCTCGCCGGAGGCGTCAACCTCAACACAAACAATGCAAAGATAGACACAACAGGAACAGTCGAAGCCAAAGGATCCATCACAGTGGACGCTACTGGTTCAGCCAAAGCGGAAGTCAAGGCAGACGGAACAGCTGTAGCCAATCCGGCAACAGCCGCAGCAGCCAGCCCGACCGGACCTGCGAGCACACCTGCCGGCCCCGGCCAGGTGACAGCAGCTCAGGCTATTGTTCCTTACACCGTATACATCGAGCCTTCCAAGGGAGCTGCTCTCAAGCAGGTCCCAGGCGGAGACGCAGAGAAGGGAATATTCGTGCTCAAGGTCGTAAGCCCGACGAACAACTTCTCCAACGATGACGGAAAAGTCACATTCACATACACAAATGAAGCTGGCGCGGTCCAGACCGGCAAGGCGACTCTCGATACAACAAAGGGCACCTATGTCGTAGACCTCTCCACGCTCAAGATCAAATCCGGAACACAGGTCAACATCAAGCTCCAGGACTTCACCACAGGTGCGGAAGTCGTCGGCGAGTATCTCATAGCCAACACGGTCACAATTGAGAGCACCACCAACGGCACCATCACCCACACAAGCGGCAGACCGGGAAGCTCAGTGTACTCCTTCAAGATCACTCCTGATACCGGATATACTGTCCCCGCTGCAGCGGAAAGCACTGGAACAGAAGATGAGACACCCGCTCCGACAGGCGCGTACCTCACATATGTTAAGACTGTAGCTGCAACAGCGGAATCAGCAGCGACGGAAGAAACAGTAAAGATCGCTCTCAATAAGGACTCAAACGGCAACTACTTCTTCAAGCCTGCCGAGCTGACAGGACTCAAGAAGGGATCCGCCATCACAGTCGGAGTGGTCTTCGTACAGAACAAGCACAACGTCAATACAGCAGTCCTGCAGGGAGGAACACCGTCCACCACAGCCGGATCGATCGTCTTTGAGACATCAACAGTCACTCCGGCAGAGGGCGAGACGCCGACACAGGCTGTAGAAGCAGCGACAGTAAAATTCAAACTCGATGCCACTTCCTCAGTCAACGGACAGCTTGTCAAGATCACGGTGAAATACACTCTGGACGGACAGGAGACTGTCAAGGAGTTTGAAGAAGCAGGTGCAGACGGATGGTATTCATTCGAGATGCCCGATACTGACGTCACAATCAGCGCGGATTTCTTCGATCAGATGCACACCATCGCCCTTGATACCACAGGCGCAAATGCGGCGGGCAATGTAAAGGCCTCGCATACGAAGGCGTCTGCGGGTGAGACGATCACCATTTCCGTTACACCTGAAGCGGCAGCGGAAGGATACAAGATCACAGGTCTCACGATCAGCGTCACCAGAGAAGATAACACTATTATCCCCGAGATAGATGTAACAAAGAATGCAGACGGTACCTGGAGCTGGAAGATCGCTCCCAAGTACATGTACAACAATCTGCAGTACGACTTCGATGAGGTCGATTACACATTCAATTTCAGACCTGTCCTTGCTCTTAAGGCTCTGACGCTCAAAGCAGGGGCATCCACCAACGGACAGATCACGCTCGATTCTTCAAAGGCGGATTCCGGAGACACCATCTCCTTCACAGTCCAGCCCGGCGACGGCTATAAGATCGTCAACGGAAGCGTAGAGGTGTCCATCACCTCCGGCGCACAGACTCAGGTAGTCAAGGCCACTGGAGTCGGAACGAAATATACATGCAAACTTCCGGCTAACATCGCCGAAGGATCAACGGCTGAGGTCAGGGCGAGATTCACCCCTGGCGTTCAGCAGAATGCCGGCTCAGGAGCCGGAGGAAAGAGCACCGTTTCCGCAGGCGTATCCGTAGCGGTCGGTGTCGTAAAGAATACCATTACAGCGGAAGTCGAGAATGCAACTGTCAAAGCACAGGGACTCACAGTCAATGCTGCTTCTGAAACGACAGGCACCGTGGAAGCGCTGGCCGGATACAGCCAGGGCGATATCGGTATCGGCGGTGCCGTTGCGGTCAATGTCGGCAAGGCAAAGACTCACGCTGTCGTATATTCAACTGCCAAACTTGAGCTCTCCGGAGGCGAACTCAACGCAACAGCTTCTTCCAAGACGGCATTTGCCACAAAGGGAGACGCTCAGGGCAAAGAGACGTCCAAGAGCGTAGGCGTAGGCGCAGGTATCGCGGTGCAGGTCACTGGTATCGAGACCATCGCAGAGATCGAAGACAAAACACCTATAACAATAACCGAGGATCTCTCCGGAATGGAGATATCCGCAACATCTTCGGATACACAGAGAGTAGACGCAGCTGCAGGATCAGCCGGCGGTATCTCGGTGACCCCTGTTCTCTCACTCCTGGTGACAGGAACAGAGACAAGGGCAAAGCTTGGATCCGGAACAAAGAAGATCACTTGTGCCGGAGACATCAAGATCGCAGCCAACAGCGATATTACCAGGACCCTTACAGCAGACGCGGCCGCAGCAGGCGGAAGCGTTGCAGTCGGCGGATCATTCGCGATCTCCGTACTGAAAGATGTCACGAACGCAAAACTTTCACGCAGCGTCAACACAAAGGGACTCAGCGTGACAACAACAGCAAGGAACCGCACGAGCTCCAGCTCCAAGGCGAGCGCGAGCGGAGCGGCATCGTCTCCGTCATCCGGCTCCGGATCCTCCGATTCCGGATCCTCTGACTCGGGGTCGTCTGACCCTGACGGGAAATCGGGGGCGGACAAACAGGCTGACGGTATGCTCGGCGGAGCCGGCAAGCTCTCGTCCCACGTCAATGCGGGCGGCACGGATCCGTCATCAATGCGCGGCAGCACAGCTTCCAGACAGGGAGCCAGCACCACAGAAGGCAGCATAGATGTTGCAGCCGCATTCACACTCAATATTCACAAGATCTATGCCAAGGCCGAGATCGATCCTGATCTCACAGTAACAGCAAAAGGCGTAGACGGTGACGGCGGTGCAGTCATAGTCATGGCTCTCGCCAAGAACGAAGACAACATTACTGCTAACGGCAGCGCCAGCAACGGAAAGATCGGCGTCGGCGTAGCAGTAGCAATCAATATAGTTACATACGAGAACATAGCGGTCATTGGGGATTCCAGTGTTACCGCTGATAAGCTTGTCCTCATTGCCGGAATGATCGAGTCAGACTCCGGCAGCGGAGACGGAGAGAGCTCAGCGCCGGATACCAATTACGGTTGGCTGACGGATCTGCTCTACAAGGCAGTCGCTGATCTTGCAAAGGATATCGCAGATGCTCTCGGTATTGCAGATATCTTCGGCAAAAGTGCCCAGCAGGTCATCGCGAAGATGGTCGGCGATGCTTTCGACGCCGCAAAGGACGAGTTACTGAAGGGAACCGGTCTGGAACAGCTCCTCGAGAGCAATCCGTACGAGAAGGTGAAGGAGAATCTTGCTGATTTCGTCACCATGTTCCTCAGCATCCCGGACAAGCTCAAAGAGACAGTCGATTCACTGCTCGGCGAACCCGGTCCTACTGTTTGGGACAGAGTGAAGGCAGTCCTTCTCAATTACCTGAAGACTGATGCATGGCCGGTCATCCAGGATGCTATCCTGACAAACATCGTACAGGTCGTGAGACCGATGCTTGCGGATTTCCTCAATCCTGCCAACACAGGAGGGGAGGTGCCTGAGAACAGCCAGCTCGGACAGCGCCTTAAGGAGGCATTCATCGGGGAGAACGGCATCCTCATCACAGCAAGAGACAAGATCATCGATGACCTTATCGCAAAGATCACCGAAGTGGCAGCTGAATACAGCATCTCCATCCCGTCAAGGGAGAACATGAACGCTGAGGGATTCAAGACAGCAGTCACTGACTCCCTGAAAGCTATCGCTCTCAAGGTCGGCGGAACGCTCACAGACGGCATCTGCAATATAACCGAACTTAAGAACTTCCTGAGATCCGGAAGAGTCGGCGAGATCCTCAAGCAGAATCTCATG
This sequence comes from Oscillospiraceae bacterium, assembly GCA_017432285.1. Taxonomy (GTDB): domain Bacteria; phylum Bacillota; class Clostridia; order Oscillospirales; family Ruminococcaceae; genus RUG11783. The sequence goes on along the minus strand of JAFRJM010000008.1, from coordinate 48,775 downwards.
GACGCCCTCAAGGAAGCGGGCAAGGCTCTTACCAACGCAGCTATCGATGAACTCACAGGTATCCTGGGAGTCAAGGTTGCTGTTGAGGAAGTTCCTAATTCCCACACATTCACAACAGACGCTATAGCCGGAGCGGGCGGCAAGCAGGCAGCTGTCGCCGGATCCGTAGCTATCGCTGTGATCAAAGGAACAACAGCTGCAACGATCGCCGGCACGAAGATCGCAAGCACCAAGTACGTGACAGTGACCGGAGACCTCACAATCAAGGCTGAAGGCAACCAGATCGAGAAGACAACAGCTTCCGCAGCGGAAGATTCCAGAGGAAAAGCAAACGCCAACCTCAACGCAGGGCAGGGCACAGGAGTCAATGGTGCTGATGGGACACAGACACCTCCTGCAGTTATCAAGCCCGCTGAGATCTCCAATACGACCATTTCAGTATCTGCCGGCGGAAAAGCAGAGGTGGACGGACGTGAAGTAACGCTCACACCGGACCCCGGCATGAGGATCCGCAGAGTTACAGTTACATATCAGAAGAAAGACGGAACCAAAGTCATGGTAGAGGTTCCGATTTTCGGCGACAACAAATTTACTTCTCCCGAGATCGGAACCACCGGTGAAGAGGTGGATATCATTCTCGCCGGCAGGAACGTCAAAGTAAAAGCGGGTTCGATGCTTGAGTATAGAGTGGTGTTCGTCAGCGAAGATACACAGTCTGTGAAAGACGTGGATCTCACGGTCGAAGGCAAAGGATCCGGAACGCTTAAGGCCGGAAACACACACGGCGGTTTAAGTGAGGGCATGGTAGAACAGTACTACTATCTCACCGCCAAACCGGAGACCGGATATGAGCTGGATACTAAGCAGGTATACTTCACATACACGAAGCCGGACGGCTCGCCGGTGACTGTGAGTGTAGGACCGGAGTCCATCTACAGCGAAAGCGGCTATGCTTTCACCATCGTGCGCACAAAGGACGATGACGGCAACTGGACCAGCAAGCTCAAACTCGACATCAACTCCGACAATAAGTCATATGACATCAAAGACGGCTCTCTTGTCAGTGCGGAGCTCATATTCATAAGCAAGACGACCCTCTCGGTAAAGAAGGAGAAAAAAGTCGGTGAGAGCGGTACCGGATATGCCGGCATGGATATGACCAAGAAAGAGGAGAACTCCGACAACACCTGGACTGTCACATATGAGGATAAGGTGACACAGAGCGGCCAGTCGACAGCGACTGTCAGAGGAACAGTCAAGATCCTCAATGTCAATGCGGCCAGACAGGGAGCTGAGCCGAGAGCAGAGTATGAGGACAGGATAGCGATCATAGTCAATCCTGCAGCCGGATACAAGCTCACTAAACTCTATATCAAATACACACCGGAAAAGGATCCGAACAGTACCGAGCAGCCTACAGAGAAGAAGCAGGATATCGTCACTACGGACAGCTCGATCATTGATCCTGACGGCGGTACAGCATATCTCTTCTACATGCCGGCTGCAAACACTGAGATAGTTGCAGTGTTCGAGGCAGATTCCAACCCGGCAGCTCAGGATGCAGGTCAGCAGAAGACCCAGGGCGGCAAGACCATCGGTGCCGGTGCAGGATTCGCGATGACCTATACTGAACTCAACGTTACAGCAGGTATCGGAGAGAACAGGACCGTTTCCGCAGGAACGGCAGATATCCGCGCTGTTTCGGTGCACTCAACACAGACAGCGGGTGTCGCAGGAACAGATCCTCTTGCAGGAGCATCTGCTTCCGGAGAGCAGACACAGACAACAAAGGACATCTCACTTGACGCCAGCGTTGCAGTCACAGTAGTGGACGATGTCGTCAAAGCAATAGTAGACAACGGTTCTAAAGTGACCGTTACAGGCAAAGATGAAGTATCAGTCGATCCGGAAGATCCGAAGAGTGCACTGGTAAGCTTCAACCTGTCGGCATATCAGAAGGGCCAGGCTGTTACTAAAGCCAGCTCCTTCGCAGCAGGCAAATCTACCGCAGTCGGCGCAGCCGTAACAGTGAATATCACAGATTCTGCAGTGGCAGCTACACTCAACGGCATCGTGAATGCTTCCGGCAGCGCGAACCTCAGCGCGAAGACATTCAACCGTGATGATTCGGAAGCTCTCGCCACAGCGATGGGAGCAGACCTTGACAGGTATCTCAACAAGTTCGCAAGCGGAGCACAGAAGACTCAGGACACAGCCAACAGGCTGCTTGCCGGAGAATACTTCGGACAGTCCGGCCAGGATCAGAACCAGAATCAGAATAACAATCAGCAGACAACAGGAACTCAGGACAAGGTCAACAATACGCTCGATAAGAATAAGAGCGGCACTGGTAGCACAGACAAAAAAGCTAACCTGTCTTCCAATGCCCTGAGGTCTCAGGATGCCAAGGGCGAGTCCACTCAGAAAGCCCAAACAACCGGCAACAACGGTATGACTGAGGCAAACAACAATAATCCCAACAACACGACGCTGCAGAACGGATCAGCGACCAAGAGCCAGAACTTCCAGGTCGCAGCTGCTGTCGGTCTCAATATCACAAAGCACAAAGCAAATACAGTACTCAAAGGCAGCTTGATAGCTAACGGAAACATCATCATAGCTGCTGAGAACCGCGGTAACTTCCTGACAAAGGGAACTGGTATCGCGATGAGCCTTGCGCAGAATTCCAACTCCATCGCCGCCGGCGTATCCGTCAGCGTGGACAAGAACGAAGCAACAGTCGAGATAGACGGAAAAGTCATCGCCAAGGCAGATGAAAAAGGCAATAGAGGCGATGTGGATATCACTGCGCACACAACGCAGAACATGGACGGCAAATATAAAGGACTTCTGGCCGCCCAGTCTCTGGCAGGCGCTGTTTCCGGACAGGGCAAACTTTCCATTGCCGGCAGCATGTCAGTTGTTACAGACGATGCGAAGACAAAGGTCACCATCGTCTCCAGTGAAGACAAACCGGCTGAGGTCACAGGCGGCAGAGTGACGATCGAAGCCAAGGATAAAACAAAACTGGCTATCAGGGCCGGCGGTGTCAGCGTATCCAAGGGCTCCAACGTCGGCGTAGGCGTGGCGTTCGCCATGATCTATGCGAACAATGTCATCGATGTGAGCATAGGTGATTACGCAAGAATCGACGGATCCAGCATCGTGATCAACGCAGAGAAGACCAAAGTCGACTTCTCTGATTTCGAGAGCGCGATCGATCTCTCAACATTCATCACAGACACATCGGATCTCGAGCCTGAAGACAAGCCGAATGCCCCGAAGGGATTCATCAATCTGGATAAGGACAAGAACGATCCGGATGCTTCATATACAGTGGATATCAACGTGACCACTGCAGATGCGGTGAATCTTGTCGACGCACTGAACGTGCTGTCCAGCCAGAACTACTACGCAGAAGCGATAGCAGGTTCCATCATGACCTCCGGCAGCACAGGCGAGCAGAGTAAGGCGAGCGTTGCCGGCTCTGTAGCCCTGGTGGTGTTCAGGAACAACGTCAATGCATCCATTGGAGAGCATGCAAGAATTACTGCTTCGGGATGCACATACAGGATCTATAAGGATACAGAAGGCAATATCTACTATGTCCTTGATGATACGGTATACACAGAAGCGGAGAACGGACTCCTTGAGGAAGCAGGCTTCGAGACCGGAACGTTCGGAGTGACGGCTCAGGCAGAGCAGGCGGAGATCAACGGAGCAAAATATGATCAGTATGTCGTAGGAGAAAGGATCTTCTACGTATACAAGAACCGCGTATGGGAGATGGTCAACGGCAAGCTGGAGAGATCCAATGTAACGATGTCCATCATCAACGGATACGAGACAGACGAGACGGTAGACCGCGGAATGATCCTCCGCGCGGATGACGAAGCGAATATCCGGATCATAGCCGGATCGCTCTCAGCAGCACCGTCCAAGTTCGGCGTGGGAATCACGGCAGCATGGCTGGATAACGAAGACACCGTGAACGCTTCCGTAGGAGAAGGCACGAAGATCACCGTCGACAGCGGCGGATATGAACAGAGCGCAGGAGCGAAGGCCAACACTATGGTGCTCACGGTCGCAGCTTCGATATCTACAGGAGCACAGCAGTCCGAACTGACTGCAGGCGGAGCGCTGAACGTTATCTCGTCCGAAAGCAAGGTAACGAGCGGAGTGGGAGCAAGCTCTCAGATCACATCTGCAGAAGACCTCACAGTAAAGAGCTCCACAGAGAACTCCTCGATTCTGATCTCCCTGTCCGCATCCGGCGGCAACTCAAAAGTAGCTGCAGGCGGAACGGTAGCGGTCGTTATCGATAAGGCAAGCGCCAAGACGACCGTCGGAGCAGGCTCGGTTCTCAAGAGCACATATAAAGATGTAAATATAAAAGCTATCAACAATGAGAAGCTCATCAACGTCCTTGCGGCAGCGTCTGCAGCTCCTTCCGGAGAGGCAGTCATCGCAGGAAACGTCGGCGTGCTTGTTTCCCAGACAGCGGCAAATGTCACTGTTGAGGACGGTGTAAAGATCACAGCGGCCAGAGATGTCAACATTCTCACTGATACTTCCAGCGAGCTGGTAACTGCAGCTGCTGCGGTCAGCCTCGGAGGCACAAAGGTCGGCACAGGCGCTACCATCGTCGTGAACGTGGTGCACAGGTCTGCTACCGTCACGGTAGGAAAAGCAGAGATCACTGCAGAGGAAGGAAATGTCCTCATCAGCTCGACAGGAAAAGACAGCAATATCATCCTCGGGCTTGCGGCAGCCGCGGCTGAGGGCAACTCTCTCGCCGGAACAGTCCCGATCTTCGTATCTGACGCAACAGTGACAACGACAGTCGACGCCGGAGCCAAGATAACAGCCGGAGATTCCATCGGAGTCATCGCAGACGCAGAAGATGAGCTGTATATCCTGGGCGGAGGACTTGCAGTAGGACTTGGAACTGCTGCGGTCGGCGCGACAGTCGGTGTGGCAGTTCTTGACAGGACTACTTCGGCAACAGTAGGAAACGGAGCAGTTCTCACTGCCAAGGCCAGCAAGAACGGCATAGGGATCTACACACCTCACAACAGGAAAACAAGAAGAGGCGTTATCGTCGAGGCAGCAGCTAGGGATACAACGGTACTGGCCGGTGTTTCCGCAGCAGCTACAGCAGGAACTGCTGCAGTGGCAGGAACGATAGTGACGCTGGTAATAAAGAACTCCTCAACAGCTGAAGTCGGAGAGAACGTAGTGATCACCTCCGGTGACGAAGAGAATGGAGACGGAGATGTCGAGGTAGCAGCTTCGGATGACTCACTTGTGTTTGGCTTCGCCGGATCGCTTTCGGCGGCTGGCACAGTGGGTGTCGGAGCAACCGTTTCAGTACTCGTCTTCTCAAAGACAGTAGAGGCTGTCAACAAAGCAAAGACGACATGGGCAAGCAATACAGTTAACGTCCATGCCGATGATACAAGCAAACTCATCCTCCTTGCCATCGGATTCGGCGCAGCCGGAACAGCAGGTATAGCAGGGGATGTCAATGCTATGGTCTACAACGATACCGTGACGGCCGGACTCGGCGGAACGGTGACAGGCAGAAGGATGATCAACGTCAGCGCGACCTCAGACAATATGCTCGTCAATGTGGCGGCAGGTGTCGCGGCAGGCGGAACGGCAGGTGTCTCAGCGGTAGTGCTTGTGACATACTTCGAAGGAACCACGGAAGCGATCATCTACGACAACGCAAAACTGTACACGACGCTTGAGCCTGAAGAGGATACAAGCGAACCTGCAGGTGATGAGGCAGATGATCCGGAAGCAGATCCTTCAGACAGTGTAACAACAGTAAAACCGGTCGACCCGACAGGAAACATCACTGTGTATGCTGAGTCCAAAGAGATCGTTACCGGAGACGGCGCAGGTGCTGCTCTGGGCGGAACTGCAGGCGTCGGCGGAACAGTCGATGTCATAGTGACTAAGCTTCAGACAAGCGCAAAGACTGGCACGGGCGTCACTGTCGAAGCGACAGGCGATTTTAGCGTCGATGCAAAAGACACATACGGTCTGGTAGCCATAGTTGCAACAGTAGCTCTCGGCGGAACAGCCGGCGTCGGTGTCACAGCTCTAGTGAGCGTCAGTCTCGGAGAGGTTGCGGCTTCCATCGGAGGAAGCAACACTATCAGCGCGAGGAACGTCAAAGTCCACGCAGAAGACAACAGGGATCTGGTCACTGCAGACGGCACAGTCGCTGTCGGCGGGGTTGCCGGAGTCGGAGCAACAGTCACGGTCATCATTGCCGGTGCAAAGATGAGCCAGGATGCCCATGATACTCTGTACGGATCCAAGGAGATCGGCGGCAAGTCATATGATGTATATGAATACTGGCCGAACGGGATCCCGGAGGACAAGAGCAAGGCTGATTCCATTTCACTGTACAAGAACAACGGCGTATTCTACTGGTTCGTATACAACGAGGATACGAAACAGTACGACTTCGTACCTTATACAGCAACAATAAATGAAGAATATCTCTCCAAGGACGGTATGGATCCTCTGGAGCAGCTGAAGTACGCGTTTGACAAAGGCGCACCTGCTGCAAAGGCAAGCAAACCTGACGAGAATGAGATGAACGCCGCTCTCCAGGGTGACGGACAGAAGCCGGGCGATGCGGACTATTCAAGTTACGGTCAGGGCGGAAAGACATACGAGACCGAAGAAGGCGAGACGCTGTACATCTATGTCGAGTCCGCAAATGACGGCGAGTATGTCGCATATGATGAGAAAAAAGCTACTGAAGATCAGAAGAATCAGCAGAAATACAGATATGATGCTGAAACTGATTCCTACATAGCTGTGACTCAGTCATACAGTTCCGCTACCTTTGATTCAACAGCAGACGGAGAATCAGGCCGTTCGACATTCACGGCATCTCCGATAACAATTGCTGAGACAGGCGAAGACGGCAAGGAAGTCACAAAGACCCTCAGCGATTCTGTTTCCGCGACAGTTGCCGCAGGAACCAAGATCACAGCGGTCAGCGATATTACAGTATCCGCAAATGATGTGATCAGCGCACTGATCATCTCCGGAACAGCCGCTGTCGGCGGAACGGCCGGTGTCGGTGTGGGAGTCACAGTTGCGGTCCTGCACTCCAATGTCGTCGCTAAAGTCGATGATAACGTAACGCTTACTGCAGGCGGAAAAATCACAGTCGAAGCTATCAGCGGATCCGTAGAGAAAGATACAGAGGACGCTATAGCCACTCTGCCGGGCAGCAGCGAGAACAATCCTATCAGTGCAGATACTGCGAAAGAGCAGAATGCACAGGCGGACACACAGGCTGAGTCCACAGAAACAACTTCAACTATCAGGCTCATTTCCATCATGGCCGCAGGCGGCACAGCGGGAGTGGGAGTTTCCTGCGCGATCCTTATGGTTCATTCCGATGTGACGGCTGAGCTGGCGGGTGATGTCCTGAAGGCAGCAACGGTCGACGTGACCGCCGGTATGAAATACGGCAAGGTACTGACCGCAAACGTTGCCCTGGCAGGCGGAGCCGTTGGAGTCAACGCTTCCTATGCGATGACAGATTTCGAAGGATCTGCAAAAGCAATTATCAGCGGTGATGCGAAGATCCAGAACGTGAGTTCCGAGATCAATGTGAAGAACGAAGGAACAACGAATGCAAAGACAGTCTCTGTAGCTGTCGCAGGCGGCGGAGTCGCAGTCAACGCAGGTGTCGCACTGTCCATCAACCGCACCACTGTCCGCAGCTATATCGGACCGAATGTAACAGTTACATCCGCAAAAGAAAATAAGACGTATCCGGATATCACGGTATCTCACAACTACTCTGCAACGGCAGAGAGCGTGATAGTTTCTGTTGCGCTCGGAGGAGTCGCTGTCGGAGCTACCGCAGCGGTGGCTATCAATAAACTGGATGCAGTGTCATATGTTGGACTGGATCCTGATACAACGACCGGCACAGCGGCAGGAAATATCGATGCAGGCAGCCTCACAGTCACAGGTACAGCATCCGGAGACACATCAGTCACCGATGTCGGCGTTTCCGCCGGCGGAGTCGCAGTCAATGCGGCTGTCGCTCTCGCAATGGGCAACGCCAGGAACATCGCATCTGTCAGAAATATCAAGCTCACACTCACACGCGAACTGGCAGTCAGCGCAGCTCTCAACGGTGAGGTCGAGAGCATCACAACATCCATAGCAGTAGGCGGAGTTGCAGTAGGCGCAACGGTAGCTGCTGCTATAGCGGGAAGCATCAACAAGGCTGTCGTGGATCTCGACGCTAATAACGCAGTTGTAGGAAGCGTCATAGTGGAAGCCGGAACAGAGACAGCTCCCAATAACAGCGATGCCAGGGTGCTCGGTATAACGGGCGGCGCCGGCGGTGTGGCGGCCAATGTCAACGTCGGACTCGCGCTCAACAAGACAGAGAACACAGCATCCGTAAAGGGAACCGGAAATATCAGAGTCACCGGATTCGAAAAACAGACAGAATCCGGAAATATCAAAGTAGATGAATTCACAGTTCAGGCATTCGGCAGAGGCCGGGCCAATGCAGCTTTGTACAGTGCTGCGATCGGTGGTGCCGCAGTCAACATGTCAATTGCAGTCGCAAGTCTGCAGAACACACAGACTGCCGAGACCGACATCGGATCTCTTACAGGAAACAAGACTGATACAGCAGCAACCGCTGTTACTGTGAAGTCCGTGCAGACGGAGCAGGACGGCAAACGCACGACATACCTGTTTAAATCAAAAGATGATCATGGCAATGATGTGACACAGCAGGTCTCCTTTACAGACGGTATGGCAAACGCGTACATCTTCGCTGCTGGTGTAGGTCTGATCGCTGCAAACGTTAGCGTAGCAACATCCATCTGCAATTCCAGCAATATAGTTCTGTTCAAGGTCGGCAAACTCACAGCAGGAGATGTGACGCTTACAGGAGGCGGCAAATCCACAGCTAAGGCAAAAGTGGACAATGTATCTGTTGGAATCGTAACAATGGGAGTCCTCATGGGATTCTCCTATGCGGCAGGAACATTCAGCACAACAGCTGAAGTGGGAAGCAACGCAAAGTGGACAGTCGGTGATATCACCATCACAAACGACTATGTCTCTGATGCAAAGGCGACTGTGACGCCTGCTGCCGGCGGCGTACAGGTAAGCGCGGTAGACATCGGTCTCAATACGGCATTCGCCATCAACATGACGAAAGCTTATGCCGGGCTGAAGGGCTACGTAAAGAGCGAGATAGAAGCAGCTGATGTCGCTGTGAACATGACAGGTCTGTCACATGCAGCAGCAGAAGTAATTACCCCAAGCTTCAAGGCAGGAGAGTACAGCCTGACAGCAAACGCGGTATTCGCATTCAACCGTACAGTACAGAATGCATATTTCGATAATGTAGAACTCAAAGCAAATGAGCTGAAAGTCATTTCCAACCTTAATGCTGAAGATGACGACGATGTGGCGGGAGCTGCAGCCAGGGTCGGCGGAGCAGCAGGCCCCGGCGTGAAGTTCAGCCTGGTGACACTTCAGGCGAACATCGCGTACGCAGATTTCAGGGCTGAGAACAAAGCTACCGGATCAGGTCTGGATCTTGACATCATGAATGATGTTGAATTCTCCACGGAATCTGCATCCATTGCTTACGCTACAGTAATTCAGGACAGCGAAGTCAGCTTCATCTCTGCATCGCTTACACTGGTCGCAAGCTTTGCGGACGGCACGTTCACATCATCGGTGAGCACGAACGGAAAGAAGATCAAAGCAAAGAACATAAGCGTGACCAATACATATAGGACCAGATCCGATGCCACCAGCGCAGCTGCTACCAAGGGAGTCAAAGCTGCGGCGGCGGATATAGGATTCAACCTGGCACATTCTGAAGCCTCTGCAACCGCCGAAGCGTCACTGAACGGAACGGAGGATGACTCGGAGGCATGCGCCGGAACATCTGACGAGGATGATTTCATAAAGAACGGAACCGTCACCGTCAAGGTCATAGGATCTGCTACGGCGAGCTCCGGATTTGTGGCACCTGCGTTCTCACTTGAGGGAGTCAGGATAGCGATTAACGTCGTAACTGCAGATCTGACAGGAACACAGACAGCAAAAATATCCGGCATCAAGGTATATGCAGGTCAGGTGGATGTCGTTTCTGAATTCAACAATGAAGATGAATTCGAAGACCTCTATGCTGCTGAGGCACTGCAGTCTGTCGGAGGAGAATCCGATTCAAATAGCTTCAGCGCATCGTTCAGCGGAATAGACATCAAGGCCAATACAGCCAGAGCAAGGGCGAACACAGGATCCTACGCTGTCACAGACGGCGCAGAGTTCGACGTAGAGGGAAGCATCACTGTCAGCAGTGTCGGACGCGCCCTAGCAAGAGCAGCGGTCGTCACCGAAACAGCAAGTGTGAAACTTCTCGGCGTCGGAATCATGACCACCGAGGCGAATGCTGATGCGGAATTTGTTGCTGAGATGATCAACACATCAGGAACGATCAGCGCACAGACACTCACAGTAAAATCCGAGTATACCGCAATGGCAGATGCAGACACTGCACAGCCGACGGGCGGTATCAGCGTTGCGCTGCTGGATGTCAAAGTCAACTCGGCGACTGCAAATGTCGGAGCTAACGGAACGGCAACCGTTTCCGGAAGCGGCAAAATGACAATACTGGGCACTGCATCGGTCACCGTCACCGGCAAGATCAATGCAAATGCAGGAATACAAGTGGCAATCAGCGTATCCGGAGTCGACGTCGCTGTCAACTATACGAATGCTGTCCTCAAAGCCACACAGGAAGCATCGCTGGGTCTCCTAGGGAAATCCAAAGTGGGAGATCTCACACTGAAGTCCGAGATCGCAGAGGCGAAGAGCACATCTGTGACGGGACCGGGCGATTCTAAGGCAGGCGGAGATGACATTAAGATCATCGGCGTTACGAGCAACACTTCATTTGCACACTCCAACACGACCAACACAGCAAAGGTGGTCGGAGGAACACTGGAAGTTGAGCCTACAAAGAACGGAGACACGACATACGGACTGGGAACTGCCCTGATCCATGCGACAACGACGTCCGAAGTATCAGCTGCAGCAAGGAACAGGGATACCATTGGTGTTGCACTGGTTGGAGGTCTTGTTGCGAAATCCAGATCCGAAGATAAGGTCGAAGCCATTATCAGCGCAGCAGTGATAACAACAAAAGGTGATCTCACACTCAAGGGCGAAGGATATACGACTTCAAGTGCCGAGGCTCAGATGGGTGCTTTCATCGGAGGCGGCAAAGCATCTGTATCCGAAGCTAGGGCATATATCGGTGACATTGAGGTCACTGCTATAAATACTCAGGCCAACCCTCTTGTTGCTCAGCTGTTAGGCGAAGATGCAAAAGAGGTGACAGTGAAGACACCTCAGACGGTAAATGCATATGCTGACGGATCCACCGTCACTGCCGGCGGCAGTGTTACCATCAGCGCGACCAACAAGGGAACGGCAACTGCGGATGTCAAATCCGGAATCGTCATCAGCGGTGTATCGATAGATGACAGCACGCTGCCGACATATGCCGCGTACAGCACGGAAGCATCTGCAAAGAACGGGTCTTCTGTCAAGGCGGGAAAGAACATCAACATTTCTGTGACAGACGTACAGACAGCGTCCAGCATTGCCAATTCTGTAGGTATCGGATTTGCTGTGGATGCGAAAAAGACCTACGGAGCCAACTATGTGAATACAGTGTCGAACATTGTGATCGACGGTGTTCTTGATGCAGGAGTTGGCGTAAATGCCACGATAGATTCTGATGCAACGATGACGGCCAAGACGATGGCAGTCGGCGGAGGGCTCTTCGAAGTCCAGGGCATCAAGGCATATAACACCCTTATCAGGAATGCCAATATAGCAGTAAATGCAGGAGCCAAGATCAAGGCAGATTTCGGTGATATAAACATCATCGTAAAGACAGGTCTGGCAGACAAGATCAACACAGCAGCAAAGTCCACCGGAGCAGGCGCAGTAGCCAAAGGTGATGCTGATGTAAAGGTAACGATCAATTCTACTGCCGAGATCGCTGTCGGAAGTGGAGCCGAGATCTTCGACAGGTTCAACACGATCACTATCAGGACAGATTCCTCTGTCAACAGTATGACGGCCAATGTGCATGCGGATGCTTCCGGACTGGCACAGGTGCCTCATGCGACCAATACGATAAATATCGATACCTTCTCCACCATAAATATAGTTGGAGACAGCGACAGCAAGTCACACGTAAGGATCGAGGGAAGGTATGTGTACATCCAGGCCGCGATGAGCGAGATAGGAATGGATGTATCCTCCTATGCGAAAGGAACAGGAGCGGTTGCTGCAGGTATCAAAGCAGAGAACGTCATGCCGGTCAACATGACTTCGACGACAGGTCTCGTGAACACGGATGTCATCGGACATGACGGAACAACGATCTATGCATCGACGAGTCCTAATTACAGAAGCAATAACATCTATGCGCTGGCGCGCACTCAGCTGAATGCTGTCGGTGAGTCCAATGCGGTTTCTAACCCGAAGATCACTGCAAAGAGCAACCTCAGCATAACAGGCAACAGTTCCTACACAGGAGCCGATCTGCTCGCCACGACATACGGCCTGTCGGAAGACAGAGTAAGGAATGCTCTGAACACCAACGGATTCCTCGTTCAGGAAAAGGACGACAAGTCCTTTAAGGTCACTATCACGCAGAAATCCGAGATAAAGGGATTCACACTGTATCTCGGCGATGCGGCAGGCGGAATATATATCGACGTTTACCGCGATGAGAGCGGTGCCGTCGCTGTTCGTCAGGTAGGAGTACGCAAGGAAGAGGAGATCTGGAGCTTTAAGGACGGATCTCTGGAGTTCAGAAACATCTTCAACTATCTGCCTGGCAAAGCGAGCCTATACGACCGGTCGGGTAACGTCAAGACGAACATCACCAATCTCAAAGTCTACGATCAGACAATGATCCCGACAGTCACGGTTACCAACTCCACGGATGTGAGTCTCATATTCAACAATGTGACATTCAAGAATGCAGGGTTCGTCAACCCGAGGGTGTTCATCAACGGAGACCGCAAGTATGACGCTCCGCTTCACACCACATGGTCCCCGCTGTTCAGAGTGGAGAACTCCGGAAAAGGCAATGTAACACTGAATGGGCTGGTCCTCGCATATAACGGAACATCCGAGTTCGAGTGGACCGGAAAAGAGGGCGGCGGGCAGCTGCTCTCGACCGACAGCGTAACTGTTGCCAACATGGCGAAGAACGGCAATGAAGTCATCAGACCGCTGTGGACTCATGTCCTGACAGTGAAGGGTGCTTCAGCAGTCGGCAGAGTGGTGAACGGAAAGGAAGAACCGCTCTATGCATGGATATTCAAAGGAACAGATGGTACGAACGGTATAGTCAATGTAAAGGCAGAAGGAGACATCTACCTTGATCTGACACCTATCGTCCCGGTCATCCTTGACAGCGTCGACAGCAACTCGATCAGTAACGCTCAGGTACCGGATGGTGCTGCAGATGTTCAGACTGTGATCTCCGATAAAGGATCAGTGAAGCTGACATTCAGCACGGGATACATCGTTTACATGACCAGAGACGCACAGACAGTTACCATCCCGACACCGGGAACTCTGGAATATGCGGACAACACAACAGTTGAGCTGGCTAAGGATTATGTGATCACCGGCATGGATATGCTCGAGTATTACATGACGAGCTATGATCCGGTGAGCAGGCTCTATCAGTACACGCTCCCGAACGGAACTGTCTTCTACCTCGATGAGAAAGGCGCGGTGTCCAGGATCGAAGAGGGCGGAACGGTATCCGCAGTAGGCGATTACAAGTTCAACTATGACAAAGGAGTGCTCAAGTCCCTGACGCTTCAGGAAGGCGTGACCATCGAGCTGACGGACGGCACTCTGACAGTTGAGGAAGATGTATTCTTCAACGTCCTCATGGAGGCAATCGACACAGATTGGCTGGTAAAGACACAGGGCCTGTTCGACAATGAAAGAGGTATAGTGATCCGCATGGCCAAGGAGGTCGGCAGCTCCTACAAGGAGGTCGAGTTCAAAATCTCAGAGCTTGCCAAATGGAGCGGCTACACATGGTATTTCATGGAAGGACTGAGACCGGGAACAAAAGCGGGTGAGATCCTTGACGATGGAGTGAAGAGCTTCCTGATAGCTTATGATGAGACCAACCACAAGGTGAGGTTCTTCATCGTAGATAGCGCCGATACACAGAAATCAGATACGATCGATGATATGTTCAAGAACCTGATGTATGAGAACGGCGATGTCACGACAGAAGGTAACAATTACAGGACCTCAAGGTCAAAGTGGGAGGCCTTCTGGGCATCAAACGATCTGTTCAAGTCCACCAGCCAGGTACTCATAACGAATACAGGCACTGAATTCGTAACAAAGGAGTTCCTTGGAACAAAATGGACAGTCAAAACGGTCAAGGACGGAAACACATACAAATACTATTATTTAGACGGCAAAGATTATGTAGAACTGGCTGTTATGTCCAATGCTATCGGATATACAGTTAAGACAACATCAGCTGACGGACTTACAGGAATCTACAAGGATCTGTGGGGATATTTCTGGACCCCGGTGTACAATGAGCACGCGCTCACTAAGGTCAAAGTAGTGACACTGGATATCACCAATACGGTCAACGGTATGCCTGGATACAAGGTGCTGTGCGAGATCGAGGCAAATCAGGATGACGGAAGCTTCCTGATGACACAGCCGAAGCACGTCGCATTCCACGGATACAAGTGGCCGACAAAGCGCTACGATCCTCAGACAAGATATATCACGTTCACCTACGTCAAACTGGCGGAAGCATCTGCGTCACTGACAAATGAGCACTTCACGACAGAGTCCTACTATGTAGCGGTAGATACTAAAAAGAACGAAAGACATATTTATCCTGTCTACAACGAAGCAGGACAAGTAACAGGCTACGAAGAGCGCTGGGATAAAGGAAACGGCGTGATCGGCAGAGCTGATGTCACTATCGAGGGCCAGGCTTTTGTCGAGACTCCTACAAACATCTACAAGCTTGTCAGCTCTACAAATACAAGCGTGGGATTCAAGATCAGTGATTCAGATCCTGGAGTAGGCGGATTCAAATTTGTCTGGAGCGAAGCTCTTAAGCCTATAGCAACAACAGATACATCCAAAACTTATGAGACCGGATACATCTACCTTGATAAAGACGGCAAGATGGTCGGAGCTCCTGATGATTACAAAGTCAGGATCACTACCGATCTGAATGGAAATATCACATCTGTCCAGGTCATCAAGTTCACACCCGGAAGCAATTTCGAAACAGATCAGGAACTGACTCCTGTCAAGGATTCCGTGATCTACTACACAACGCTCAACGGCGAAACGCAGATCATCACTGATTATGACGTAGAACTTGATTATCCGGCTTCTTCTTCCACATCAGGAGAATCATCGGTATCTACTTCGATTATGTTGAAGGAATGGTACGAAGCCGGTGATGAAAATGACCGCAGATCTGTCAACACAGCCGGTCCGTACTATATCATTCACTACGACGCTTACACGCAAACAGTTGGCAGCGGAGATGCTACTTATCTGGTGCCGGCACATGATGTCCACCTCATAGTGGATGTGGATAATAATCTTGTAGTCCTGGATGTGCTCTATCCCGGAACGGAGAACGAGGTAACAGTAACGGTCGAAAACAGCGGTTACTCCCTGGGTTCTATCTACTACTTCCAGACAAACAAGATCGTATGGACAGCAACTGCGAGCCAGTCGATAACCGTCGGCGAAACAACTGTAACGGGAACGAAATACGAGAATGCGGATGAAGGCACATTCTTCCTGGATGCCAGCGGATACGTATATGCGCTCCAGAATGACACCTGGACGAAGATCGAAGGCATAACACGCAAGGCAGAAGATTTCAACACCGTGGCAGGCAAGGAGACCATATACATCGATTCTGAGAAGCAGACGAAACTGTATGCGGATATCGATGATTACGATGCTCTCGTGGCTGAGACAGTATCCTCCATCAAGACCTATACGAAGGCTGATGACGGATCCTTCGTTGAAACAGCATACGTGATGAGCCTGCCGCATGAGGATCCGGACGACAGCACCAGCGACAGAATAGTAAGGATCGGCGAGCCAGACATAGTGGAAGTCATTTCCGATGCTGTCAAGCACGTTCAGACTACGGAGAAGGTTCTGAAGAACGCAAGCAACATCACGTTCAAGAGAAGCGGAATGCCGAATAAGGGCGAGATAGACTTCGCGAACCAGAGAAGCGATGTCATCCCGTGCCAGGACGGCACAGAGACAGCGCTGGTACTGAGATTCACTGAGCTTCTTCCGGGAGAAAAGCCTCAGATGCTCTTCTACGGAGAAATCAGCGGTATCAAGTTGAACACTGTGACGCTTCCTCTGACGCAAAATGATGTGAAGATCCCTGAGACGATCAACAAGAGCTACCGCATCACGGATACGCTCTATGTCTCGGATGTCACATTCAACGGAGTGAAGAATGCACTTGTCATCCAGATCAATCCTGCGATGAACTTCTCATCAAGATATGACTCCAAAATCTATATCTCGACAAATGTAAAAGCTGAAGAGCTGAAAGCCGGAGAAGGACATCCCGTGATCACGATCCTTCAGGGACAGCAGATCATGAGAGAGCTCCGTACGGATCACATCGCGACAGATCTTAACGGAACATACTGGTATGTCCAGCTCGACAAAAATGGCGACTATTCATGGGACGATATCGATCCTTCAGATGTACATCTCAATAGTGACGGAACAGGATATATCGATTACACATTCAACGGTAATAAGATCCATTATCTCGAGATAACACTCGAAGATGACGAGAACGATTCAGATAACCCGGAGAAGGTCCTGTACTACAGGTTCCCGATTTTCAACGGAACAGCATACACATATGTCAAAGCCGGATCAGACGGTTCACTCAGGCTGGATCCTAACAAACAGAATCAGGCGGAAGTCGAAAAAGCCATTACCATGCGTGTGTTCACTGATACAAAGGGCACAGATTTCAACATCGGCCTCGTATCAGCAGCCAACGGAGACGTCACTATCATAATGACAGACCCGAACGGTTCTGTCCTGGATGGCGATGGAAAGCCGGATAATACTGACATCTATGCTCCTGAAGGGACTGTGCTCATCATATCTGACAGCGCAGGACAGATAGGAGAAGATGAAAATCCTCTTGAGATCGAAGCAGAGGTGCTCGACATCCGGAACTTCGATGGAGAGGAGATAGTTGAGACAGAGACGCACCTCTATGTTGAGGAAGGCGATCTGCTCATCAAGAATGACATAACAGTCGATGCAGTCGTCTGGGATATCAAGACATATGACGGCAGCGTGATATTCGCTGATACCGCTGATGCTGAGGAAGGCATCTATGATCTGACCGTAATCAACGGCGGAACAGCGGAGATAGCGACAAACAAGGTCCAGAATGCGGACAAGAGCTGGTCAGACAATGCCTCTGCAGAAAGCCCGGGCAAAGTGCTCATCGATGAGCTTACGGTTCAGGGAGCAGCAGACGGCACAGCAAGCACTCTGATAATAGATGCAGAGGGCGACGTCGCAACAGCTAACGAGACATTCACGTATGCATATGCAGAGATCACGTCTCGTAAAGGAAGCTTCACCGCACTTGATCTCGCCGTGGCAGGCTCTTGTGTGGCTATAACTGCCGGAGAAGACTGCGAAGTGAATGAGGTCACAGTTGAAGGAGCAGCAGACGGCATAGTAAGCATTCTGATTGTATATGCAGAGGGTGACGTCAGCACAGCCAATGAGACATTCACAGATGCATATGCCGAGATAACTGCTCATGAAGGAAGCTTCACGGCACTTGATCTCACTTTGACAGGCTCTTATGTGGCCATCACTGCCGGGGAAGACTGCGAAGTTAATGAGGTCACAGTTGACGGAGCAGCTGACGGATCGGTCAGCACACTGATAATAGATGCTGGAGGAGATGTCAGCACAGACAACGAGACATTTACAGATGCATATGTTGAGATCATAGCTCATGAGGGAAGCTTTACAGCACTTGATATTGCTGTGACAAGATCCGAAGTAACTGTATTTGCTGGATCGGACGGCGAAGTGCATGAGATCAGAGCATATGACTCAGACCTCAATATGGATATGGGCGGAGACCTGAGATTCGACAACGCAATCGTACGCATGACGGATCTGACGCTTGCTGCAGGCAAAGTCCTCAGAATGAGGGAAGGCGGCGGCAATGACTGTTCCGAGTACGGACAGCATGCATTCATCCAGATAGATGAGGATGATACAGCTGCAGATTCATCGATCACGCTCTCCGGAGAGGAAAGCATAGGCGAGAGCGATTGCACGCTCATCGTTGATATCCCTGAGGACATCACACTTGTGATCCCGAAGGTCGGAGACCTGTATCTTGAATCCCTTGAGATCATTCCGCAGAAAGAAAATGCAGACGGAGATCCGGAGTATATCCGTATCACAGCTGACGATCTCAAGTTCGGTGTCGACAGCGTGACACATCCGGATAACCCGAAAGTCAATGAATTCACCGGAACAGAAGTGGAGAGCCACGAGAAGATCGAGGGTGACTATCTTGACCATATCGTTGACGAGCTGCGTCCTGAGGATCTGCCGTTCCAGACACCGGAAGAGATAGCAGAAAGGGTGATCGATCAGAAGGGTGACGATTGGTTAACAATTGTAAACAGCGAAGCAGTCGTAAAGGTCATTGAAGACAGCAAGCTGGGCAAAGATATCGTTACACTCGCAACTGATGATCAGATCGACAATGTTCTGAGCAACCTCAGAACAAATGACAAAACAGCCAGCAGCACAGACAAAGAGCTGGCAGAGTGGGTCATAAAGAATACAAAAGCATATCCACAGCTGAAGGGAAAACTGGAATCCGGCCAGAAACTGACGGATGAAGAGATCCTCAGCGTAGTGAACGGATATGAACCTTCAGACAGCAAAGACAAGAAGGCCTGGAGAG
Organism: Oscillospiraceae bacterium; assembly: GCA_017432285.1. GTDB lineage: Bacteria > Bacillota > Clostridia > Oscillospirales > Ruminococcaceae > RUG11783. The sequence continues at coordinate 29,637 of JAFRJM010000008.1, read as the reverse complement.
AAAAGAAGATAAGCGGCATCATCACGGCGAAGGATAAGAACGGCAAGACTGTTGGAGCAAGTGAGCTGTGGGATGTCATGAAAGAAGCAGACACCGATGAAGACAGAACCGCTTTGTTAGCGGCGATCATCGAAAAGCAGGTTGAAAAAGGCAGCAAGATCGAGACGATTTATGACCTGCCCGGAGTCGTAACAGGTCTGCTTACAGAGGAAGAGATCAAAGCGATCAAGCAGGCGGCTATCGATCACTCCGAGATCCCGGCAGAAGCTGAATCCGGATACAACGATGAGGAGCCTAAAGGACTCACTATCGAGATCGGCACAGCCACAGGCAATGCAAACATCTACAATGACGGAGATATCAATATTACGGTCAACGGAGAATCGGATCTTACAGCAGAGTATATCCGCTCCGAACGCGGAGATATCGATATCAATGTGGAGAAAGGAAGCCTGCTTAGCACTGATTCCAGCAAGGAGAATATCCTTGGAGGTAACGTTGTTCTCAAAGCATCTGAGGATATCGGAGCCAGCATCGGAGCTGTAGATCTGCAACAGAGGGACAACAAACCTGCTGTAGTAGTGAACCTTGCAGATACAGACGAAAGCGAGATCAGCCCAGGAACGGTTCACCTGGATGAAAACGGTAAGTGGGTATTCGACGTAGCACTGACATATGATTGGGCACGTAAGGATATCGAGGATGCGACCATGAGACTCGACGCTGAGTCAGAAAACGGAAGCATCGCGCTGAATGAGGTCGAAGGCGGTACCGGAATAGGTATCATCTCTGCTGCGGAAGATGTTGCTGTCACAACAGACGGCGATCTTACAGACGTCAGAGCAGATGAGGAAAAAGAACAGGGCAAGGACAACATCACATCCGGAAACGACACTGTTGTCGAAGCCCCGAACGGCGCAGCCGGAACATCCGAATCTCCGATCGAAGTCAATGTCGGCGGTCATATGACGGCTGATACAAAAGATGACATCCATGTTGAATCCGATGAGGATCTCAGCATCACGGCAGATACGCAGGACGGAACAGTCACAGTATCTACAGACGGAGACCTGGTCCTTGACAACACAGCAAATGCGGCACACGGCACAGGAGATATAACAGTCTACGCTGAGGCCGGCGGCAATGCTGAAGTAACGATCACAGGTGATATCAGAAACAGCAGCGAAGTGACTGCAGGCGAAAACGCAGCGGTGAAAGCTGGTGAGGATATTATCGGCACTGATATTGAAGCTGTTGAGAATGTTGCTGTGGAAGCAGGCGGAGATATCATCAGGGCAGAAATCACAGCCGGTGAAAACGCTGCCGTCGAAGCGGGCGGAGATATCAGCAGGACTGATATCAAGGCAAGTGAAGAAGCTGATGTGAAAGCTGGTGAAGACATAGCTAATACTTATGTTGAAGCCGGCAGGGATACAGCAGTCGAAGCAGGCGGAGATATTGTCAATACAGATATCAAAGCCGGTGAGAACGCTGTTGTAAATGTAGGCGGAGACGTCACCAATACCGATGTTGAAGCCGGAGAGAACGCCATGATCCTGACAGGCGGAGATATCATCAATGCAGATATTGAAGCTGGGGAGAACGCAGATGTCATAGCAGGCGGAAACATCGTCAATACAAATGTTGATGCCGGTGCAACAGCACATATTGAAGCGGAAGGCAGTGTGACCGCTGGAAGCGGAAATCTGATAGCCGGTGACGATGTTGTCATCATAGCGGACAGTGACGGAAACGGCGTTGGAAGCGTAGGAACATCTGATAAACCGGTACGGGTGGATACTGCATCCGGAAACACCGGAAGCGGAACTCTTGAAGTGTCCGGCGCAGAAGTCTATATCAAAGAAGTCAGCGGTGATCTGGTCATAGACCATGTGGCTGCAACAGAAGGTGACGCAGAGATCACTGCTCCTGGAAGCATCACAGATATGAACGCTGAAGACCTGCTGAAAGAAGCTGATCAGGCGCTGAAAGAAGCCTCTGATGCGGACAACATAGCAAGCACAGCTGAGGACAGGGCGAACGTTCTCAATGAAAACGCCAAAGAGCTCGAAGACAAAGCGGATAAAGCCGAAAGCGAAGCTGAAGCAGCGAGAGAAGAAGCTGACAAAGCTGAAGAAGATGCAAAGAAGGCTGCAGACGAAGCCAAGGAGCTAAAGGATGAGATCCAGAAGATCAATGATGAGATCAAAGAGATTGAATCCGATCCGGATCTTACCGAAGAAAAGAAGGCAGAGAAGATAGCCGAACTCAATAGACAGAAGGAAGAGCTCGAGATGCAGCTCACCGATAAAGAGAAGGAAGCGCAGGAAGCAGCAGATAAGGCAAAAGAGCTGGATGAGATCGCAGACGGCAAGGAAGAAGAAGCAGCTGATGCGAGAGAAGAAGCCGATAAAGCCAGAGAAACAGCTGATAAGGCGCTGGATGAAGCAAAAGAGAAGCGTAAGGAAGCAGACAGAGCTCAGGCTAAAGCAGATGATTTGCTTGAGAGAGCCAAGAACGAAGGAGCTTCCATTTCGACGGAAGGCGATCTGACGATACATTCCGGCGGAGATATCGGAAGTGATGACAACAGTTTGAACCTGGCTGTCAGCGGAAGCCTGACAGTAGGAGCCCCGGGAGACGTAAGCATCACGAATAATGGGGATCTGCACATCGCAGACCTCGATGCGGACGGAAATGCGGACAAAGGCAGAAACGTGTCGATCACAGCTAACGGAGATCTGACATGCGATGCAGTTATTGCAGGAGACAAAGCAGATATCAACACGCTCTCCGGAGGCAATGTAGGTTCCTCTGAAAAACCATTCGATCTCGATGTGAACGAGATCAATGGAACGATCGCAGGTGACGCGACGATAACCAATGAAGGAGATCTGAAGGTAAACGACCTCACAGTAGGCGGAAAGCTGAATCTCACAGTCGGAGGAGATCTCACAGCCGGCGACATGAAAGAAGGAACTGCCAACATCACAGCAAAAGAAGCAGTTATCCGTGCAGACGGAGATGTCGGAACGAAGGAAAAGCCTCTCGTAACTGCAGTAGATACTCTCTCCGTGACCGGTAAAGACATCAGCATCCATTCGATCACAGACCTTGAGATCAACAGGATTGAAGGTAGAGATGTCATGATCGATGTAGACGGAAAGACCACAGCCGGTAAATCTCCTGTGAATATCATTGCAAACAATCTTGACCTGTCGTCTTACGGCAGTATCGGGACAGAAGAACATCCGCTGGTGATCAGCGTGTCCGGACGTGTCAATATCACCAACGTCTACGGACATCAGTTCACGATCAATGTCTACTCGGCTATCGAGGAACTTATTCCAACAACATGGTATCGGAAAGAAGCCGATGAGGAAGAAGAGGAAGTAAAGCCTGCACCTGTACCCGCAACGAAACCAAGCAACAATGGCGGAAACGGAACGCAAACGGAAGAGAAAGAGTGGGCACTCACAAACTTCATCCTTACACTTGCCAATATCCTGATGGCGCTCCTGCTCCTTTGGCTGTACCTCAGAAAGAAAAAGAGGGGAGAAGCTACGGCAGCTGATAAGGTCAAACTTATAGCACTTGGACCTGCAATCGCGTCTCTGACAACGTATGTGCTGACAGAAAACATGCAGGGGAAGATGATAGCGGCAGACAAATGGACAGCAATGATGCTTCTTTACTTCGTTGCTGACATGGGAGTTCTGTACTATACGGAAAGGTACAAGAATCCTTCTAAAGAACAATAAAGCCATAATTTTGTAGCGAAGGCCTCATTTCTCCGTAAAAAGAGAAAGAGGCCTTTTGCTTATGGTAATATTAAATAAAAAGAGATTTTAATGAAAAAGAATGAGCGGACTACGACAGGTGTTTAAAGGTAGAATAAAAATTAAAGAAAAGTGGATGATCCTCATCTGCTGCTGTTTGTTGATCGGCGCAACAACGGGAGTCGCAAATGTTGCCGGGCTGTTTTATAATCCGGTATGTTCTGATCTCGGTATCTTAAGAGGGACTTTCAACCTGCAGTCGCTTATTGGCACAGCTGTAACTACAGTGACGCTTATGATGATGCCTAAAGTGCTTCAGAGGTTCTCAATCAAGAGACTTATAACATTCGCAGTTATCTGTGTGAGCATCTGTTATTTTCTGGACAGCTTCAATAACGGGGTAGCCGGATTCTTTATAGTCAATATGATCAGATGTTTCTGCGGATCATTTCATAATAACCTGATCACATTTCTTATCATCAACAGCTGGTTTACGGAAAACAACGGGATGGCCACCTCGATCATGATGTGCTGTTCCGGGGCTGCAGGGGCTGTGCTGTCTCCTGTTGTCTCCAAAGTGATCACAAACTTCGGATGGAGAAACGGCTACAGAATGGTTGCGGCTGTAGTGCTGTTCTTCTGCCTTCCGATAATGCTTTACCGCAGGAATCTGATAGCTGCCGAGACTGCAGATAAAAAAGATGCCCGTCAGGAGGAAGAGACCTTACAGCTGAGGAGAGAGCCGACGACTTACGTGATCCTTATAATATTTCTTATAACTTGTTACTCACTTGCCTCTTTCATGTCGCATGTCGCAGGTTACTGTGAGGCGGAAGGATTTTCCGCTCAGGTCGGAGCCACAGCGCTTTCCTGCAATCTGGCAGGGAATATGCTGTTCAAGCTTCTTGCTGGTTTTTTAGGGGACAGGTATGGAGTCAGAAGAGTCAATATGGTCGTTTTATCTGTACCGATCTTCGCGTTTTTGCTGTTCCTTTTCGCGCAGAATGAGATGTCTGTCTATCTGGCAGGTCTGTTCAGCGGAGCTGCCAATGCGGGCGCAGGGCTGTCGGCGAACCTTATCATCAGGGATATTTACGGGAATGCAAGATTTGGAGAGATAAGAGCTGCAACAACGCTGTTTACGCAGCCCGCGTTTGCAGTATTTACAGCGCTCTCGGGGTATACCTATGATTTCACAGGCAATTATGATTTGATACTGATCGTTTTTGTGGTATTCGCCGTGATACAGATCATCTCACTGGAGATCCTGTATAAAAGGAAAGAAAAGGATCTGGTCTATGTAAATTGATCAGCATAGTCTGACGATATTGAGCTGATAAATCATCCCGGATATAGGGGATCATATTATAGGAGGACAGACAGGTGGCAGAAAAGAAACAGTTCACAGGATTGAGTCAGTACAAGGTCGCATTCAATTATGAGCTTGCAGGAAAACATTTCCATTTAATTATGGATAACGGGGAGGACATCTCTCTTAATTTTCTGGACGGGGAAACAGTACAGGTCGCTGAAAAAGGCAGCCAGTATGTTTTCGAGTCATATGAATGCCTGAAAGGAGATGACACCACTTATCTGGTGCATATCCAGCCTGCAGCAGGGAAGGGACTTATCAACAAGAGTTTTATCTTGGACACAGCGCAGAGCCTGGTCACGATGGTGCTCATGGAGGAGGCATTCGATCTGGAACACACGAGACTTATCCGGACCACACCGTTCTTTGGTGCTATCAAGGTCCAAGGAAGAGCTTTGCCGGAGAAACGGCATCATCTGTCCAAAAGGATGGTAGGCAGACATATCGTCTGGCACTATAACGACGGTATGTCATTGCAGCATATTTACCATTCGCCGACCTGTGTCAGAGCCAGTTCCGGTCCGGGGATATCAGATGAAGAGATGTTTGAAAAGAGATACGGCAAAGCTCTTCGCTCGGATGACCCGGAAATCCGTGCGAGAGCGGAAGCAGGTATAAGGGAATTCAAAGAGAGAAAAGAGTGGTATCCGTTCTATGAGGAGGAGTGCTTCCATGTCTGGATCAGCGAAAGGCTGAACCTCTTCTGCTTCGTGGAGGAGAATATGACATTGCGCTCGCCCGGATTCGGCAGTGGCGGTGGCGGTATCCTTCTGCTTCAGGATATTGACAGGTGCGTAGATGTAGGGCTCTGCTTCAGTGCAGGTGAATATTATATGAGCACGGCTTTTGGAGAAGAGAACGATATAGAGGATCCTCTCGATACGGCGGAATCTCCTTTTGACTGGTCTGTGCTAAAAGCTATGCCAAGTATCCACTGGGATATACCCGAAGAGTAATAATCGATCTGTTCTTGTCTTATAAAAAAAGAAATCCCCCCATGAAAGTCATGGGGGGACATTTTGTCTGTTGACTGTTGTCTGAACTTACAGTTTGAAAAGGACTTTCAGATAGTTCCAGAAATAGTACGGGATCAGATAGTCTGTGTGATAATAGCCGGAGATCGAATAAAGAAGATTATTCTTTGTTGGATCGGATCCGTATGAGAACTCCGGCAGATCTGCCAGAAGTTTGATCTGATTGCGGATGCCAGGGCCGTCTCTCTTGCCGCCGTTTGCAGCATAGATGAAGAACGGGAGATCCGGATGCTCCTTGATCGGGGCAGTCATGTATTCAACTATCTCCTCATCAGTCATAGTCGGGAACGGACCGCTTCCAGGAGGCATCGGAAGAGGCTTGTCACCTGTGATGCCGGCGCTGGTCGGGCAGAACCATCTGAAGTACTCGAGATCATAATGGAACATTCTCCAGGTCCATACAGAACCTCTTGAGTAACCGGAGAAAGCGCGGTGGTCTCTGGTCGCTTTGATGCCTTCTTCGGACGGATCAGTGAGGTAAGTGTTGTATTTCATCTCAACACCTGGAACGATATCTTTTACGATCTCCTTGTAATAATACGGAGGGATCCCCGGTGTCCAGCCGTCGCCTGCTTCAGCTCCTCCGGTCTGTGTGCGGACATCTGCGTCGCGCATAGGATCCATATAGTACGTTACGAATACGATGATGCACGGATCCAGTTCGCCTGAGTCAAACAGCATGTCGAACATGTACTTGTTTCCGCCAATAGCAAACATCGCCGGCTCGCAGGTGTTGCCATGCTGGAAATAGAGGACATTGTATTTTCTGTCCTTGTCATCCTTGTCATAGCAATACGGCAGATAAACATATGCTGTTTTGTTGTAAGTGACGCCGTTTTCATAGACAGATGTTGAATAATCGTATCTCTCTACAGTTCCCATCTTCTCCGGCACACCGGTACGCAGATAGGGATTCTCTTCAAAGAATACGTCATAGTCGAAAGCATCGTCTGCTTTTGTTACGACTTTACGATAATCACTCATGTTGATACCTTCTTTCATTTTTGTATGGAACTTGGTCAAACTATTTACTTTACGCTTTGAAGATGACCTTCAGGTAGTTCCAGAAATAATAGGGGATAAGATAGTCTGTGTGATAATAGTCGGACAGAGAATACAGGAGATTGTTCTTTGTAGGATCAGATCCATATGAGAACTCAGGCTGCTCGGAAAGCAGTTTTATCTGCAGACGCATTCCTGCGCCGTCTCTCTTGCCACCGCTTGCTGCATAGATGAAGAACGGGAGTTCAGGGTGTGCCTTTATCGGAGCAGTGATGTAATCAATGACTTCTTCATCTGTCACACGCGGGAACGGGCCGCTTCCAGGAGGCATCGGCATCGGCTTGTCGCCTGCGATACCGCCGCTGGTCGGGCAGAACCATCTGAAATACTCAAAATCATAATGGAACATTCTCCAGGTCCAGCCTGCGCCTCTTGAGTACCCTGCAAACGCACGGTGGTCCCTTGTTGCTTTAAGGCCTTCATCTGAAGGATCTGTCAGATATGTGTTGTATTTCATCTCAACACCGGGGAGGATATCCTTCACGATCTCTTTGTAGTACAATCCTGGGATGCCGGGCGTCCATCCGTCGCCTGCTTCGGCTCCACCGGTCTGTGTGCGGACATCTGCGTCACGCATAGGATCCATATAATATGTAATGAATACGATGATGCACGGATCCAGTTCGCCGGAGTCGAACAGCATGTCGAACATGTACTTGTTTCCGCCTATTGCGAACATTGCCGGCTCGCAGGTGTTTCCATGCTGGAAGTACAGGACATTGTACTTTCTGTCCTTGTCATCCTTGTCATAGCAATACGGCAGATATACATAAGCCGTCTTGTTATAGGTCACTCCGTTTTCGTAGACAGACGTAGAATAGTCATATCTCTCAACAGTTCCCATCTTCTCCGGCACGCCGGTACGCAGATAGGGGTTCTCTTCGAAAACAGTCTCATAAGCCAGAACCTCGCCGGGCTTTGTAATTACCTTTCTGAATTCGCCCATAAATGACACCTTCTTTCTATAATTCTGTATAATATTTACAATATAATTATTTCACTTTTGCAATATGATAACAATTGACGCTAAAAACAGAATTAGGGCTTTTTCTATGTTAAAAATGTCAAAATAGTGTGCTGAAAATTAGCATAGGGAGGATAGGGTTATGCTGAAAATTGGAGCCATTGTCTGGGGAGTTAAAGATCTGAAGAAAGCGATAGAATTCTGGTCTGCTGCGCTCGATTACGAGCTAAAATATCCGGCGGATATAGACTGGGCGATGCTGGCTCCGAAAAATGGGGATGGGATTCAGCTGTCGCTGAAACTTGTGACATCGGACAAGGCTAAAAGGCACCATATGGATATCTTCGCTGATGATCAGAAGAAAGAGGTGGAGCGCCTTCTTACTCTCGGAGCCACCCTCAAGGAGTGGGAATACGAAGAGGGGGCGGATTATATGGTTCTGAACGATCCGGACGGAAACCCTTTCTGTGTAGTACAGGTTTGATCATATTATTAAAATAAAAAATGCTCTGTGGGATCAGTTCCTAACAGAGCATTTTGTCTTTCAATTTTCAGAGAATCTATATTTTGGCCAGCAGCTGGGCTTTTTCATTTTGCGCATCTTTCAGCGCGGTATCCTCTGTAAAGCCCCACTCATCCTGCAGGAGAGCGATCAGTCTGTCACATGTTTCGGCGGCCTTTTTGTAATCACCCATAATTTTGTATATGTCTTTGATAGCCATCAGTTCATCAGAGAATCTTGGCCTGCGTTCTTCTTTTTCAAAAGACTCTTCATAAAGTTCTATCGCTTTTAGGTAATCGCATTTCTTAGCATAATACTGTGCTGCTTCAAACAGGCATGCGAATTCGTTTTTGTGCTCTTCCAGCATTTTTTCGATGATCTTGTCTGCGGTCTCTTCGTCAAAACGGGCAAGAGCAATATGGGCGCGGTACACCTCAGCAGAGACTGGGCTTACATCTGTCAGAGCGTTCATCTGTTCAAGGTATCTTTCAGCCTCATCTGCGCGGTGATCTGCGATAAGGTTGTCGAGCAGATCAAAATATGGCAGTCTAACATCCGGATTCGCTTCTACGAGTTCGCGGTAAAAGTCGATCGCATCAGTGTGATTGTATATGTTCCAGTCCCATGCGGCATAGCCGGATGCTTTGTGAAGGACCCATTGAGATTCCTTTTCGCCAGGAGCAAGGCGCACAGCGTCTTTTGCGTATTGGCTGGCTTTCCGGGCATAAGTTTCCATGCGGTGCCAGTATAGGTAAGCAATAAGATTAAGTGCGCGCTTTTTGTTCTGCTCGACCGGGATCTGTCCTTTCAGGAACTCCTCATATTCCCAGAAGATATCCTGTGGCAGTTCACTCTCTATATCCAGACGGTTCTCAATGCGGTTGAAACGCTGTTCATTTGTAAGATCGAACAGGTCATCTATGCTCACTCCAAATACTTCAGCTATGAGAGGAAGAGTAGAGATGTCTGGCATCGCTACCGAATTCTCCCATTTGGACACGGACTGCGGCACAACGCCGAGTTTGTCTGCCAGCTGCTCCTGAGTCAGTCCTGCTTTGAAGCGCAGTTGTTTGATTTTCTTTCCTAGTTCCATAATGACCTCCTGAACGGAATTTGTATCTTATGGCTTAATTGTATGGGTTGTAATTGCAGCTCTCAATAACGCAGGTTTAGAACGGCCTAGCGTGCTGGTTGAGTTGGCATTGCCTGCCGCAAGGACTTACGGTCACATATTATCAGGTTTTTTTCTGGAGAGCCAACCGCGGAAAAGCCCGCCTTCAAACGCTGAGATTATGATAAAGAATATATCCGCGAAAAGGATAAAGAGGAAGGAAGGGACCATTATCCGAGTGTATCTTTTGCCGAATGCGGTTCCTGAACGGATCGAGCGACCCATAAGCACAAGGTAGAAAAGAACGCCGCAGTTAAAGAAAAGCAGGAGCAGGACATTTTCTTCAAAAGACTCTATAGGTCCTGCCGGGAAAGGGTTTCCTGTATGGATCAGGCTTAGAAGAATATTCAGAAGAAGTATAGCGACCTGGACAACGAACATTATTCTGGTCACGTTCAGCATAACACCTCCGCCTATCCCTACACCGCCCATCCAGTTATTGCCGGAGCGGGTGCAGAAATGCTCGAACATCTGCATGAGAGGCTCGTTCTGTTTGCCTTCGATGAATCCATTGTTAGCTATGACATACACGTTCAGATGGAGGCCGTTTTCTTTGCAGTATGATTCCATGGTTTCCATGAAACGCAGCACATGAGACGGGATGCCGTCCACGTAAAGAGGGAGAGAGAAGACGACAGAGCTGGCGTCACGCAGTTGCTCAAGGATGCGTTGGCTGTCTGCCGGTGTTCTGAGCTTTTCGCTGACTTTTTTGCCACTTGTGAACAGTCGGAGGAGCATGATGAAATAAGCGGACGCGCAGAACCTCTTTTTCGGACTGCAATTGATGAATACAGTTTTCATAGCACCGCCTCCAGTTCAGAAATGTCATGTATAAATACTGTCTCAGAACGCTCAAATCCCTCATTGATCGCGTTGCGTTCTGAAGTGTAGCGGAAAGTGTCTTTTTCAGCGTCAGTGATATCACCATACACTATGACTTTGTGCAGATCGTGTCTGCCGTAACGCAAAGTGTGGTGCATCTGTTTTCCTCTGTATGTGCTGAAAGGGGTGGAAGTGCCTATGGCACGGTCTACCACGTTCTTCACATAAGCGCTGTATCCGCCGTAGAGGTTTTTTGTGACGATGACCAGTTCATCCGCCTGCCCTGTGATACGGCATATCTGCTGAAGCTTGTCTTTCATGAAGCACTCTGCAGGATGCTTTGTCCAGCATCCGAAACACCCCTGGCACGGAGCATATTTGCCGTCTGCTTCTATCATGCAGTCGCACCTATCTTTTATCATGTCATTGTACTCGGAACCAAGATCATGAATGATGACTTTCATTGTTTATCCTCCTTTTGGACCGCCATTACTGCTCCTTCAAAAACGCGCTCGAGCTGGGCAGCTATGGTGGTTTCATCGTAATCCATTGAATAGTTGGCAACTATACTGGCATAGCCATGCGTGAAAAGCCCTAAAGTGAGGAAGATGTCCTTTGTCTGTTCCATACTCATTCCCAATTTCTGCCTGAAAGCAGACAGGACAGGGGCTAGTTCATCCGAATCGATAATGTCAAGAATGCTCTTTTCTTTTACGAATCCGGACTGGAACAGAAAACGGAACAGATTTGGTTCTTCCACAGCGAAACGTATGTAATTTAGCCCTATTCCTAGCATAGGGTCATCTTGGGAAGAAGTGTTGAGAAGATAGTTCGTGTGATATTCATCAGCGGCTGAATAAGCAGCTTTCTTCAGTTCTTCTATCGTTGCGAAGTGGTACATCACAGGCTGTGTTGAACAGTTAAGCTCTTGTGAAACAATGCGGGCATTGATACTGTCAGCTCCGCTCTTTCGCGCGACGTCCACTGCTGCATTAACGATCATTTCTTTAGATATCTTTGCTTTCGGGGGCATCTATATTCTCCTTATATAATTATCGTTATATAACAGTAATTATAATACTGAATATAGGAGTTGTATACATTTTTTTACCGTAAAATGGATAAGTGGATATGAGCGGAAATTGTGATAGAATATTGTCGTCAAAAAAGTACAGAAGAGGACATATCACATGTTAGTTGTTTTAGAAGGGCTGATGATGGCCTTTTGGCTCCTGCTTATCTGCGTGGTAGGTATCGCAGATGGCCCGGTAGGGCTTGTGGTTTTCTATGAGCAGGATGTTAAAGACCGGGTGGTGGAACTTGGGTTGACGACTCCTGAAATGATAAAGAAGGCGACACTGATCAGCAGCCTTGCTATTTTTATCCCAATGATCACTGTTGTTCCTGTTTTGGTATGTTGTTTTAACGGAGCAAAAGGTTTCATGGAAGTGTTTCTTCAGATGACATGTATATACCTGATCTCCGGCCTTTTTGACAGGTTATTCATAGACGAGTTTTGGGTGGGGCACACAAAGGCCTGGGAGATCCCGGGAACAGAGGATCTTAAGCCATATATCCCGAAAGAGACTCGGATTAAGAAATGGGTAGGGACAATAGTCGGTATGCCTCTTTTAGCAGCTATTATCGCTGGATTAGTGCAGCTGATAAAATAATGATAAGTTTTTAGAAGGGACAGAATTATGGATCTTACATATATAACTCTCAGAGAAAGACCGATGTTAGAGAAGAAAGCCGCTGAATGGTTCAGCAGCAAATGGTATGTTCCGGAAGAGGCATATCTGGAGTGCATGGATGCATATCTCAGCGGGCAGACAGAGCTTGGCTGGTATCTGTGTATGGACGGTGAGCGAATCGTAGGGGGAATGGGCGTTATAGAGAACGATTTCCATGACAGAAAGGATCTTACCCCTAACGTCTGCGCGGTCTATACGGAAGAAGATTACAGAAAACTAGGGATTGCCGGTCACCTTCTGGATATGACAGTAGAAGATCTCAGGGCACACGGGATCTCGCCTGTCTATTTGCTAACCGACCATACAGGATTCTATGAGAGGTACGGATGGGAGTTCTACTGTATGGCTCAGGGAGACGGGGAGCCGGAAATGGCGAGAATGTATATTCACAGGTAAAGATGTCAGGAAAACGAAGCCTTTGTTGAAGAGGTATATCGTTTTTGCGTATGCTTGATTACTACCAAATTAGATTTAAAACGGACACGTAAATGTAAGCTGATTGCTGGGTTTCGTGTCCGTTTCTCTGTGCAGAAATTTGTTGAATATCGCATTAGATCCTGTTTCCAGAAACATCATACATCAAGGCGTTACAGGCCAGTTGAATATTATTAAACTAAGAAATTATAATTACATTAAAGAGAAAAGTTAGAGGAGGAATGATATGGATCAGAAGCTTAATCCGCTGTTCACACCGTGGAAGATAGGCAACTGCGAGATTAAGAACCGCATCGTTCTCACCAGCATGGGAGGCACTAATCTGCTTGGATGGATGGAGAACAACCATTTTGATGAGATGGGTGCCAAATTCATACTTGAGGTCGCAAAGAACAATGTCGGCCTGGTGCTTCCGGGGTGCCAGCCGGTGTACAACCCTATGTTCGGGCAGTGGCTGCATAAGAAGAAAAAGATGTATGATGACCTGAAGGCGTGGATGCCTGAATTCCACAAGACTGGAGCGAAACTGTTCGTCCAGCTTACAGCAGGTTTCGGACGTTCATTCACAGTCAGTGAGATGATGGAGAAACTGTATACAAATCCGGTCCTTCGAGCTGTGAGCAAGCCGGTGATGGATCTGGACAAGATAACTGCAAGTGCCAGCCCGTCTCCTAACAGATGGTCAGACAAGATCCCGTCGAGGGAAATGACGAAAGAGGAGATTCAGGAGTTCATAGATGCTTTTGCTCAGACAGCAAAATTGCTCAAGGATGCAGGAGTGGACGGTGTAGAGATACACGCAGTGCATGAAGGGTATCTGCTGGATCAGTTTACTCTGAAATATGTCAATAAACGTACAGATGAATACGGCGGTTCTTTTGAGAACAGATATCGTTTCCCGGTCGAGATCGTCAAGGCCATCAAGAAGACATGCGGTGATGATTTCCCGGTCTCTCTGCGCTACAGCGTGGTTTCCAAGACAAAAGGGTTCCGTGAAGGCGCGCTCCCTGGTGAGGAATATGTAGAAGTAGGAAGAGATATGGAGGAATCTGAACGCGCTGCAAAGTATCTTCAGGATGCCGGGTATGATATGCTAAACTGCGACAACGGCACATACGATGCATGGTACTGGGCACATCCGCCTATCTATATGCCAGAAAACTGCAACCTTGAGGATGTGGAACATATTAAACAGTTTGTTGACATCCCTGTTGTCTGTGCAGGAAGACTGGATCCCAGAGTAGCTGCGGATGCCATCGCGGAGGGTAAGCTTGACGGAGCCGGCTTTGCCCGTCAGTTCCTCGCGGATCAGGCATGGGTCACAAAGATGATGGAGGACAGGGAAGAGGACATCAGGCCTTGTATACTCTGCCATAACGGATGCTTCAATATGTGTCACTACAAGGGCGTGCCAAATGATCAGGATCTGTCTGACAGTCTGCATCTGGCAAGATGTGCCGTCAATGCGGAAACGATGCAGTGGAACAAGCACTACATCAAGAAAACAAACGCGCCAAAGACGGTGCATATCATCGGCGGCGGAATAGGCGGAATGGAAGCGGCAAGAGTCCTGAAAATGCGCGGACACGAGCCAGTCATCCACGAAAAAGCGGACGTGCTTGGAGGCAACTTCATTGCAGCAAGCGCTGAATCGTACAAAGGAAAACTCAGGGACCTGCTGGCATGGTACATGAGAGAGATGGACAAGATGGGCATCGAGGTCCGTCTGAATGATGAAGTCAAAAATCTGTCCGCGTTTGGCAGCGATCCGGTCATAGTTGCTACCGGGGCCAAGCCGCGTTTCCTGAAGAACGTTCCCGGCTATGAGAAAATGATCGAAGCATGTGACTTCCTGCTCGGGACGCCTGTTGGAGAAACAGTGGCTGTTATCGGCGGCGGACTTACAGGCAGCGAGATTGCATACGAATTGGCACTAAAGGGGAAGAAGCCAGTCATTATTGAGATGAAGGATGACCTTGTAAGTCAGAAAGGCGTGTGTCTGGCTAACTCCTCATACCTGAGGGAATGGTTCGCACTGAATGAGGTCCCGGTCTATCTGGAGACCACTCTCAAGGAAGTCAGAGACGGTTCGATTGTCTGCAGAACAAAAGACGGAAGCGATATAGAGATACCATGCGATTCCGTTATCAGCTGCGCCGGATACATTCCTGCACCAGCTTTCGAAAAAGCAAAAAATGTGTCTCTCGTAGGGGACTGCCTGTCGGTCGGAAACCTCCGCACCGTTATCTGGCGGGCCTATGATGTGGCCATGAAGATATAAGGAGGAATATTGATGGAAGTCAAAATGCAACTCACAGAAGAGCAGCAGGCTATCCTGAACGGCGAGAAAGGCGAGACTCTTGCCAAAGTCATGGAGACAATGGTCCGCTATGGCGATGTGTTCGGGGCGGACAAGATGGTTCCGGTCACCAGCAAGTACAATCACCTGGTAACATCTGTCGGACTGAAGGCTCTTGCTCCGGTATATGAACTGATGGATAAACTGATAGATGCCGGTGCTGTCTCCAAACAGCAGTTCAGCATGGATCCGCGTCCGATGGACAGCAATGTCCCAAGCGACCTGCTGCAGGATATCGTTTTCAAGTATTTCATGTTCACAAGGCAGGAGTTCTATGAGGGACAGCTGGAAAAACTTGGACTTATGAACAAGAATGCTTTTACCTGCACATGCTATATGGATGAGGTCGGAAACACCCCTAAGAAAGGTGATATTCTTTCATGGGCAGAATCATCCGCCGTCGTCTATGCGAACTCCGTCCTCGGTGCAAGATGCAACAGGAACTCAGGTATTATCGATCTTATGGGTTCGGTGCTTGGCTATGTCCCGTCTTTCGGCTTGCTGACTGATGAGGGAAGAAAAGCCAGCTGGATCATTGAGGTCCGTACAACCAAAAAACCGGAAGCTCAGCTGCTTGGTTCTGCGGTCGGAATGAAGGTTATGGAGGAAGTCCCGTATGTGCGCGGACTGGACAAGTGGCTCGGCGGAAAACTGGATGATGACGCAAAGACGTACCTTAAAGATTTCGGTGCCGCTACAGCCTCCAACGGTGCTGTCGGCCTCTATCACATAGAGAACATCACACCTGAGGCGGTTGAATTGGGCGAGAAACTTATTCGCGAGGATGCCAAAGTATACGTCATCGATGATCAGGAACTTCAGAGAGTCTATGATAACTACCCGGTTATCTGGAAGAACAAGGATGCAAAACCGAAGCTTTGTTTCATGGGATGCCCTCACATGAGTCTTAATCAGCTCATCTCCTGGACAGAAAAGGTCGAAGCCAGCCTGAAGGCTGCAGGAAATACACAAGTCGTTATCCCAACCGTGTTTACCGCTGCGCCGGATGTGCTTAAGGCTTTTGGTGAAACGCCATATGCTGCCCGCCTAAAGAAGACCGGCGTTATTACCAGCTATATATGTCCGCTCATGTATATGAATAACCCCATGAGCACGAGGAAACCGGTCATAACGTCGAGCAATAAGCTCCGTACATACACCAATGCCCGTTATTACACGGACGATGAGATTCTTGAGCAGATCACCAAAGGAGGGAAATAAGATGAAGACTTTTAAAGGCAGACCGGTAGTACCCGGAAATGTTACGGCAGAAGCTCTCGTCTCACACGGCGGACTGAATACGCTGGCGTCCTTCCAGAAGGCACTTCAGTTCGGAGATAAAAAAGCGACATGCGGAGACCAGAACAATACAGATCTATATGGAAAGCAGATGTTTGGGAAAGCGCTTTGTCTGCCTCAGACGATTGGATCCACCACCGGAGGACTGGTCTTGTACTGCGCATGTTCCATGGGCCGTCAGCCGGCATGCATGCTGTTTTCCGAACCGATCGATTCACTGGCTGCAGCCGGAGCTATACTTTCTGATGTGTGGCTCGAAGGGACACCTCTTCCTGTTGTGGACTGCCTTGGTGCGGAATTCCTTGAGTACATGAAAGACGGCATGACAGTGACTGTTAAGGAAGACGGAACGGTTGAAGTTTCCTGACACAAAATGATCATATTAACAAATGGAGCCCATTCCTGAGGAAGGGCTCCATTTCTGTGTGAAACAATATATTGGTTACGCGTAAGAAATCTTTTGAACAAGTTCGTATGCTTGTTTGACAACAGTCTTGAGGCTGCCGACCTTGTCGCAGTCTCCGATGAAGAAAAACTGAGGAGAGGCTGTCTTTTTCTTTTTGTCTGCAGGCTCAAAGTGTTTGTCCGGCGTATATCCCACTGAAAGGATCACTGAATCAGCAGGAATCGTTTTCCGACCTTCAGCTGTGTTGATGACAAGACTGTCATCTGTGATAGATTCCGCTGTTGCATTCAGATAGGCAGGGACTTCGTGGAAGCGGAGCAGCTCTCTGAGCATAGTCGAGTTGGCCATACAGATGCCTCTTGCTCCAACCAGATAATCCGTCATCTCTACAATAAACGGATGCTTGCCCTGGAGGGCGAGCTCATATGCTATCTCGCATCCTGTAAGTCCGCCGCCAATGATACCGACGTTATCACCGACCTGGACATCACCATTCAGGAAGTCTGTTGCTGTTACAGCACGTTCTGCACCGGGTATGTTCAACGTGCGTGCATGGGCTCCTATCGCTACGATGACGATATCAGCATCAAGTGAACTGAGATCAGTGATTTCAGTCTGCATACGGACTTCAGCACCTGAGTTTTCCAGCTGACGCTTGTACCATTCAAGAAGAGCCTTGTCCTTTTCTTTGAAAGACATAGCTGCGGCAGCGTTGAACACTCCGCCAAGCTTGTCTGATTTCTCATAAAGCGTGACAGAATGACCACGAAGGGAAGCCTGAATAGCTGCTTCCATACCTGCTATTCCTCCGCCTACAATTGCGATACGTTTCGGATTCTTTGCAGGAGCTTTGGAGTATTTTTTCTCGTTGTTTGTCCACGGATTCAGGACACAACGTCCCATATCCGGATGCATCGGGTCGATGTCGGTGCCTTTGCCATTCATACCATTGAATGGGAGACAGGCACCGTGGCAGGCTATGCATGGTCTTATGTCGGCAATCCGGTCTTCCTTGATCTTCGTGATGAATTCCGGATCGCAAAGGAGCTGACGGCCTACGCCCATAGCATCGATGCGGCCTGCGGCGATGGATTCGGCTGCAGCATCCGGCTGCATGCGTCCCGCACATACTACAGGTTTTGATGTGAATTGCTTTATATGCTCTACATAGGAGAGGTTTATGTTCAATGGCGCATATACTGGAGGATGAGCCCAGTACCAGGCGTCATATGTTCCGTTATCGCAGTTGAACAGGTCATATCCTGCTTCCTCGAGGATCTTGATGGCCTTTTCGGATTCAGCCATCGAACGCCCGACTTCATCAAAGATCTCTCCAGGAACTGCGCCTTGATTGAAGCCTCTCGTCATGGAACAGACGGAATAGCGCAGTGACACCGGGAAGTCATCGCCGCAGACCTTCTTTATCTCTTTTACTATCTCGCATGCGAAACGAAGCCGATTCTCGAGGCTGCCGCCGTACGCGTCATCGCGGTGATTGGTATACTGCATGGCGAACTGATCCAGCAGATATCCCTCATGGACGGCATGTATCTCCACACCATCGACACCGGCATCTTTGCACAGTTTTGCTGTCTGTCCGAAAGCATAGATGAACTGGCTGATCATCTCTGAAGTGAAAAGGTCCATCTTAACATCAGGATCCCAGACATTTGGTTCATCAGGATCAGGTGCGGACCACCACCACTTTGACATTATCACTTTTGAGGATAAGGTCTTAAGAACTCCTTTTTTTACAAAAGGTTTTAGAAGAGTGGGGAGGATCATTGAACGTCCGGCGCCTGCGCTGAGCTGGAAGAAGATCTTTGCACCGCTCTGATGGATTTCCTCAATGACCGGTTTTACAGGTTCAAAAACCTCCGGATGTTTGTACACCCATTTCTCCCCGACGATGCTGATCAGCGGGATGAGGCCTGGGATGAACAAGCCGATATTGTTGTCTTTGCGGTCACGGTAGAATTCCTCGATCCCTTTAACGTATCCGGTCTTTGCTTCCCACTGGATCATATTTGTTCCTTCCATGGGGACCATTACGATGCGGTTCTTGATCTCTACGTTTCCGACTTTCCACGGTGTGAATAGCGGTTCATACTTTGAGTCCATAGCATTCTCCTGTACTTGGAATAAGATGTGTATTGCACTGGATCATGACTGTTTGATCAGATACGCACCTTGCGTCCTTTGCATTCATGAATCACAGGCGGCAGATATTCATGCAGCATATCTTTGGTGTTCGTAAGCAGCAGATCTCCGGGACGGTCTCCTTTGCGGAGAAGGATATCGGACACAGACCAGCCGTTGAGCCACTTGAGGATTATGCGGAGGCTTCCGTCTTCATTGAACTGGGCACAGCATGCAACTTTGGTAAGACCTTTAAGCGGTCCGGTGACATCCTGCAGTATCCACTTGCCGTCAAGACCGCAAAGGAAACTCTTGTCGCGGTTCAGAGTAAGCATCACCGCATCGTTTTTAGGACGCAGCTCGACTGTCACTGCTTCCGGATTTACAGATCTGTCATGGAACAGGTACCAGAAGTCATGATTCATCGGGGCTACTTCTATGTATGGGATCAAAGAGCCTTCCGTAAGCAGATAGGATCCGAACAGGTCATTGGCGCTTTCCGGGATTGCGGATGGTTCAAGGGCTTTGACTTCTCTGGTGGAAGCATATTCTATCAATGAGCTGAATGCTTCAGGATCTTCCGGCAGAGGACTGTCAGAGATCTCTTCCATAAATCTGAGAATAGCGTTGACGGTGTTGTCACATCCCTGCGGATCCCGTCCGGACTGATGGATAGCTGCTACTGCGTGTTTGTCAGGCCAGATTATGTCTAGCTGACCCTGTCCGCCATCAAAACGGACTGTGCCTGGAGTTGTGTTCATCCAGAGCTGCCAACCATAACCGGAAGACGCATTGTCTGCACCGTGTACCGGGCCGTTCTCTACCTGGACGCTGAGAGCTTCATCCATCCATGACGGGTCTATCAGCTGTTTGCCATATGCACGCCCTCTGTCTGCGTAAAGCATGCCAAGACGGAGGTTTGCTTCGGTAGTAGCGCAGAGCCCCGGTTCCGCTGTGCGGTTATCGGCGAACTTCTGCCAGATTATCTCATCCTCATCAATGCCTATTTCGTCAAACAGGGATTCTTTCAGGAAAGTGACCATATCCTTTCTGGTCACTTTTTCGACGATCGCTCCAAGCATGGAAGCGCCGGTGGTGTTATAAAGGAACGTTGTGCCGGGTTCATGTACTATCTCTGCTGAGAGAAAGTTCTCGAACCACAGGTCATTGAGGGCAGGCATGCCTTTTGTTCCCGATGACATGCTGAGAAGATCTCTCACACGAACTTTTTCCATGCCGGGTTTGACATCTATGCCAAATGCCTTTATCTCATCTGCAAAAATATCAATTAGAAGATCTTCGACTGAGACAAGACCTTGTGTCACAGCAAGACCAACTGCGGTTGCAGTATAGCTTTTTCCGAGGCTATGGCATGAATGGGGGATGTTCGGCCTGTACGGGTAGGTAAAGGATTCACAGATGACCTTGCCGTTTACAGCAAGAAGGAATCCGTGTACTTCATTGTCAAAAGAATGAAGCTCCCTCAGAAGCTGCTCAGTCCTGGCAGACGAGATGCCCTGGGATTCCGGGGATACTCTTTTCAACACTTTTTTCATAGGCTGTCCCTTTCGTTTCTTCATAATATGTTATTTTCATTATATTATTCTTTGCGGTTGAATAGAACACTTATAAGATACAAAGAGCAGATAATGATTTTATTTGTCTACGTTTTAGTTATACTATTATTTAGAAACAAAAATGCCGTGTACGGCTTATCGAAGAGGAGAACTGCTATGGCAAATCTGACTTTTAATTACCGTTCCAGAGTTCTTGGAAGAGAGACAACATTCAATGTCGTTCTTCCGGAAAAGATCGATGCTCCGGAAAATGGCTGGAAGACTCTTTATCTGCTTCACGGATGGAGCGACAGCTATGCAACATGGATGAATCAGACCTCCATCGAGAGGTACGCACTCATGAGAGATATCGCAGTTGTGATGCCGGATGGGGAATTCAGTTTTTACAATGATATGGCAGACGGACTGAGATACTTCACTTTCATTACCGAAGAATTGCCTGAAGTCTGCAGCAAGTATTTCAGGTGTTCGACCCGCCGCGAAGATGTTGCTATCGGCGGTCTTTCCATGGGCGGATTGGGAGCGCTTTCTTTGGGACTGTCGAAACCGGATCAGTACAGCGGTATCATCTGTCTTTCATCGGCGAACTGGCCGAACGACATGTTCCATGAACAGTATGACTCGGGGAGGATGCCACCTCAGTGGCTCGGCGCAATGAAACGCATCTATGGAGACATTTTCCCTAATCTTGAAGGAACTGAGTACGACTGCTACGTCAAGGCAGACCGCATAGTCGCCAACGGCGGTCCATATCCGATCCTCTACCATTACTGCGGACTGGAAGAGACTGATCTTCTTCGCCACAGCGAAGTCATGAAGAAAAAGTTCCTGGGATACAAAGGCAATCCTTTCAACTATACTTTGTCGACATACCATGGAGTCCACAACTGGAAAGCTTGGGATTCAGTTATATGCGAGGCTATGGACTATATCGGATTTAAGGAAGTGGATAAAGTCTGGCCGTGAAAGTTGTATAGAATACAGCATTACAAAACAATGAGCTCTGCGTTTGAATAATGCAGAGCTCATTTATTTGATGTTTGTTGGAGATCAGTTGAATACCACAGCCTGATATGGTTTAAGAATGATCACATCGTCTTTGACCGCAAGGGCAGGGTAATTGTTCAAAAGGATATTTGATGGATTTACCCAATCCGGCAATTTGTAATTTGCCGTTTTTTTGCTGAAGTTTCCTGCGACGAAAAGTTTGTCTCCCATATATCTTCTGCTGTATGCGATCACTTTCTTGTTTTCGTGATCATACTCGCGTGTGGCACCATATATAGCGATCTCATTCGTCTTCTTGATCTCAAGCAGCTTCTGATAGAAGCGATAGATAGACCTGTCGCTCGCAAGGTCAGCCTCGACATTGATATCCTTGTAAGCCGGATTGACGCACTGCCATGGTTCGTGGCCGCTGTTGAAGCCTCCGTTCACAGATGAATTCCATTGCATCGGGACCCTCGCATGGTCTCTTGCTCCGTACTTGATAAAGCTGTAAGCCAGCTTCTTTGGCATATGGTAACTGCACATAAGGTCATATACAAAGTGGCTTACCGGGTCTTTCATGTCATCGATACTGCGGAAATCGCAGTTCGTCATGCCTATTTCCTGACCCATATAGATGAAAGGTGTTCCGAACCCCATAAAGGTTATAGTAGCAAGCATAGTCGCTGCTTCATAGCGGTAGCGTTTTGTATCTATGGAGAAGCGGTTAACGCAGCGGGGATTATCGTGGTTCTCCAGGACCAGCGTGTTCCATCCATTCATGTAATTGTCCGCCTGCGGTTTGAGAAGACCTTTCTTGAACTGCAGGAGGTTGAACGGCTTCCAGAAGAACTTCAGTCCCTTGATGTTATCGGATTCCAGATGTGCAAAGTTGAAGATAGTATCAAGTTCGTTATTGCGTTCATCTACATATGCGAGGGCGTTTTCTTCGCTCGGTATATAGGATTCGCCGACTGTATATATGTCATAGAGGGAGAGGGATTTCTCATTCAGCTCTTTGAGGAACTCGTGCATCCTTGGGCCGTCAACGAAGTATTTGGCACCTGTCTGGAAAGTCTTTTTATCGATATCGTCCTGTATCGGATAGACTTTAGAGAACATATTGAAAACATCGAAGCGGAACCCGTCTACGCCTTTATCGAGCCAAAAGTTAAGAATGTCGATTATCTCTTTGCGGACTTCAGGATTTTCCCAGTTCAGGTCAGGCTGTTCTTTGCAGAACAGGTGAAGATAGAAGTCTTCGCTGTCACCGATCTGTTCCCAGGCTGATCCGGTGAAAGAAGAATCCCAGTTGGACGGAGGAAGGAGCTTGCCGTTCTCTTTTTTGCCTTTGCGGATGATGTAATAGTCCCTGTATGGTGAATCGGGAGATTCAATAGCTTTTTTGAACCATTCATGTTCAATGGAGGTGTGGTTGATGACCATGTCCATGATCACTTTTAGGTCTCTCTTATGACATTCGTCCAGAAGCGTATCGAAAGACTGCATGCTCCCAAATTTTTCATCAATATTCCTATAATCGCTTATATCGTAACCGTAGTCGTAATCCGGAGAGGAATAAAGCGGTGAGAACCAGATAGCAGTTGCACCAAGATTCTTGATATAATCCAGTTTTGAGATTATTCCTTCGATATCTCCCCATCCATCGTTGTTTGAATCCATAAAGCTGAACGGGTATATTTGATAAACGATTGCGTTTTTGTACCATCTGGATCTCATGATAAAAATCTCCCTTTTGTGAATTAACATACATTATTAATTATATATCATTATACATGGCATCGCTTTGGATTAAGGATATACATACCCTCTTTTATATAATGTATAATATTATAAGAAAGAGAGGAAAAAGAAAATGGAAATAGAGAATAAACTGAAACTTGGATTTGGACTTATGCGTCTGCCGAGACTTGACGATCAGACTATTGACGTTGAACAGGTAGCTAAAATGGTCGACCTGTTTATCGAAGCGGGCGGAACTTATTTTGATACTGCTTATGCATATCCCGGATCAGAGGAAGCCATCAAGGAAGCTCTGGTAAAACGGTATCCCAGAGACACTTACACATTGGCTACGAAATGTACGGTCATGGGAGTTTCAAGCGAAGAGCAGGCGAAAAAGGAATTTGATATAAGTTTGGAGAGAAGCGGTGCAGGGTATTTTGACTATTACCTTCTGCATGCCATTCAGAGATCCACATATAAACTCTATGATGAGTACCATCTGTGGGATTTTGTGAAGCAGCTGAAAGAAGAAGGAAAGATCAGGCATTATGGCTTTTCCTTCCATGCGGATCCGGAATTGCTGGAAGAGCTGCTGACGCTGCATCCTGATGTGGACTTTGTCCAGTTGCAGATCAACTATGCTGACTGGGAGAACCCCGGCGTTGCCTCACGCAGGAACTGGGAGATATGCAAAGCGCACGGAAAGCCTGTCACAGTCATGGAACCGGTAAAAGGAGGGATCCTGGCAGATCCTATCGATCCAGTGAAAGAGATCTTTGACAGCGAAGGAACCGGAATGTCTTATGCATCATGGGCGATCCGTTTCGTTGCCAGCAAAGACAATCTTCTGGCAGTTCTCAGCGGAATGAGCAATATTGCCCAGATGGAGGACAACCTGAGTTTCATGAAGGACTTCAAGCCTCTAACGGAGCATGAAGAGGAAGTCATCAAAAAAGCTCAGGCCGCGTTTGACGCTGACAAATCCATCCCATGCACCGGGTGCCGTTATTGTACCAAAGGTTGTCCGATGGGGATCCCGATTCCGGATATCTTTACGGTTGAGAACCGTAAGAAAGGCAGCCCGGAGTTCCGTACAAAACGCGAGTACGCAATAGTTACTGCCGGTAAAGGCAAGGCAAGTGAATGCCTGCAGTGCGGACAGTGCGAAAGCGTATGTCCGCAGCATCTGCCTATCATCACGCTCCTTGAACAGTGCCGAAACCTTGAATGAGATCTGAAATATTTACATTTGAACATGAAGACGGGGGAATCCAGAGAGTGCAACGAGTCTCTCTGGATTCTTGGACGGCGCTTAATTTCCTTCAGCCGGAACCTTCTCCTCAGGGTTTTACAAAACTGTGTGAGCTTTACGGGAACTATATTGTCAGAAAATATTCCAAGCTTTTCGGAAGAGTGATCCTGTTCAGACTTCCGGAGGATGTAGATGTGCATTGCCCGATGGAAGACAAACAGTACGGAACGGTGGCAGACAGGCTTTGCTGTGCTGCAATATTGTTCAAGAGAGGCATCAGGGAAAAGAAAGGGAACATGATATTTCTCAGTAAAGATGCTGAAAACTTATATAATACTCTGAAGAACAGAGGCGATCTGTTCACTGCAAAAGGAGAGCGGGATTCTGTCATGATACTTCCTGTAGACGATATCTCAGGATTCCTCACCGAGTCGTATAAGGAAGTAAAACTGAAAGCGAACGCATCGTTTTTTGTCATGGATCCTACGGATTGTTCGACAGTTTATGATGCTGTAGGCACTCCTTTTGGGCTCTGTGTCAAAGACGAGACGGTCATTTCACCGCCGATGTTTGGAAGGGAAGCGTTGCTCGTAGACGACGCGGGAAAGGTATCAGTCAGGAGGATATCACTTGAGGAAATCTCAGTCATAGTAGATGGAACAGAATATATACACGGCAAGAATGCGGTTTTGTGTGACAGACCAAGGCTTCGAAGGTCTCCCAAAGGTGGCACGGATATCGTGATAAGAGGAAACCGGATAATAGCCTGGAGAGATGGAGGAAACTGCCAGATCCCGTCAGGAGGTTTCATCGTGCATATAGATCGAAGGATAAAACACGGATCGAACGAAGAAGTCAGTTTCGGAAAGCTGGAGGGAATCTCTTTTGGGATACAAGTAGGCAACAGCGTTATAGTTGATGGAAAGAAGACAGAGGATTACATATCTCCGTTCTTTTCTGTGACAAGATTCTGGCAACCCATGTTTCCGCCCACACTGTACCGTCTTAACGGCAGGAAGTACAGAGCGCCGCGGATGGTACTAGGAGCAGATGAAAAAGGCCTTCCGGTTCTAATCTGGCTGGAGGGAGCGGGAAAGTTTGGTTATAAAGAAGGAGAAGACAGTACCGGAGCGACACTGGAAGAGACCGCAGACATCTGTGAAAAACTTGGAGTTAAAAATGCCGTTCATCTGGATGGCGGAGGATCAGCGCAGATACTGATGGATGGCAAGCGGGAACTACGCCTTTCAGACAGAGATCCGGGTACTTATGCTGAACAGGAAAGAGCGATAGCCCGCGGGCTATATGTGGTTTAGACGTTGACAAAAAGGCCGACTTGATATGGAGATAAGGACATTATCTGAGGTGTTGAAACAGCAGTATGGGGAAAAGCTTTACCGCATTTCCTTAACTTCGGGCTGCACATGTCCGAACAGAGACGGAACCTTAGGAACAGGGGGATGCACTTTCTGCTCCGGAAGCGGCTCAGGAGATTTTTCTCCAGCATTCCTTCCTGTCAGGGAACAGATAGAGGCGGGGAAACAACGGATTCAGGCCAAGACAAATGCGAGGAAATTCATTGGATATTATCAGTCCTTTACAAACACCTATGGTGATCAGGAAAGATTGAAAAAACTGTTTAACAAGACGATTGATCAGCCTGAAATAGCTATCTTATCGATAGGGACAAGGCCGGATTGCCTTGAACAGGACATGGTCGATTTTCTCTCTTCCCTGAACAAGAAAAAACCTGTCTGGGTCGAACTGGGGCTGCAAACGATAAATGAACAGACCGCAGAAAAAGTACGCAGGGGATACAAATTGCCTGTGTTTGAGGACGCGTACAGACGCCTGAAAGAAGCAGGACTTTCCGTTATAGTTCATGTGATCCTGGGACTCCCGGGCGAGTCAAAAGAAGACATGCTGGGTACAGTAAGATATCTATCATCTTTGGATCCGGAACTGGACGGGATCAAGTTGCAGATGCTTCATGTTTTAAAGGGAACTGACCTGGCAAAAGAATATGAGGAGAATCCGTTTCACATCCTGACTCTGGAAGAATACACAGAGATTGTTATTGATTGCCTTAAAGTTTTGCCGGCTCGAACGGTAGTGCACCGTTTCACGGGAGACGGTCCGAAGAAACTTCTGATTGAACCGCAGTGGTCATGGGACAAAAAGAAAGTCCTGAATTATATGAATAAAGCCATCAAGGAGGCTTGAGATATGGAGAAAAAGAATAACAGAAGAATTATTCTTATTGTCGTGATACTTGGTGTTCTGGGCCAGATCGCATGGGGACTTGAAAATTCCTGGTTCAACACTTACACGTATGACGTAATCACAACAGAAACATGGCCGATCGCGTTGATGAACGGAGCAAGCGCTTTGGTTGCCACGCTGACGACATTCATGGTAGGCATTTTTTCAGACCGGGAAGGAAAGAGAAAGCCGTTCATCAGATATGGGTATGTGATCTGGGGCTTCTTTACAGCAGCTATCATCTTGGCTGAAGTGATGCCTAACAAACTGGCAGCCGCACTGACAGTTGTTATTATCGACTGCGTAATGACATTCTTCGGTTCAACGGCATATGATGCCTGTTACAACGCATGGACGACTGACATTTCCGATGAATCAAACAGAGGGAAGATCACTGCTATAGTGCAGATAGCACCGTTGGTGTCAGGAGTTATCCTGGTAGGAGCCGGAGCGATCATTGATTCATTCGGATACCACACGTTTTTCATAGGTGTCGGTGCGCTGGTTTCAGTCGTCGGTCTGATCGTTGGAGGGTGGATTACTGAAGGTGACGATCTCAAACCTGATGAAAGCCGGAACAAAAATATAATAAAGGACATTTTATCTGCTTTCGGGAAGCAATCACGGACAGATAACAGAGAACTGTTTTTGATACTGTCTGCATTCTGCATTCTTGCGATCGGGTTCCAGGTCAGCTACGCGTATGAAATGATTTATGCAAACAATTACCTTGAAGTTCCTAAAACGTACGCAACACTGCTTACTGCAGGCGCGCTTCCGTTCATAGTTGCAGCCAGTTTTATCGGAGGCAAACTCGTGGATTCTGACAACGGGGCGAAGGGTCTGGCCATTTCTCCTATCCTGTTTTTTGTAGGAGCGGCGATGCATGGGATGTCCAAGAACATAGTAGTGATCATCATTGCACGCATCTTCCTTTATGTAGGCTATTTCCTGATGACCGTAACTGCTACCGCTATGTTCAAGAACCTGACTCCTGAAGATTCAAGAGGAAGATTTGAAGGGGTAAGGATGGTATTCGTTGTCCTGCTGCCTATGATCATTGGCCCTCAAATAGGCTCTTTCCTGATAAATCATTTTGGCCTTAATCCTATCCTGTATTTTGTGACAGGCGTTGTAGGATTATTTGCTTATATCCCGCTCATCAGCGGCAAGTATATTAGGAAGTAAAGAATGGATTGGAAAGAAGTTAAAAGATATCTGATATTGACTGCGGTATGCGTTGTGCTGATTACAGCAGCATATTTATACACATCCAGAGATGCAAACATGTTCAACAGCCAGACAGGGTATTCATATGCAACGTACCTGGTAAAAGTCACAGATGTTGTTGATGTATCTTCAACAGATGATGCGTATGCAGGAACCTTTTCCAATTCATCGACAGATGTAACTTTTGAAGGTGTCATTATACTGGGAGAAAAGAAGGGGGAAAAAGTAGTTGCCCTGCAGTCTTTTGATAAGATCGTATCCCATGGTAATTTTGGCGTTGAAGAAGGGGATATGATATATGTCTATGATGTCGGGCAGGGAACGTATATTGCTGGGAATTATTTCCGGATCAAATGGATAGCTGTATTGCTGGCAGCAATCTTGATCTTTCTTGTTTTGTTTGCAGGGCTTAAAGGTGTTGCAACCACACTTGCACTAGGGTTTACCATCGCGGCAGTTTTTTTAGTGTTTGTTCCTGCTATTCTGTCAGGATTAAACGTATATCTGTGGACCATACTGGTGTGCGTGTTTTCGATCGTAATTACCCCACTATATGTCGGAGGCTTCAATGAGAAATCGGTAGCTTCCATGATCGGAAGCATAAGCGGTGTTGCTCTTGCTGCAGTTCTCTCGTTGTTTATGAACTCATTGATGAAGATCACCGGATTCGCATCAGAAGAAGACATGTATGTGGTCGCGCTTCTTGGAGAAGCGATCGACATGCGCGCTATCGTATTTGCAGCGACACTTATTGGGGCGCTGGGATCGACTTTAGACGTATCGATGTCTGTAGCGACTTCGGTATGGGAAGTATCTCAGGAAACGGCTGGGAGCAGGTTTAAAGATTTGCTGTATTCAGGATTCCATATAGGGAGAGATATCCTCGGCACTCAGATAAGTACGCTGATCCTTGCCTATATTGGCTCAAGCTTATCGACTGTTTTGCTGCTGTTCGCATATCGATCATCGGTGCTTGATCTTCTCAATCTTGAAGTGGTGATTTTGCAACTTTTGGACATGCTAATCGGTGCTTCCACTATCCTTCTGACAATACCATTCACTGCTTTGATAAGCGCTGTGTTATTCAACAAAAAAATGAGAAAAACAGCGGATAATCTAGGCAAAAAGCAAGAGGAAGAACGCATTATTTTTAAGGCATAATCTGCGATTTTATGACACGCTAGGGGCCGTTGTAAGTTTCCTTGAAAAAGTAACAAAAAAGGTGTTGACACCTATATTACGTACTGATATAATCTGTCGTGCGGCCCAAAAAGGGCAGCACACTTTGGACCTTGAAAATTAAACAATATCACGAAGTGCAAAACCCTTGTCAGCACAGCGGAGAGCTGTGCAAAACAAGTAAATTAAAGACGTTAACGTCGTAATGAGCTTGACTTTAGCGGACCGAAAGGTCCGATAAGATACAAACGAATAGAGAGTTTGATCCTGGCTCAGGACGAACGCTGGCGGCGCGCCTAACACATG
>JAFRJM010000033.1 GCA_017432285.1 Oscillospiraceae bacterium | reverse complement strand
GACCTTGGACTGAAAGACTACATCCCGATCGGAATGATCGAGTGCCTGCACTCAGCAGTCACAGGTGAGGACTTCGGATATCCTCAGGAGAACTGGTACGGACTGAAATTCGTCACAGAGGACAACATTGAAGAGTATTCACAGTTCATCGATAAATAAAGTATTGTTCTCAAATTATCAATAGTATTATTAGCATCCGGAGAAGAAAGCGTTTCTTCTCCGGATATTTTTGCCACAGAAAAAGGATGCAATTTGTTAGAAAGTTGTAATTTTTCGTTGTCATTATGACAAATAACCATATTTATGATTATACAAGTCTACGAATTTATGGATAAAGCACAATTTAATTATTGAAGAGGTATTATACAGAACATATACTGAAAATGTAAAAGTAATACATTTTATAAAACATTCTTATAAAGTGTATCTTATGGATTTTACCATTTAATTTTTTAGGAGAGGCAAAATGAAAAAAGTATTGGCATTAGTTCTTCTTCTTGTCATGGCATTCTCTTTTGCAGCTTGTGGCGGCGGTGGCAGCAATGGCGGCAGCGGCGATGGCGGCAGTAGCGATGGTGGCAAAGAAGACAAGATCTGCCTTGGCTTCAACACCAACGGCCTGACCAATGAGACGATGTCATTCATGGCAGATGTTATGAAAGCATACTGCGATGAGCATGGCTTTGACTTCATGGTCGCACAGGACGACGGTGAGATCTCCAAGATGCAGAACAACCTTGAGAACATGGTCGCAGGCGGATGCGACGGCATTATCTTCATGAACTATGACCCGCCAGCGATGGAAAAGGTCGTTCTCGAGCTTAAAGAGAAAGGCATCAAATTCGTATCATATGACGAGTATTCAGATGTCTGCGACTATTGCTGGCACATGTCCAACTATGACACCGGCTATGCAATCGGCAAGATGGGTGCAGAGTGGGTCAACAAAGCTATCCCGGAGATCAAGGATGTTGAGATCGGATTCCTTTCAGCGGATACCATCCAGTTCATGATCGACCGTGGAGACGGCATTTGCGACGGATTCCAGGATAACTGCAAGAACGGCTGTATCGTATATCGTACACCTATCGCTAACGGCGACGTTTTGGCTACATATGCAGGCCTTCTGGCAGCACACCCTGACATCCACGTTTTCACCTCTATTGCAGGTGCTGCAGTAACTGGTGTTGCAGAGTCTTGGTACGGCGACCTCACTGGTCAGGGCAAAGATATCAGCCAGTATGGCGTTTTCTCAACAGACGCAACCGACATCGAGCTGAACCTGATCTATCAGGCAAAGCAGGGCAAGGGCGTCTACAGAGGAACGATCGACCTCGGACTGAAAGACTACATCCCGACCGGAATGATCGAGTGCCTGCATTCAGCAGTCACAGGCGAGGACTTCGGATATCCTCAGGAGAACTGGTACGGACTGAAATTCGTCACAGAGGACAACATTGAAGAGTACTCACAGTACATCGATAAATAAACTATAATATAGCAAAATAACATTTAAGGGCTGTCGAGAGACAGCCCTTTTTATGCACTGTTAAATACTGAAAAGTAACGGTATAGTCTTTTTGCAAAATGTACAATATCGGGGCTTCAAATTGTTCAAGTCAACAAAAATGAATGGCTGTATTTGGGAAGCATTGTAGGGGGAAGTGGGCAAGTCATATACTTAAATCAGAAGAGGTCTTGTATTGAAAAAGATGTGTTCAAATAAGCAACAATTTGCTGGACAAAGCTGATTAAATTACAGGAGGAGAGAAAAAGAATGAGTTTTCATTTGATACATTTCACAAAGAATCTTCGCGGTTACGAAGATGTCAATCTTTATCTGCCAGTTGGCACAGAGTATGAAGACATGGTGGAGCCCGGTGAGAAGTTTCAGACACTTTGGCTTCTTCACGGATTTGCTGGTAACTTTATGGAATGGCCACAACTGTCCGCTATTGAAAAACTGGCCATGCTGAACAAGTTTGCAGTGGTATCTGTTGACGGTGACAACAGCATGTATAATGACATGCCTAACGGGGATAACTATTACACCTACATCACTGAGGAACTTCCTGCATTCCTGCGCAAGCATTTTCCTTTATCGGATAAGCGAGAGGATAACTTTATTGCAGGTCTTTCAATGGGTGGCAACGGTGCAGCCAAGATCGGATTCACCAACCCTGACAAATATGGAGCTATAGGTATTTTTTCCTCCGGACCGTACAATGCGCTTCAGAGATTTGAGGATATGGACGATGCAGCAAAAGAAAGGGCTCTCCGTTACCAGTATAAAGAAGAGACTATGAAACCTGGCGGATTCAATGATACATGGGGCAATTTCCTCAAACTGAGAGATAGCGGATACCCCATGCCTCTTATCTATGATGCTTGCGGCAGACAGGACTTCGCTTTTGAACCATACACCGAATTCAAGGCATTCGTAAAAGAGAATGGCAGGGAAGACGATGTCATTTTCGAGGACTGGGACGGTGTGCACAACTGGGAATTCTGGGATGTAGCAGTTCATAAATTCGTGGACCTGCTGCCCCTTAAAGATAAAGGTATTTGGAGAAAATGGTATAACGAGCGGCACCCTGAAGCAAGATAGGGAGAAAGGAGCTAAGAATGTCGTTTCATCTCATTCATTTCACAAAGAATCTTAATGGCTATGTCGATGTTAATCTCTACCTTCCTGTAGGAACGGAATATGAGGATATGGTAGAACCAGGCGAGAAGTTCCAGACGCTATGGATTCTTCACGGCGGAGCAGGAAACTTCATGGAGTGGCCTCAGTATTCCGCGATAGAGAAACTGGCAATGCTAAACAAATTCGCAGTAGTATCCGTCGATGGGGACAACAGCGGTTATAATGACATGCCAAACGGAGACAACTATTACACCTATATCACACAGGAACTGCCTGCATTTCTTCGCAAACATTTCCCGCTGTCAGATAAGAGAGAAGACAACTTTATCTGCGGGTTGTCAATGGGCGGGCATGGTTCTGCTAAGATAGGCTTTGCAAATCCGGATAAATATGGTGCTATCGGCATCTTCTCCGGTGGTCCTACAGATCCTGTAGCTGCATTTGAAGCCTCGACACCGGAAGAAAAAGAAAGACAGCTGACTTATTTCCTAAAGGCAGATAGTCTGCAGCCTGGAGGTCCGAATGATATCTGGGGCAATTTCCTCAGACTCGGGGAGAACGGGGATCCCAAGCCTCTTATCTATGTTGCATGCGGCACTAAGGATATGCCTTTCGTTTATGGCGGAATGAAAGATTTCGAGAAATTCGTAAAAGAGAATGGTCGTGAAGATGACGTCATCTTTGAAGAGTGGGAAGGCGTCCATTGCTGGGATTTCTGGGATGCAGCTGTTCACAAGTTTGTGGATATGCTCCCGCTAAAAGATAAAGGTATATGGCGCAAATGGTACAACGAGCGACATCCGGAAGCCAGATAGGAGGAATAGTCAATGAGTTTTCACCTGATTCACTTTACCAAGAACCTTAATGGCTATGTCGATGTAAATCTTTATCTTCCGGTAGGCACAGAATACGAAGATATGGTCGAGCCGGGCGAGAAGTTTCAGACTCTGTGGATATTGCACGGAGGTAAAGGGAACTTCATGGAGTGGCCTCAGTATTCTGCGATAGAGAAACTGGCCATGCTCAACAAGTTCGCAGTTGTTTCTGTTGACGGAGACAATAGCATGTACAACGATATGCCTAATGGAGATAACTATTACACATATATCACACAAGAGCTTCCCGCTTTTCTGCGCAAACATTTCCCGTTGTCAGATAAGAGAGAAGACAACTTTATATGCGGACTATCAATGGGTGGTCATGGTTCAGCAAAAATAGGTTTTGCGAATCCGGACAAATATAGCGCTATTGGTGTATTTTCAGGCGGTCCTGCTGATCCTATAGCGTCATTTGAAGCTGCCACACCTGAAGAGAAGGAACGTCAGCTGACATATATCGTCAAGGCGGAGAGCATGCTGCCCGGCGGCCCGAATGATATCTGGGGTAATTTCCTCAGACTCGGTGAGAACGGCATCCCTAAACCGCTTATTTATGTCGCTTGCGGTACAAAAGATATGCCTTTTGTGTACGGAGGCATGAAGGATTTTGAGAAGTTCGTCAGGGATAACGGCCGTGAGGACGATGTGATCTTTGAGGAATGGGAAGGTGTCCACTGCTGGGATTTCTGGGATGTGGCTGTTCACAAGTTTGTTGATCTGCTGCCCCTGAAGGATAAAGGAATATGGCGCAAGTGGTACAACGAGCGTCATCCGGAAGCTAGATAATGAAAGGAGAGAAATATGAGTTTTCATCTTATTCACTTTTCCAAGAACCTGAACGGGTATGTTGATGTTAATCTCTACCTGCCCGTAGGTACGGAATATGAAGACATGGTGGAACCAGGCGAGAAGTTCCAGACACTGTGGCTCTTGCACGGCCATAGCGGTAACTTCATGGAGTGGCCGCAGTATTCTGCCATCGAGAAACTGGCGATGCTGAACAAATTTGCAGTGGTATCTGTTGACGGTGACAACAGCCATTACAACGACATGGTCACCGGTGACAACTACTACACCTACATCACAGTGGAACTGCCTGCATTCCTGCGCAAGCACTTCCCGCTCTCAGACAAGAGGGAGGACAACTTTATCGCCGGTCTGTCCATGGGAGGCAACGGAGCAGCCAAACTTGGATTTGCCAACCCGGACAAATATGGAGCGATTGGAATCTTTTCCGTAGGTCCACCTGATCCGATGGTCTTCCCGCTCACCATGCCGGAAGATTTCCGCGAGAAGATGATTAAATATTCCACTGGTCCGATGGAGAATATCCCGGGCACATATCAGGATGTATGGAACAACTTCCTCAAGCTCAAGGACAGTGGATACCCTATGCCGCTCATTTATGATGCATGCGGAAGGCAGGACTTTACATTTACGCACTACAAGGCATTCCGGAAATTTGTTGAAGAGAATGGAATGAGTGAGTACGTAAAGTTTGAGGACTGGGACGGCGTACATGCCTGGGATTTCTGGGATGTTGCTATCCACAAATTTGTAGATCTGCTTCCTCTTAAGGGCAAAGGTATCTGGAGAAAGTGGTACAACGAGCGCCATCCGGAAGCCAGATAATATTGCGCAATATTTAATGTATATAAAGAAGGGGAGGAAGAGGAAATGAAGTGGAAAAAGAATATGGAGCCGGTGAGCTTCGACAGTTTGGACTGGCTTTATCTGGAAGACTACGAAGGGAATATCCAGCTCGCAAGCGAACCGTATTACAAGCCTGTGAAACTGGCAGACGGGGTGTGGCAGGTTCTGACAGACGGTGACTACACATATGTTCTTGAAGGAGACGATGAGGCCGTATGCATCGACACCGGAAACGGCGCTGGAAATATCCGCAAATTTGCTGAGGAACTGACTGGCAAACCTGTATACCGTGCGATCAATACACACTGCCATTTCGATCATACTTGCAACAACTATCTGTTCGATGTGGTCTATATGCATCCGAACTCATACCCGGGGAGGTGCAGGCCAAACGAGCTGTTCAAAGGAATGGAGTTCCCGGATGATTATCCAGTAGTATTCATCAACGAAGGCGATGTGTTCAATCTTGAAGGCCGTCCACTTGAGGTATTCAACGAGGAGAATCATGCTATAGGTTCTCTGCAATTCCTAGACAAGAAATCCCGAATTCTGTTTATAGGGGATGAGGTACACGGCAACTTTCTGGATTGTTACGCACCTGTGGAGCATGTCTATAGGGTTCTTTCCAAGTTTGAATCGCTGCGTCCGTATTATGACAGGATAGCAGCTGGATGCGGAGTCTGGGACGCAGTATACATTGACAAATACCTTGAGATTCTGAAATACATTCTTGACGGTCACGCAGACGAAGGTGAGGAGGATTTCCCGCCTTTCGCAGATGTAACTTCATCCATCAGTGAGCTTAACGGCAAAGTAGTCAACCACCGTCGTTGCCCGCATGTTTGGAGCATTGGCCGTGGATTCTCCCGCAGTCCGATAGGCAGAGAGCTTATCGAAAGATGGGGAGCACCGGCAATCGGAATGGGCAGAAGACTTGGCCCTAACGGCCCGTGGGATCGCAGGATAGTTAAAGACGGATATATCGTGAACTATTACAGAAACAAGATCTGGGGCAAGCTCGATACTGAGATAAGGAGATAAAAAACTATGAAGTGGAAAAGAAATATGAAAGCAGTCAGTTACGACTGTCTGGACACATTTTATCTGGAGGACTATGAAGGTGATATCCGCCTTGCCAGCGAACTGTATGTAAAAGTCAATAAGCTTGCAGACGGAGTATGGCAGGTTCTGACCGACGGTGATTACACTTATGTCCTCGAAGGTGACGACGAAGCCATCTGCATAGACTCCGGATGCGGAACAGGCAATATCCGCAAGATCTGTCAGGAGCTGACAGACAAGCCGATCTACCGTATTCTCAATACACACAATCACTTCGATCATACAGCATCGAACTATCTGTTTGATGTCGCTTATATGTCTCCGAGAGCATATCCGGCGCAGCTTGGACCGATGAAAGCTCTCGGACTGGATATCCCTATGGATTATCCTGTAAGCTTCCTTGATGCAGGTGATGTATTTGAACTCAAGGGACGTCCGTTGGAGATTCTGGCTGAAGAAAACCACGCTATAGGGTCGCTGCAGTACTTGGATAAGAAGTCTCGCATTCTGTTCATTGGTGATGAAGTGCACGGAAACTTCCTGGACTGCAATGCTCCCGTAGAGCATGTATTCCGTATTCTGAGCAAATTTATAGAGATCCGTCCGTACTATGACAGGATAGCAGCCGGATGCGGTGTATGGGATGCTATCTACATCGACAAATACTATGAGATAGTCAAGTACATCCTTAACGGACATGCAGACGAGGGCGAAGCAGATTTCCCGCCTTTCGCGGATGTCACGTCTTCCATAACCGAACTCAACGGAAAACCGGTATACCACAGAAGGTGTCCGCACCCGTTTGGTCCAGTCCCGGGATTCAATCCGGAAGGACCTAACATTCCTAATGGCGGATTCACTGCCGGAGGCGGAAGAAGGAGAGGACCCAATGGCCCGTTCGACAGAAGAATGGTCAAGGAAGGATACATAGTAAACTATTTCCGCAACAAGATCTGGGGCAAACTTGGTGACTGATATTTATCCGACTGTTTTGTGGGTGCTGATGAACGTTTTATTAATTATCAACATGTATATTTTTTACAAAAGAGATTGTACAAAACGCCTAAAATATGGTGATTAAGCGAATTGAACATTGAAAAAAGCACCACCAAATTTTATACTGAATTTACAATCTATTTTGCAAAATGGCTTTGCAAAATGATAGTAAACAACCAATATTACTATTTTATTTGAGGAGTGATTAAAAGATGAAAAAGTTATTGGCCATTTTCCTTCTTCTGGTCCTCACAGTATCCATGGCAGCCTGCGGCGGCGGTGGCAGCAATGGCGGCAGCGGTGACGGTGGCAAAAAAGAAGAAGAAAAGATCTGCCTTGGCTTCAACACCAACGGCCTGACCAATGAGACGATGTCATTCATGGCAGACGTTATGAAAAAATACTGCGATGAACATGGCTTCGATTTCATGGTCGCACAGGATGACGGTGAGATCTCCAAGATGCAGAACAACCTTGAGAACATGGTCGCAGGCGGATGCGACGGCATTATCTTCATGAACTATGACCCG
>JAFRJM010000001.1 GCA_017432285.1 Oscillospiraceae bacterium | reverse complement strand
TTGCTCGTTCTGATTCTCGCACTTGCTTTAGTAGCATGCGGTGGCGGAAACGAGCAGCCGGAACCAGCACCTTCGGGTGGAGATCAGCCATCTGGCAATACTGAACCGGAAGCAACTCCTTTGCGTGTTTGCTACGTAGTATCAGCTCTTGGCGACAACTCCTTCGCTGATTCTTGCGATAATGGTCTTAAAGAAGCAAAAGCTGACTTCGGCATTACATATGACTGCCAGCAGGTCGGTGAGGATGGCGTTGTTAACGGCGTTCGTGAAGCAGCTCAGAATGGCTATGATATCGTAGTCGCTGGCTACAGCTCAGACGTTCGTGCACTTTTGGATAACGAGTCTTTGGATTATCCTGACACCATTTTCTTCCTTTATGACTGCTCTGACACAAGTTATGAGCCAAACAAAAACGTTTTGGCAGTTGTTTTCGGAGCAAACGAGTCTGACTTCGTATGCGGCGCTATCGCAGCATGCCAGTCAGCTACAAAAGTTACTGGTTGGGTAGGCGGCCAGGAGAACACAGGTCTTTATGACTTCCTGGTTGGTTGGGTCGAAGGCGTTAAGTACGCAGACGAGACAGCTTCTACAGCTTATTCATGGGTAGCCGGCAACTCTCCTTGGAGCGACCCTGCAAGGGCAAAAGAGTTAACAAAGGCTCTCTATAACAACTACAAAGCAGACATCATGCACGGTGTTGCTGGACAGTCTGGCGATGGTGTTATCGAGGCTGTTCTTGAGCTTCGTGAAGCTGGTGATGATACTGTATGGGATATCGGTGTTGACTCCGACCAGTATGCAGTTTTCAAGAACAATGATAAGGAAGACAAGGCAGAAGTTATTCTTACATCTGCTCTTAAGAAAGTTGCACAGCCTGTTTATGACCTTGTTAAGACAATCGATGCAGGCGGCACACCTGTTCTTGGAACACAGCTTTATGGTATTGCAGAAGGCGCTGCAGGATGTGCAGACAATGAGTTCTACAAAGCAAATGCTAATGCAGATGCACTCGCAATTGCTGACAAGATCACAGCAGACGTTTTGTCTGGTGCTCTCGTTGTAGATTCTGCATATGGTAAATCTCTTGAAGAGTTGAACAAAATCTTTGCTGAGACAACAGTCAACTTCGTTGCTGTTTCTGCATAATCTAGTTACAGTTCAATTCAAAACGGTGTTGCGAAAGCAACACCGTTTTTTCAAATCTGTGAATAATCTTGTTTCTTGTATCTGCTCCAGAACCGTTAGGATTATCATCTTTGTCATTCATTATATCGTCCTACGAAGCTGTTTTCTTCATAAAACTGCTTTCCACATTCCTGACACTTATATCTTCGTTTTCGGTAATATATGTTCAGCAGATATCCGTTCGCTTCTCCTGCTTTTATCCTTTGTGTCCTGTAGTCATGGATCCAGTCTGTCGCTTTCTCACATACTGGACATTTGTGCTCTTTCCTTTTCATTTCCACATGAATTTGGAAACTTTTTCCATTAAATTTTGCTTCTTTTAGTTTTATCCCTTGAGTCCCAAGTATTTCCTCGATAAAATCAAAACAGAGCATTGCAGATTTCCTTTCGAATGTAGTCTCGTCAACTTTCATTCTACTTGGCTTTCTGTTAATGCTCTATTTTTATTGTCCTTTTTTCGCTAGGTTTTTTGTCCTCCAACATTTATCATAGAACCATCTTTTTTGTTTTGCCATATGTGTTTTTGCTTTTCCTATTTTGAAATAGTGGGATATAATAGAAAAAGAAACCATTCATATGCTAAAAGACGGGAGACTATTACTAATGGAATATGATGTAATTATCATTGGATGTGGTGTTACCGGAGCGGCTGCAGCGTATATGCTTTCAAAATACCGGCTCAATGTCGCAGTACTGGAAGCAGAAAACGATGTTGCGATTGGAACGTCGAAGGCAAACAGCGCTATTATCCATGCCGGTTACGACCCGGTTCCGGGAACCCTTATGGCCAGACTTAATGTCGAAGGCAACAAATTAGTAGGGGAGATCTCCGAGCAGCTTCATGTTCCGATCTCACACTGCGGATCCCTTGTCATAGCTTTTTCTGATTCAGAACTTGAGCATCTGAAGAAGCTTTATGACAGGGGTATAAAGAACGGTGTGCCTGAGCTGTATTTGCTGGATCGGGAAGAGACTCTTAAAGAAGAGCCAAATCTTTCAGAGGAAGTTTGCGGATCGCTCTACGCAAAAACAGCAAGCGTTATAAGCCCCTGGGACCTGACGCTTGCTATGGCAGAAGTAGCGGTGAAGAACGGTACAGATCTGTTCTTGAATACCAAAGTTAATGCCATTACAAAAGAAGACGGTATTTTTACTGTTACTGCAGAAAACGGGAACACATTTAAAGGTAAATACATCGTAAATGCTGCAGGTGTCTATTCCGATGTCGTTCATGAGATGATCGGTGAGAAAGAATTCACTGTCAACCCCACCAAAGGCGAGTATTGCTTGCTGGATAAATCTGAGGGGACAAGAGTGAAACACGTAATATTCCAGTGTCCGAACGAACTGGGTAAAGGAGTGCTTGTGGGCCCGACCGTCCATGGCAACCTGATAGTTGGACCGAACGCTGAACCTGGAACAGGAAGAGACGATAAAGCGAACACAAGCAAAGCTCTGGACTTTGTCAAAAAGACAGCTCTGAGATCCGTTCCTTCCATCTCTTTCAGGGAGAACATCCGCAACTTTGCAGGTGTCAGGGCGAACACGGAATTTGACGAGTTTTTGATAGGCGAGAGCAAGACTGTAAAAGGATTCCTCAACCTTGCCGGCATCAAATCCCCAGGCCTGACTGCTTCTCCTGCAATAGGTAAATATGCCTGCGAATTACTGGAGACAATGGGTCTAGAACTTGTTGAAAAAGATGACTTCGACAACACGAGAGAAGTGATCCGTTTCAAGGAACTTGGCGCTGAAGAAAAGAACGATCTCATCAAAAAGGATCCCAGATACGGCAGAGTTATCTGCAGATGCGAGACAGTTACTGAAGGAGAGATCGTTGCCAGTCTGCACGAAGTTATTCCTGCCCGCAGTATCGCCGGCGTAAAAAGAAGATGTAATGCCGGAATGGGAAGATGCCAGGGAGGTTTCTGCTCGCCAAGGGTAGCGGCAATAATAGCACGGGAACTTGGAATCGACGAGACAGAGATTATGGAGGATAGAGCAGAAAGCTATGTCTTGATTGGGAAACTGAAGGAGGGCACCAACAATGTATGATCTGATAGTAATAGGTGGTGGTCCTGCCGGCTTAGCAGCAGCATATTCTGCTTGGGAAAACGGACTTAGAAAGATACTGATCCTTGAAAGAGACAGAGAATTAGGCGGAATACTGAATCAGTGTATTCACAATGGTTTTGGTGTAAAAACATTTGGTGAAGCGCTTTCAGGACCGGAATATGCCTCGCGTTTTGAGGACATGGTCGCTTCCACAGAGATAGAAGCGAAAACGGATACCATGGTGCTGGATATATCTCCGGACAGAACGGTACATGCTATCAACCCGAAGGATGGATATGTGTCGTTCCAGGCAAAGTCGGTTATTCTGGCTATGGGATGCCGCGAGAGGACCAGAGGTGCTATTTCGATTCCGGGAACAAGACCATCAGGTGTGTTCTCAGCTGGTACGGCCCAGAGATACATGAATATTGACGGCTTCATGGTCGGCAAAAGAGTAGTTATCTTGGGATCAGGCGATATCGGCCTTATTATGGCAAGACGTTTGACACTTGAAGGAGCAAAGGTTCTGGCGTGCGTTGAGGTCATGCCTCACTCCAGTGGATTGAGAGCAAATATTGCCCGTTGTCTGAATGACTTTGATATTCCTCTTATGCTTTCACACACTGTCACGGATATTCACGGAGACAAGAGGATAACAGGTGTCACAGTATCTGCGGTAGATGACCATATGGTTCCGATTCCGGGAACGGAGCAGGAATTTGAATGTGATACGTTGCTCTTGTCTGTGGGTCTTGTCCCCGAAAACGAGCTGACGAAATCTGCCGGAATAGACCTGGATCCCCGCACTCGCGGAGCAGTCGTATACGAGAACAGAGAGACCACCATGGATGGTGTGTTTGCTTGCGGAAACGTTCTTCATGTACATGACCTGGTCGACTTCGTTTCAGAAGAGGCCACGTTCGCAGGGAAAGCAGCTGCGGAATATGTTTTGAACGGCGACAAAGGTGAGAACTATTACTCTGTAAAGACATCCGGCGGAGTTACATACACTGTCCCCCAGAGGATACATAAAGGCCTCGGTGAGGAGAAGATCAATCTGTATCTGAGAGTCAACAGAACTTTGCCAAAGGCAGAGATCGTTGTAAAGAGAGACGGCGAAGAGCTGGCGAGGTTTAGGAAAACACACCTGGCTCCGGGTGAGATGCAGTCTGTTGTCTTTACGGGAGATCTACTTGAAACAGCAGGGTCCAGTGACGAAATAGAGGTAGCTTTGGAGGTATAAAGATGGAAACGAAAAAAATGACATGTCTTGAATGTCCAAGGGGCTGCCAGTTGGAAATCAATGTAGATACTCTGGAAGTTACAGGCAATACCTGCCCCCGCGGAGAAGCATTCGCAAAAGCGGAGATCACGAATCCGCTGCGTGTTCTGACGACTACCGTAAGGATCAATTCTAAAACGGAAGTGATGCTTCCTGTCAGGACACAGACCGGAATGCCTAAAGCAAAAATGTTTGATGCAATGGAAGTGATCAAAGGAGTCAGAGTCAACGCTCCTATATTTGTTGGAGATGTTGTTGTCAGTGACCTTTGCGGAACAGGCGTTGATCTTATTGCAACGAA
Source organism: Oscillospiraceae bacterium (assembly GCA_017432285.1). GTDB lineage: Bacteria > Bacillota > Clostridia > Oscillospirales > Ruminococcaceae > RUG11783. The sequence continues at coordinate 6,490 of JAFRJM010000001.1, read as the reverse complement.
GAATGTAAGGGAATAATGGATCCAATTCACATTTATTTTGAGAATGAATCGATCATAATATGTGAAAAGCCGGCAGGCGTATCATCTGAAGATGGAGGCCTGCCGGATCTTCTATGCAAACAAAAAGGAATAGATAAAGTATATACTGTACATCGCCTGGACAAGATGGTCACAGGTGGAATAATATATGCCAAAACAAAAGAGGCAGCTTCCATTATTTCATCGCAGATCGCAGATGGGGTTTTCCACAAATCATATATCGCAGCTGCAGAAGGAAAACTTGAGAATGAGGAGGGAACATGGGAAGATCTCCTGTTCTATGACAGAAAACAAGGGAAGAGCTATGTCGTGCAGAAAGAGCGCCATGGTGTAAAGAAAGCAATAATGAATTACCGATATAGAGGTAAATTCAAAACAGAATCCGGAAAAACGGTTTCGTTTATCGAAGTAGAGCTGGTGACGGGGAGAACGCACCAGATAAGAGCGCAGCTGGCTTCCCGTAAACATCCGGTGCTTGGTGACAGGCGGTACGGAAGCAGGGAAGATATTGAGGGAATAGCATTAAGATCATATAAAATGGTATTTAATGACCCTGATACGGGAGAAGAGCAAAGATTTGTTTTCCCTCTTCCGGATAAGTATCCCTGGAACAAATTAACAGACAAAAAATAAGCCTCCTGAATGCGATGTTCGGAGGCTTGTTGCTATCATATAGAAATCTTCACAGAGTCTGAAACACTTTCGACACTTTGTGAAAATAATCCCGAAAATCAGGATAAGTCTCAAGATAAAGAGCAAACAGTTTCTGATATTTAAGATTATTATCTTTTGAAGGATAAACTGTAGTACGAAAATGAGTCATATTTTTTGATGCTTCCTGCAGATTTTCCCATGCACCGGCTGCAGTAGCTGCCACGATGCCCGAGCCGAGGCATGAGCATTGGCTGTATTCCGGAACGTTGACTGTAACTCCGCACACATCAGCAAGAATGGAAAGAAGGATACTGCTCTTCGCAAAACCGCCTGAGAGGCTGATTTCATTTATCGGGCGGCCTGCTTCCTTGAACTGGGAGAGGAGATGAGCGGTCTCATAGCATATACCTTCAAGCAATGCGCGATAAATATGCGCTCTTGTGTGAGACAGCGAAAGTCCGTATATCATCCCACGCACGTTTCCGTCCAGATAGGGATGCTTGTTCCCTTGTAAATAGTCCAATACGAGCAGACCATCACTGCCAACAGGTATATCAGCAGCTTCATTATCCATGATTTGGTATGCAGAGTTATCAGGGAGATTCGAATAGAGAGTTCTTTTAGCCCATTGAATGACGGATCCGGAGGCTGTTTGTCCTCTGTAGTCTGTGTAATATCCGTGGATGAGATGGTTTGGGCCAAGATTAACACCGTCCTTGTTGAATAGTGGATTTTTCGTTAGGACCATGGCCAGGTTACTGGATCCGGTGCACAGTGCAAGCTTTCCCTCTTCTGCAGCGCCCATGCCAAGGATACCGATTGAACTGTCAATTCCTCCGCAGGCAACGATAGTGCCGGGAAGAAGCCCTAAATGGGAAGCAGCAGAATCTGTAAGAGGACCGATGATGTCTCCAACAGCGTAAACATGATCTGAGGGGAACTTGGATATTGCTTCAGACATACCGATCTTTTCATAAAATGGTTCAGAGAAGCATTGTTTGTCCGAATTGTACCCCCAGTTCACTGAGCAGTTTATGTTTATGCTCCATTTTCCGGTGAGCATATAGTTCATCCAGTCTTCAGCCTCACAGAACACCTCGGCTTTATCATAAGCATACGGTTCATTACGCTTGAGCCAGAGAAGCTTGGCAGGCATCCATTCCGGAGAAAGACTTTCGCCTGTTATCTCATTGATCTCATCGCTTTCAGAGGCAGCGCGGACATCCATCCAGATGATGCAGTCTCGTAAAGGCTCCCCGGTTTTTGAACAGAGCATCACGCTGCAGGAATGGAAATCAACAGCCAAAGACGCGATATCCTCAGGGTGTACTTGAGATTTTTTCAACAGATCTTTAGTAGCAGTGCCCAATGCTTCCCACCAGTCATACGGATGCTGTTCAGCATAACTTGGCTTGATTGAGAAAGTGTCATATGCAACAGACGAAAAGGCTATTTCGTTACCGTTTTTTTCATATAGACCGGTACGAACTCCTGTTGTTCCGAAATCGATTCCTAAATACAGCATTACTGGATCCCCTCCGTTCTTATGCCTATTATATCAGTCAATAATATTGTGTGATACAGGATTATGGCAGATAATCGTTCGTTGTATTGAAGCGCTTCTTTTGATAGAATTACTATGTAGTATTATGACTTCGAGGAGGCAAAATGGATTACCAAAAACTTCGTGATGAGATAAAAGAGTATGCGGGAATTCCTCGCGTCTCCGGATATGAAGGCGAAGCGGTACATCGCTTTGCGGATGATCTTAGACCATATTGTGATGAGGTCAGGATAGACCGGATCGGCAATGTTATAGGTACGATCAAGGGAAAAGAAGACGGTCTTTCGCTTATGATCTTCGCTCACATGGACACAATAGGGTTTCTTGTAAGTTATTTACATCCAGATGGTTTCTTTAGGCTAGAGCGTCAGGGCGGTGTTCCGGAGAAACTGGTTCAGGGGACACCAATCCTAGTTGGAAGCGAGAGCGGCAAGTGGTATCCCGGAGTCATAGGTGCCAGAGCATATCAGACTATGTCAGATGCTGAAAGGGGAAAAGTTGATCCGCTTTCTACACTTGCTGCGGATATCGGTGTCCATTCAGAAGAAGAACTTCATAGATTGGAGATAGAGCCAGGCTGTCCGGTGTGCTATTATCCTGTTTTTTATGATATGGAGGATAATAAGATCTGCGGATCTTATCTGGACAACGCAGTTGGTATGGCCCAGTTGCTTGAGTTGGCCATGTATTTTTCTTCGAATCGCCCGAAGGTCACTCTTCACTTGGTTGGTACTGTCTGGGAAGAGACGAATGCAAAAGGAGCGATGATAGCTGCACGTACTGCTAAGACGGATATGGCTATTTGTCTTCTTTCTCCGGGTTGCTCTGATACACCCGATCTCAAAGGTGTCTCAAATGTCTCGATGGATGGCGGACCGTGCGTGACTGTCATGAATTTCCATGGCAGGACACTTGACGGACAGGTAGCACATAAGGGAATGCTGGAGCTTATTAAATCAAGCGCTAAAAAAGAGGGAATCAATTTGCAGCGTTGTGTTCTCAGAGGTGCGTTGTCTGATTCTGCGTATTTGCAGCTTGAAGGAAACGGTATTCCTGTTCTTGATATGGGAGCCCCATATAGATATGCACACAGCCCCAAAGAGGTAATCTCATTAAAAGATGTAGATGAGACGATCACTTTGCTGAAAAAGTTTGTGAACGAACTTGATTCGGATTTCTCTTTAGACAGATTTTAATTAGCTGAAAGGCGATATATATGGAAAAGAAGATACCGGTAATAATCGATACAGATCCGGGCGTGGATGATGCCCTTGCAATCATGATCGCTGCAGCCAGCGAGAAGATTGATCTTTTGGGCCTAACACCGGTCGACGGAAATGTTCAGGCGGTACATACACACCAGAATGCGCTTAATCTTGTTTCTTTTCTTGGTATAGATGCAGATGTGGCTGAGGGAAGTTATGACCAACTGGTATATCGTTTCGGACGGTATGCCTCTTCGACCCACGGTGAAACGGGTATGGGCGGAGTCGAACTTCCTGTAAGCAACAGGAAGTTTCATAAACTCCGTGCATGGGACTATATCTATGAAAAGGCAAAGGAACACAAAGGAGAGCTGGTCCTTATTGCTATCGGACCGCTCACTAATGTGGCGAGAACCATAATAATGCATCCGGATATCAGGACGATGCTCAAGCAGATAGTCATGATGGGCGGATCAACTGAAGCCGGTAATGTAACGCCTTATGCTGAATTCAATTTTCTTGTGGATCCTCCTGCAGCCAAAGTAGTGTTTGAGAGCGGAATACCGCTTGCTATGGCAGGACTGAATGTTACTCTGAAGACAGGGATCTCATTCGACTTTATAGCTGATCTTGCAAGAGAGAGCGGATCCAAGATCGGCGGAATGCTTAATGAGCTCGTACACGGGTATTCCGATGTAAAGATAAACAAAGAAGGGGACAGATCCTCTGTCGTTCATGACGCGATTGCGGTAGCATATGTTATTGATCCGACAAAATGCGAAACCGAAGAGAAGCGGATCGAGATTCAGACAGATAGATTCCTCGAGGGCACATGGGGGCAGAGCAAGGTCGTTGATGGAGAACCTAACTGCACTGTGATCAATGACATCGATATGGATTACTACCGCGAGCTTTATCGCAACACTGTGGATCATTTCAGCGAACTTAATTAAGTCTGTGTGCTGCGAAAAATATAGAAAGAGAAAATTTGAGAAATGAGTGATTTGATCCCTGTTTCTGCCACGATCGTGACATATCATTGCTACGATAAGACACGGGAAGCACTGAAAAGCATTTTTGAAAACACAAAGGGCGTTGATCTTACAATGTATATTGTGGATAACTGCTCAGGTGATAGTACTCTGGAAAAGTTAAAAGAAGAATTTCCACAGATAATAACCATCCAGAATCCCAGAAACGGCGGATTCGGATACGGACACAATAAAGTCCTGCCGCTACTTAAAAGTAAATATCATGCTTTTGTTAATCCGGATATTCTTTTTGACCATGATGTCCTGACAGATTTAGTTGAATATATGGAGAGCAATCCTGACATTGGACAGATAACTCCCGAGATAAGATTCCCTTCCGGAGATGTTCAGCTCCTTGGAAAGAGGACTCCTGTATACGGAGCTCTTGTTGGAAGGCATATTTTTGAAAAGCAATTGAAGCCGGTCGTTGATCATTATCTTATGCTTGATCAGGATCTGACGAAACCCATTGATATTCAGAATGTGACCGGTTGTTTTTCTTTGATCCGGACAGATCTATTCAAAGAACTAAAAGGATATGACGAACGCTTTTTCCTGTATTTTGAAGATTTTGATATAAGCAGGAGAGTACAGAAAACGCACAGAGCTGTATACTATCCTCTGACCTATGTGTACCATGCATGGGAGAGAAGCTATAATCACAGCCTAAAGTATCTCATAATTGTTGTTTGGTCTAGTTTTTTATATTTTGCCAAATGGGGTTTTCACTGGGATTACTCATATCAGAAAAAGGAGAAAAAAGTATGAAAGGAATCGTACTTGCAGGCGGGGCCGGAACAAGACTTTATCCTTCTACAATTGCAGTCAGCAAGCAAATGCTTACTGTTTGCGACAAACCAATGGTCTACTATCCAATATCAACGTTGATGCTAGCAGGAATAAGGGATATCTTAATAATCTCCACGCCAAGAGATCTTCCTGCATTCAGAGAACTGCTGGGAAGCGGCGAAAGGCTTGGCGTTCGTTTTGAATACGCCGTTCAGGAAGCACCTAATGGACTGGCAGAAGCATTTATTATTGGTGAGGATTTCATTGGGAACGACAGTGTCTGTCTTGTGCTAGGCGATAATATATTTTACGGGTATAGTTTTTCGGAGAGGCTTCAGAAAGCTGCTTCATTAGACAAAGGGGCCACAATATTTGGTTATCATGTATCTAATCCAAGCGATTTTGGAGTAGTAGAATTTGACAAAGATGGCAAAGTATTGTCTATAGAGGAGAAACCAAAAGAACCCAAATCCAGTTATGCTGTTCCGGGCTTGTATTTCTACGACAATCAGGTGGTAGAAATTGCTAAGACAATCACTCCTTCTGCAAGGGGAGAACTGGAGATCACAGCCGTGAACAATGCGTATCTTGAAAAAGGCACATTGAGAGTAGAGCTGTTCGGACGTGGAATGGCGTGGCTTGATACCGGAACGCATAGAGCTATGCTGGACGCAGCAAACTTTGTTGATGCCATTCAGCAGAGGCAGGGCCTTTATGTAGCCTGCCTGGAAGAGATAGCATACTCCAAGGGATGGATAACAAGAGATAATCTGCTTGAATCTGCAGTCCGCTATGGTAAGAGCGACTATGGAAAATATCTCGTGCAGATAGCAGGCAAAGCATAAAGGAGATAGGGCATGCGTGTATTGATAACCGGCGCAAAAGGGCAGCTAGGTACGGAACTGCAGAAGCAGCTTAACGAGGGAGGTTGCTCGATCGGATCAGTTCCCAAAAGATTTACTGACGCAAAAGTAGTTGGGATCGACCTTGAGGAGATGGATCTGACCGATAAATATGCAGTTAAAGAATATCTAAGAAGCGGAAGCTTTGATGTGGTATTCAACTGCGCGGCGTATACGAATGTAGACGGGTGCGAAACTCATAGAGAGGATGCCTACAGAGTTAATGCAATGGCTCCGCTGTTCTTGGCGGAGGCCTGCGAGAAAACTGAGACGCAGCTGGTCCATGTATCAACCGATTATGTTTTT
>JAFRJM010000032.1 GCA_017432285.1 Oscillospiraceae bacterium | reverse complement strand
GAAGTATAAGGCGTACAGATATGGCAGCAATGTTATTAATCTCGATCCTGCCTATACTTCCCAGAAATGTCCGTTGTGCGGACACACAGAGAAAGCAAACAGAAACAAGAATAAACATGTATTCTGCTGCAAGCAGTGCGGTTACACCACAAATGATGACCGTGTTGCAGCTATGAACCTCTGGCGGATGGGAAAAAGTACCTCCTGGAGGCTCAGGTATCCGAAAGAGATACCGCACCAAAAGAGCAAGCTCTTCTGGTTAGGGTGCTGTCAATCACCCCGCGATATGCCGTCAGCATGGGGCATAAACCCCAGGTCCAGGTAGATATCTACCAAAGGTGGGAGGCTTACTGCCAAAAAATGAGAATACCACTGGACAGGCACAAGCTCGTGACTTCAGTCATGAGTCATTGACTTCAACTTCCTCTTCCATATTATTGTACTTATGTGAAGTATAGCAGATTCTTGATTGCAGAAAAACAATGAATACACCTTTATTCCCATAGGTCTATTTCAGATTTACCCTATTATTCATTGTATTTCATCGACGGTTAACCTATACTGAAATAGCAAAGAATTATTCGGAGGTTTATCATGGCCAGAACTCTTGAAGAAGTCCATCAGCTGTGCCGCGAGAACGGCGTGCGTATAGTGGACTTTAAAATGACAGACATCAGCGGACGCTGGCGTCACTTAAGCATCCCGGTCGAGCGGCTTACAGAAAAAACTATGGAATACGGAATAGGATTCGACGGATCCAACTACGGATACGCTGCACTTGAAAAGAGCGACATGGTATTCGTACCGGATCTCGATTCTGCGGTGATCGATCCCTATGCCGAAGTCCCTACCCTCTCTATGATAGGTGACGTAATGGTGATTGGACATCCGGAGAACTATCCGTTTGACCAGTATCCGAGGAACGTTGCAAAACGCGCCAGGAAATATATGCAGGAAACCGGTATCGCAGATGAGATGATAATCGGCCCTGAATACGAGTTCTATGTCTTCGATGAAGTCCATTTTGAAAACGGACCGGGACGCGCAGGTTATTCCATCCAGGCACGCCAGTCCGAGTGGGCAGAAGAAGACGGATGGAGCAATAATGGCTACCAGGTACCTCATAAGGACGGATATCACACAGTCCCTCCGAGAGACATCAACTTTGATCTCAGAAACAGGATCTGTCTCACTCTCGCTGAACTGGGAGTCAAGGTGAAATATCACCACACAGAAGTCGGTGCATGCGGCCAGCAGGAAATCGAGACTGAGCTCGGAGAGATGGTCGATCTGGCAGATGCGACCATGACAGCAAAGTACGTCATAAAGAATGAGGCTATGAGAGAAGGCAAAACTGCAACCTTCATGCCCAAGCCTATCCCGACAGAAGCAGGAAACGGGCTCCATGTACATATGCTTCTTGTAAAAGACGGCAAACCCGTCTTCTATGATGAGAACGGCTACATGCAGCTCAGCCAGACTGCGATGTGGTTCATAGGAGGATTGCTGAAACATGCCGCTTCCCTTTGCGCTATCACCAATCCTTCAACAAACTCATACAAAAGGCTCGTCCCCGGATTCGAAGCTCCTGTCACTATAGGATATGCTTCAGCAAACAGGAGCGCTGTCATAAGGATCCCTGCATATGCAAAATCTCCCATGGATAAGCGTTTCGAACTCCGGAATCCGGACGGAACATGCAACATGTATTACGCCTTATCTGCTATCCTTATGGCAGGTCTTGACGGAATAGAAAAACAGATAGATCCGGAAAAAGAAGGCTGGGGACCATATGACTTCAATCTGTACAGCCTTTCCCCCGAAGAGCAGAAAAAGATAGGCAGTCTGCCGAAATCTCTGGACGAAGCAATAGCTGCACTGGATGCAGATCACGATTATCTGACAAAAGGCGGCGTTTTCCCTGAATCCTTACTGAATATCCTGATCGCCAAAGGCAAAAAGGATTCAGCAAAGATTAGTGCACTGCCCCATCCGGAAGAATTCGCTATGTATTACGATCTGTAAAGCTGTACAACTTAACATAACAAAAAGCGGGCACAAATGTGCCCGCTTTTTGTTATGAGTCATGTTCTTTACTTCAGTGTCTCCTGATATTTGTCGAACAGAGGATACAGATCCGCATAAGGATCCCTGATCATGGAATTGTTATCGCCGAATTCCATGACATTGCACTCTTCTGCTTTGTACTGATCCCATTGAGGAAGACCCTCCCCGTTAGGATCTCCTGTCCTGGCGAAGTTTACCCAGTAGTTCATCATGATCTCTGACAGCTGCATATCCGAATCATTGTACAGATCCGGTTGTTTATCCAGATTTCCGTAGCAGTACGGCATCTCACCGGCGTGATTGCTTCCCAATCCACCATTGTTCTTGGAGAAATAGTACTGCCACACAGGCCTTCCCTGTTCCTGCATATATCTGGACCAGGTGTAATGACTGTATGAGAACCAGCCAACTGTATATATCTCATTGCATGAACCTTTGGCTTCTGCTCCGCGCTCCACGATGTAATGATATTTTGGATCTACTTCTTTAGGCGGATACAACTTGACTGCTTCGGCAGCATACTCTCCCAGAACAGAGCTGACGACCTTCTCATAGTTGTCCGATGAAACCTTATTGAAAAGCATGAACAGATCTGCCTCGTGTGTGTTGAATCCGTTGAGCAGAGCTTCTTCATGATTTTTTCCCTTCTCGTACGTCACGTAAGGCTGCTCCGTGATAGCATAGCCATCCACAGTCATAGCGCTGTTGGTGTATTTGGTGTTGACCAGTTTAGATGCGTCTATCGCTCTTATATCCGAGATGCTCTTCGCCCCGAACTCTTCACGTATCTTTTTGCCCATCTCAAGAGCTGATTCCAGTGTGCGGAATGTGTGATATGGCTTTATTGCTGTGATACCGCTGCTCTCGCCTATAGCTCTTCGGAACAGTCCTTCTGCCAAAGGAGATACACATATCGCGTTAACACTGGATGAACCTGCAGATTCTCCGGCTATAGTGATGTTGTCCGGATCCCCGCCAAAAGCGGCGATATTTTCCTTCACCCACTTAAGAGCCTGGATCTGGTCCAGCAGACCATAGTTACCAGTTGTCCCGTTAGGTGATTCTGCCGCCAGTTCCTCATCCGCATAATACCCGAAAACATTAAGGCGATATCCGAAGTTGACTACAATAACACCTCTTTTAGCAAGCGATTCTCCGTTGTACTCGCTGTATGAGGGCTGCCCTCCGGTGAGAGATCCTCCGTGAATAAAGAATATGACCGGAAGCTTTTCTGCAGTGCCTGCAGGTTTCCAGATATTGAGATAAAGGGAATCCTCACTCATGGGTTCAAGGAAATTGTCTTTGAGAGACACCCTGAAAGTGTGTGTCACGAAAAGATCCGTGAGAGAACCAAAAATTGGATTTGTCCTCTGCTGCATCGACATAGGAGCAAAAGTATTGCAGACACGCACTCCATCCCAACTGTCCGGTTCCTGTGGTTCCTTCCACCTTAGTTCCCCTACAGGAGGCTTCGCATATGGGATCCCGGCATACACTTCAACCGTTTCATCCTGATTATATACGCCGGTGAGATCGCCCTGCTTCACTGTGACAACACCTGTAGAAACAGGATCTTTAGCAGACACAGCCGGGATCGATCTCACAGGAGGAGCCGAGATCTTTCCAATTACGACCAATACCGCAAACAGGCATACCCAGGAAAGCAGTTTGATCCAGTTGTTCCTGTCTGAAAGAGGAACCTTAAAGATATACAGGAAAACAAGGAATGCGCATACCGAAAGTATCCATCCAATGATGGTATTCTTTCCCAGCTCAAGCACTGAAAAATCCAGCAATGCGACGATAAAGAATGTAACAGCAAACAGTATTTTCATAACCAAACCCTATCTAAACTATCTGTCATCCGAATAGTCCGCCCAATCCTCATCGTACCAGGAATGGAAGAACTGCCTCTTATAGCATTTCTCACAGATCCCATACTGAGATCCTATTGGCAGTATATCATTGCATATCCTGCACCTTCTCAGATACTCGCCTTTCTCCTTCATGAGAACGGCGATCTTTTTACAGATCTTCTCCTTCTCCTGAAGCGAATGATCCTCCTGATCCAGCCTTCTGAGCAGCTGGTGGTATATATCATATGCCCGGTATTGATGCTCGCAGCCCTCAAGATCCACACACTCAAACCAGGGATCAGGCACTCCTCTCCCGGAAAGAATCGCATTAGCACACACCGTCCAGTAATTGACCAGAGAATCGTTTTTAACATCAACAGGACATGTGATGAGACTGTATGTGAGCCTTTTATCCAGTTTTGCCCTTGCCTTATCCAGCTGACTCAGCAGATATTCCGCCTCATCCACATTCTCCCTTTCAAAAAGAGGATTCCTTGGAAGCTTTCTCCATGCCTCAAGCAGATCCTTGAGATCGAATTCGGTATCCAGAGCTTCTTCAGGGAAAGCAATGAACAGTTTCTTTATGGGGAAACTCGGTTCAGCAAGAGCTTTCTTCACATATGCTCCTTCTGACATCGTGAGGACCTGTCCGTCTTCAAAGATGCCGTATCTACCTGCCCTGCCGGCTATCTGCTTCAGTTCACTGAACGTGAGCTTTCTTCTGGTCTCTCCATCGAATTTAATGATAGTGGAAAAAATGATCCTCCGGATAGGAAGAGACACGCCCATTCCAATGGCATCGGTAGCAACTACGACCTGCGTCTCACCAGATGTGAACTTTCTCACTTCGTCCCTTCTGGCATTTGGAGGCAAAGCTCCGTATATTACGCTGGCAGCCATCCCGTGTCTTTCAAGATCTGCAGCTATGGACAATACGTTCTTCCGTGAGAATGCAATGACGCAGTCCCCTTTTTCAACGTCATTTATGCCGTTGCAATGCCCAGCATACGTAAGCGGCGCAAGTCTCTCGTGTTCGACGATAGAGTATTCCTGCTCCAGCTGATCCATGAGCCCGACCATGAGCTCCAGTGCCTCCGGAGCAAAACACACATGGACCTCTTTCGCATTTACAAGGCATATAGCTTTGGTCCAGTTCGATCCTCTATACTGATCTGCTATGAGCTGAGCTTCGTCTATAACAGCTGTATCATATTCAGCATGATAATCGCATAACTCGATAGTTGAAGCTACATATCTGGCTCCGTCCACATATTCCGCTTCTTCTCCGGTGAGCAGATTGCAAGGATATCCAAGTCTGTTCAGTTTCTCGAAAGTCTCCAGAGCGAGAAGCCTCAGAGGTCCGAGATAGGTACCAGTGTCTGTCTCCATTAGACACTGCAGTGCGTCATAAGTCTTCCCGCTGTTTGTAGGTCCCACATGCAAAACGAACTTACGCTTTATCTTTTTACCCTTCTCGATATAGTTTTCAAGCGAGAATATATTCAGAAACGCTCCGATAGCTTCTTCTTTCTGCTGTCGCTTGCTTCTGCTCTGCTTAAGGCGCTCCAGATCCGCTTTCAGTTTCTTGCCCTTAAGGATCCTTTTGACTTCATTGGCTTCCCACAATTTCATAGGGGCTGCAGTAGAATAATATGGATTCTTTCTCAGCACAGGTTCCGGAAAATACTTCTCAATCAGTTTTGGAGTAAGTCCGTACTGATTGATAAGTGTCTTCTGAGTCACGTATTCTTTTTTCTTCTTTTTCTCTCGTTTCATTCACTCTACCGAACTCATCTGAGTTCATTCCTTTTCAGTATTCAAAATAACAGATATTCACTTATCTGTCACCTGCTCATTATCTCAACAGCACTGTACAAAAATACGGACTTATATACCACTTTGAACAAAATCGTCATGTTGCACAACTGTTTTATGTATTGTTTGTGGATTATGCACAACTTTTGTGGCAATTGTGCACAAAAACTGCTATAATCTAAATCGCAGGGAATACTGACTGGAAGATGCAGAACGCGAAGGATCCTACAAAATGTGCACTGCCGAGATAATGAAACATACATGTAACTGCGTAACTGAAGGTCTCCTGCACTCAAGCAATACGTAATATAAACATATAGCTTACTTCGTTCAGATATCCAATCTGAACATGCTTATACCAATCGAACTGTTTCCGGATCTCTGATGAGATCAAAGGAAACGGAGAAAGGAAGTTAATAATGAAATTCACAACTTATGATGAGATCAGGGATTTCCTTGATACCGTCGAAACATGCAAAAATGATGTATATCTGCAGTCTCAATACGGAGACGTCTATAATCTCAAATCAAGATTAAGCCAGTATCTGGGCATAGCAGCTCTACTCAGTGAGCACGGTGATGAGCTGGAACTCTTCTGCGCCAACAAGGAGGACGAGCCAAAACTGCTGAGATATCTGTCCACTCACAGCGAAGTACTTGGTATACGCAGCGATCTTATCAAGATCGCCTGAAAAAACAAATGGTACGGGAGAAGCATTGCGCTTCTCCCTTTTTTAATGCAGAAACGGCACAGCTTTTACACTGCACCGTTTCCGCAAAAAAGGAAAAAATTGAGAAGAAACAAATTATAGGTTCCCTTTACTTTTCGGGGCGGAACACACCCTTCTGAAGGAATATATTGCCGTACAGATCCTTTTCACCGGATGCTATCACGAGATCAAACTGGTCAAACAATGCCCAGAACACATCACCCTCCTGGTAATCTATTCCGTTAGGGCACTTATCCGCTTCCTCGCTCTCGGCAACCACTTTCTCGTAGTCTTTCCAGCAATCCGGAGCCGGAACTCCCGGATCGGTGAGACAGCATCTTACCGGGTTATCTATGTAATCATCCAAAGGGATCAGTTTTAAGATTGCTTCCAGAAGTTCTGCACCGCTGTGACCGTCTGCGCGTACGCGGAAGCAATTGGAATGACCGAGATTATTGATGTCACAGTTACCGTCAGCTATAAGTATCTTTGAGCCATGCCCTATCGATGAAAGAGCACGGAGCAGATCCGGGGAGATACAACCCGGGACATTCTTAAGCATAACAAACCTCCAACAAAGTCAATACGTTATATATCATTTTAGGATTATTGTATCATATTCCCCCTTTCGTTCAATACCAAGTGAAAAGAATCGGAGCACAAACTTTGTGATCCGATTTTGTATAAATTTAACATAATTTTACGGTCTTCTTGGCAAACAGCATTTCTTGGCTTTCTTTCCGCTGCCGCACGGACAGTCGTCATTTCTTCCGATGTTTTTCCACAATCTGCGTTCATCATCCAGCAGGATCTTCATAATATTCTGCTGACTGATATGCGCAGCATTGAGTTCCACCAATCTTCTCATTGGTCCGGATGCAACACGGAAAAGCTGCCTCAATCCTTCACACAGGTAATACTGTCCCTCTTCCCCGTCTTCGTTGACTAGGAATCTGTCTTTCGGACATCCGCCGTAGCAGAGCTCAAGATATGGGCAGTTCCTGCATTTCTGTGTGAGTCCATCTCTCTTCATCACCTGAAAATCAGACTGAGGTCCTTTGGAAAGAAGATCTGAAATAGGCTGATCCACTGTTCCTATCTTATACTGATCCCGTACAAAATGGTCACAGGAATATACTCCTCCGTCTGCTTCTATAACAGGAACTTTGCCACAGGTCTCCTGAAGCCAGCACAGACTTGCCTTTCCTCCGGCAAGAGTGTTCAGCATCTCTATGAACAGCTGAACATTGACTTTTCCCAGATCATGATATATCCACCTGTTGAATATGGTACACAGGAAATCACCGTACTGTTCCGGAGAAACCGATTCAGGAAGTATAGTGCCATCTCCGGTTCTATTGATAACTGGTATGAACTGTATCCACCCTGTTCCAAGATCCTTAAGCGCCTCATATACCCCTATCGGGTCTTTGACAGTATTAGATGTCACAGTGCAAAGAAGATCCGCACGAATGCCATGTTCCTTAAGCATGAGAACATTTTCTCTGATTCTGTCATAAGTCTCATTTCCAGCTGCATCTCTGCGATAGAAATCATGGTTAGCTTTCGTTCCGTCTATACTTAGTCCAACATCAAAATGATTCTCTTTAAGGAAAGATGCCCATTCCTCATTTAGAGCAAAACCATTTGTCTGTAGATTATTCCACGCCTCCCATCCTTTTGGAAGATGTTTTTTCTGCAGTTCTACAGCTTTTCTATAGAAATCCAGCCCGGAAAGGGTAGGTTCACCACCATGCCACACAAAAGAGACCACAGGACCAACTGAACAGCTGATCACATTACTGATCAGCTGTTCCAATGTCTCAGTGGTCATTTTTACGCCGCCACTCACATGGACAGGCAGATAGTAACAGTATCTGCAGCGAAGATTGCATGCAGATCCTATTGGCTTGACCATTACGGCAAATTGTGAGATCTTTTCACTCATTTAAGATGCTTGTCGAAGAACTCCAGTGCTTTGTTCCAGGAATCCATCGCCTGTTCCTGTCTGTACATAGGTTTGTCATAGTACCAGATACCGTGTCCGGCTCCGTTATAGCGATGGAACTCATAATCTTTTCCGTATTTCTTAAGTTCTTCCTCCATCACGTTGACCTGATCAGGTGTCGGGAAAAAGTCTTCATTTCCGAAGATTCCGAGAAGCGGGCACTGCATCTTTTCAGCGTACTCGATAGGAGCCACAGGCTGTTTGGGATTGACTCTGTTCGGATCTGCGCATGCGCCGCCCCAGCAATCCACTGCAGCGTCAACGCCTTCAAGGGTACATGCAGCCAGGAACGTATGTCTTCCGCCTGAGCACATACCAATGACGCCTACTTTTCCGTTGGATTCCGGCTGCGCCTTGAGATAATCCACGACTGCCTGAGAGTCATTCATGACTGACTCATCCGAAACGCCGCCATCTGCCCACATCACTTTAGAGATATCAGGAGGTGTGCCTGTGCCATAACTCCTGTATATATCCGGACAGATAACAGCATATCCATGCTCCGTGAATCTTCTGGATGCTTCACGGCAGAACTCATCCCAACCAGGCATATGCGGGATCAGAAGAAGCCCAGGATATGAATCCAGGCCAAGTGGTCTGGAAAAATATACACGCATCGGTTTCCCGTCTTTATCCGGGATATCTACTGTTTCAGCGATCATTCCGCTGTATGCACCGGTGTCAAAACTGTTCCAACTCATATAGTCTACCTCCTCATATCACTTTGATTTGTTTGAAGTAATTATACTATGTTTTTAATTAAAACAGATAATAAATAAGATCAGACGTCACTGACTTAGAAAGAAAAACGGAAGAAAAGCAGCTACTGCAGCCAGGATAACTGCCGGAAGGAAATTGGCAACACGCACCTTCTTCCCGAACAGAAGATTAAGACCTACACAAAATATAAGGATAGATCCGACCAGAGACAGATTGGCCAAAGCCTGATCTGTCATAACAGGAGCGATAAGCGAAGCAAGTAAAGTCAAAGTGCCTTCGAACACAAATACAGGAATTGCAGAAAACACACATCCCTTCCCAAGCGAACAGCAAAGAACAGCTACTATGATGAAGTCCAGCACTGCTTTTACTGCAAGTATGGAGTAATCTCCGACAAGACCATCCCGTATCGAACCGAGGATAGCCATAGCGCCTATGCTCACTGTAAGAGATGTGGTAACGAAAGCATCCACGAAGTCCTTATCTTTTGAATTCTTCGTCTTTACCTTCAACCACTCCCCGAATCTCTCGAACGCGCCGTCCAGATCCAGCAGTTCCCCTATAAACGCTCCTATAGCCAGGGACAGCACCACGAGCATTGAATTGTACCCTGTAAGTTTGCCGTCATCTATGCGGATCATGCCCTGTATTGCTCCGGAAATACCAAGAAACAGAGTCCCTACCCCGCAGGCTGCGCTGAGAGATTCCTGCTGTTTCTCAGTCATGGCATTTTTGAACAAAAGTCCGACAAACCCTCCGGCAATTATGGATGCAGTATTTATCAGTGTTCCAAGTCCTATCATGAAATTATCCTTTATATGGTACCTTTTTAGTTTATCTCAACCAGACTATTTCTTGGGTTTCCTTATCCCTTTTGTAATGACGGCAGAAATCCCACATGTCTGCTGCATATGAATAATACAGTGAATGGTCCAGTCCCTCCGGGACTACGAAGCGTATGACAGGATGTCCGTCCTTTCCGATGAGCTGAGACCTTCTCATAAGGATATCCGGTGTCTCAACTGCAGGTATCTCATCTGTCTTGAAGCCCCAGAAAGGATATCTTGAGAAATCGTATTCCTCCGCTCTGACTTCAGGGAGTCCGTTCATTATACGGTAGATGTTGAGAGCATCCGATGCCCCTCCTCCGTAGCTGCCTCCTAAGCTCTCCAGTTTGAGATGAGCCCTTAGTCCGTTTCTTTCTGCAAATATGCTGTCTCTTCCGCAGACAAGCACATACGCAGGCAGACCGGGAGTTACCGTCTTTCCCTCTTTCTGCATTTCCTGTTTCCAGTTATCTATAGATACAGTTTCACTGGATGATTCCCCAACTCCGAATAGACCGAGTCCGGACAGCGGAGCTGCTGCGGCAAACTTCTCTGTCTCAAAGAAAGACAGCATGCATGTGTTGAGACTTCCTCTGGAGAAACCTGTAACATATACCCTCTCCGGATCCAGCATGGTGTATTTCCTGAGCATCCAGTCCACGAACCTTCCCATCTGGCGCGTCTTGTTGTCTGGATCCTCAAGGTCATCCATGGTGAGGTCTTTAATGTATTGGTGTTCCGGGGTGCAGACGACCAGTCTCTCCTTGCCTGCAAGCTCTATAAATCCACACTGTTCAGACAAAGCTCTGGGATCATCGCAGTGACCGTGAAGCAGAAGGATAAGAGGATATTTCCTTCCTTCTTCCCTGAATGCCTCTGCAGGGAACCATGCATACCATCTGCGGAATTCGGTATCCGGAAGCTGAACTCCGTTCTCATGGGTAGCCTGAATGAGTCCAAGCTCCGTGATATCCCATCTTCTTCCGAGTGCCCAGTATGTGGAATCCATGAGAGAATTCCGTCCCGGCCCGACAGGAATGCACATCCTCTTGGACAGGAAAGTATCCCATGCCTTCTTTATGCGTGCGGATACGGTCCCCCCTTCTCTGTCCACAACTATCTGAATTAGAGGATTGGACGACGAGGTATTTACTGCACCGTCTCCTACATCGAAGCTTGTGTTGTCCTCCATGCCATGAAGCGACTGATATGCTCTTACAGTTTCTGTATTGACATCGTACAGATATACAGGGAAAGCCTGTGTCTGTATCACGAAATCTGCCGATGTGAGCCTTGCACGGTCCTCATGATACTTCCCGCCGATTGCTACTGCTCCGGCAACCATGCACGATATCTCAGGTGAACTCGTGACGAAATCGTGGATGAAATCCGAACCTGTTCCTATGCCGACAAGATAGTTTGCACTGAAAGAGCCGAAATAGTCCAGCATGCAGTCCAGAGATATACGCTGCAGACGGGCAAAGACATCCGCATCCCTCTGGATCCAGACTTCCCTGAGCGGAGCGATGAGAACCACAGATCCGCGCAGTTCATCTATGAGGTCCCTGAGGCCTAATGTCTCCAAGGTCTCTTCTGCTTCTTCCCTGGATCCCGGTCTGGTCTCCAGGAATACCCAAAAGCAGGTATTCCTTCTTCCGTAGCTGTTCGTGCCGAAGCAGTCCGGAGAGCGGTATACCCAGTACCGGTCCGCAGGTACAGCTTCCATATATCTGGAGAATACACCTTCTGTATCTTTAGCTATATCTGCCAGCTCCTGAAGTGTTCCGAGAAATGCCTCATTGCCTAGTCTTCCAGTGGCATATGTATATTCTGAGATCATATCTTCCTCCTAACGAAGAGATGCGTCACATTCTTTGAGTTTCTCAATGATATTTATATGCTGAGGGCACACGCTCTCGCACTGGCCGCACTGTATACAGTCCGATGCGATAGAACCGGCCTCCATAAGTTTCCTGTATGCTTCTTTTGCCTGCTCCTTCTGTCCGTTGCCCAGCAGATCGTTCTGGGCAGCGAAAATTAATGGAATAGGCACCTGCATGGGACAGCCCTTAGTGCAGTAGCTGCATCCAGTACATGGGATGGTGTTGGAGTTTCCTATTATTCTCTGTGCCTTGCGTATTATCTCGCGCTCTTCTGCATTGAGAGGCTTGAAATCCTTCATGTATGATGTGTTATCCAGCATCTGCTCTATGTTTGACATTCCTGAAAGGACAGTCAGGATACCGTCCAATGAGGCAACGAAACGGATAGCCCACGACGGATATGACATATCCGGAGCGTACGCCTTGAACAGATCTTTGACTTCCTGAGGAGGATCTGCAAGCGCTCCGCCCTTGACCGGCTCCATTACGGTGATCCATTTGCCATGCTTTCTTGCTACCTCATAGTTTGCTCTGGACTGGACAGACGGTCTCTCCCAGTCCGCATAGTTGATCTGAAGCTGTACGAATTCCACTTCAGGATGTTCCGTGAGGAGCCTGTCCAGCAACTCCGGTCCGGCATGGAACGAGAAACCGACATGCTTAATAAGGCCCTGCTCCTTCTTTTCCTTGACGAAATCCCACAGATGGAATCTCTCATACTGCTGATAGTTGTTCTCCATTATTGAGTGGAGAAGGTAGTAGTCGAAATAGCCGGCTTTAGTGCGCTTGAGGCTGGTTTCAAACTCGTTCTTCGCCATCTTCTCCGTGGGTATCATGGCAGCAAACAGTTTTGTTGCCAATGTGAAGCTCTCACGGGGATATCTCTCTATTAGGGCTTTGCGTATAGTGTCTTCCGATCCCGGATACACATATGCGGTATCGAAATATGTAAAGCCTGATTCCATAAAGATGTCTACCATCTTCTTGGTCTGCTCTACGTCTGTCCGCAGTCCTTTTCTCGGCAGTCTCATAAGGCCAAATCCCAGTTTCTTTGTATCTTCTATAGGGATACTCATTTTATTTTTCTCCTGAATATCTTTGCAAAATATCTTAAACTACTACATTTATTGTATCTCAAATGCTCCATATACGGAAAGAGAGCCGGACTCATTATTTGAGTCTGGCTCTCATTTTCTTGTTTAGGATCTTAAGGTTCTGAACTGCATATTATGCGTTCTCTTCCTCATCTTCCTTCTCATCCTTCTTATTTCTGGTGAGGTATGCTGCAACACCATTGACTGCGAGCATAGCTACCATGAGGAGTGTCCACTTATCGGTCATGACCATCTTGGTGGTCATATCCTCGGTAAGGATGAATGTGATGACAGATGCGACTGCGGGGATAGCTCCGAGGAATTTGCTCTTCTTTCTCTCATCTTCCTCTTTCTCCTCTTCTTCGCCGTCGATCGTTCTGGAAGTCGTATCCTCGTCTTCCTCTTCCTCGTCCTCTTCCTTCTTCTTGAAGTAGGTTGCGATCATGCCGCCACCGACAAGTACCGTTGCGATGGAGCTGAGCAGGTTGAGCAGTGCCCATGTCTGATCAGGTCTTGCAATAGGCGGATCCGGTTCCGGAATTGGTTCCGGTTCAGGTTCCGGTTCGGGTTCAGGTTCGGGTTCCGGAGTCGGTTCTGGCTCTGGTTCGGGTTCCGGTTCAGGTTCGGGTGTAGGTGTAGGAGTCGGTCTTGGTGTAGGTGTTGGAGTTGGTGTCGGAGGTGTATACGGCTGATTTACAGTGAGGGTTCCGAGTTTCTCAGTGATTGTGTAGTTGCTCTTCTTTGCAGTACCCCACTCAATTGAGTAAGTGTTGCTGCTAGAGCCTACCGCTGTCTGAGATCCTGTTGCTTCAACTGTGATCTGCCCTTTATCCTTTGTAACTACTCCTTCCACTGTAGCTGTCTCATTTGTGAGCGCAGTTCCGTCATAATCCTTGGATGCTGTTCCGGTCGTGATAATAAGCTCTGCAGGATTGATCTTGTAAGTCTTGGTAAGGGTTCCTGTGTAGTTGCCTTTACCTTCTACAGTTACTGTTACTGTTCCGGCATTGGTTACATCCTCGCTGTAGGTCAGAGTATAATCTGTTCCTTCAGTCAGAGTCTTGCCGTTTGCCTTATCAGTGATCGTCACTGTCTGTTTCTGTTCATTACCGTTATAGGTAACATCTTCAGGCTGAGAAACATCAAATCTGGCATTGCCGTCTTCGTCTTTCTCATTGAGGTCTGCAGGATCAATTACCAATTTTCCGTCAACAATTATGAAAGAAACACTTGTAAAGTTCTTGTTGGCATTCTCGAAATCTCCTGCAACGATGCCCATATCATAATTTCCAGCATCAGTCTCTGTTACATTCCAAGAATCTGTTTTGGTTTCTTTGACATCGCTGTCCACATCGTACAATTCATTGTCTGCAACAATGGTTTCATATCCATCAATCGTATGTGCGCTTCCGTCATAAGTAACCTTATCTGATTTCTCAGTAACAGTAATCGTAATTTCGTCTTCAATAGGTGTGATCTCAAGTGTTCCAGCCACTACCGTGATCCTGATGTTCGTGTAGTTTTCTGATGTCGCACTGAAGTCATCCTTACTCATCGTCATTGTGTAGGTGCCCACATTGGTTCCCTTTGCGGTAGCCTTTGCGTCATCCTGCTCTATGCCGCTGAATGTGATCGTCGGATCGTATTCCCTCACTGTGTAGCCATTGATGCTCTGCTCTGTCCTGTTATAGACCTTCGTATCGCTCTCTCCGGTTACTGTGATCTCATATTCGTCTGTGATCGGGGTGATCTCAAGTGTTCCCGGTACTACCGTGATCTTGATGTTCGTGTAGTTTTCGGATGTCGCACTGAAGTCATCCTTATTCATCGTCATTGTGTAGGTGCCCACATTGGTTCCCTTTGCGGTAGCCTTTGCGTCATCCTGCTCTATGCCGCTGAATGTGATCGTCGGATCGTATTCGCTCACTGTGTAGCCGTTGATGCTCTGCTCCGTCCTGTTGTAGACCT
>JAFRJM010000031.1 GCA_017432285.1 Oscillospiraceae bacterium | reverse complement strand
CGTATGTTGTTACGAGCGGCATTCTTTACTTCGTCCTCTGCTCCTCGATATAACGTCTGACCTGTTCGTTGCTTCTCTCACTTACTGTTACCACGAAATATGAAGGATTCCATAAGTGTCCTCCCCACAATTCTTTCTTAATCTCAGGATGCTCCAGAAACAGCCATCTTGCTGTATTTCCTTTGAATACTTTTACTGCATCTGACAATCTGCATTGCGGTTTGCAGTCAATAAGCAAATGGATATGATCCGGCATGACCTCCATTGCTTTGATACATATCTCCAGATTCTCTGAAGTCTGTCGCAGATGTTCCTTTACTTCCTCTGCGATATTACCTTCAAAGATCTTCTTCCTGTATTTGGTACACCACACCATGTGATACTGCAATGAGTAGACATATCCTCTACCATGCGTAACATCCATATTATCATAGTTATACTTAAACTTATCCATATATTAATTATACCATGCGTATGACTCGCTCACAACCGAAATCTAACAATTATCCGCCTAACTCACGACTAAAGATCACGAGTGTGCGGCGGAATATTCATCAAAAGTTGCGAAAGCACTTTCAAGCGCAGATTCTAAAAGCCCTTCATCACGAACGCCAACACTTTCACCGGTTTCTTATGCAAGAAGCTGGTAGAGCAGCTTCACTTTTTCTTTTGAGAATTTAATCATTTTGCAAGCTCCAGAAATGCTGGTTTATACTTCTTGAGAATTCTAGCAGCGACGAAATCAATCTTTTCATCATCTGACATTTCAATAATAGGGTTGGACTCCAGATCAAGAAGTATATATTTTGGTTTATTGTTTTTAAAGATAATGGCTTGACCATGCTGTTCGGCTAGACGTGTTGCTTTAGTAAAATTCTGGTTTGCTTCGCTGACCGATATAATAGCGTTGGTATTAATTGTCATCACAATCACCTCCAAATGCATTATATCTCAAAATAGGTAAAAAAATAGGTAAAAAACGACCTATAATTATATGGCTATATTGTGCTTAATAACATATGGTGAGGGAAAAGAAAAAAGCAAGCCTGAAGAACAGAGCTTGCTTCTTGCTTTCAACCCTTTTGAGCTTTATTGGAAATTCTTTGCAACACCGAGAGCGATCTCCATCATTCTGGTGAAAGAGTTCTGTCTCTCTTCAGCAGTTGTTTCCACCTGTGTTACAAGGTTGTCGCTTACTGTGAGAAGACAACCGGCTTTCTTTCCGGCCATTTTTGCGTTGTGGAACAGAGCATATGATTCCATCTCTGTGCATACGCAGTTGTATTCACCGACAGCTTTGGCTACGCGTGCTCCCTGGACTTCCGGCTCAAAATAGAAGACGTCGCTAGACATCGTCCTTCCTTCTGTCACTTTGTAACCGAGTTCATTTGCAGACTCGCGGAGCATCTCAGTAAGTTCCGGAGAAGGATACATCACGCGCTCGTCCACGCCGGCCTGCTCTCTTGCGTATGAGCTCTCGGAATATGCGCTGTCCACGAGGACGACGTCATAGACATCAAGATCTGCTGACATAGCGCCGGTTGAGCCGATACGGATGATGGCTTCCACATCATAGAAGTGGAAAAGCTCATATGAATATATACCGATGGTCGGAATGCCCATTCCGGAACCCATGACGCTCACTCGGTTGCCCTTGTAGGTGCCGGTGAAGCAGTACATGCCTCTTACCTTGTTTACGACTTCTACATTTTCAAGATAAGTATCCGCTACCATCTTTGCTCTCAGCGGATCTCCCGGCATGAGGACCAGTTTGGCTATCTGCCCGGGTTTAGCGTTATTGTGAGGGGTTGCCATAGTTATTCATCCTTTCTTTGTACATTAATATAGGTCTGCTTTGTCCTGATTTAATTGTAATCGAAGCATATACGCGTGTAAAGAAATTGCTTCAAGTACAGAAACAAAAGGGAAGTCTGTTATATAATGTATATAGTATATATGGAGGAGGAGATATCTTATCTGTTCATAGACGGTTGAGATACCTCTTATTTAAAAATGGATATCAGACTGATGACTATCGAGGATTACGATCAGGTATATGATCTGTGGCTTTCCTGCAAGGGGATGGGGCTCAACAATG
Source organism: Oscillospiraceae bacterium (assembly GCA_017432285.1). Lineage (GTDB taxonomy): Bacteria > Bacillota > Clostridia > Oscillospirales > Ruminococcaceae > RUG11783. The sequence goes on along the minus strand of JAFRJM010000031.1, from coordinate 21,708 downwards.
TGGACGATACCCGTGAAGGAATAGAGAAGTACCTGAAAAGAAATCCGGAGACGAGCTTTGTGGCGGAAGATAACGGTAAGATCGTAGGGGTTATAATAGCCGGGAATGATGGAAGGCGAGGTTACATCTACCACACCGCTGTACATCCGGATTACAGGCACCAGGGCATAGGAACAAAACTGGTGGATGCCGCTCTTGAAGCGCTTCACTCTGTCGGGATCAATAAGGTTGCCCTTGTGGTCTTTTCGAGGAATGAAGACGGAAATGCTTTCTGGGAGAAGATAGGTTTTTCCGAAAGACATGATCTTTCATACAGGAACAAGGCATTAGTAGATATCGTTCGCATGGACACCTGAGGAGAAAAACAATGAAAACTATCTTTATCAACGCAAGCCCTCGCAAGGAATGGAACACTGCACTCATGCTTAAGGAAGCACAGAGAGGTGCTGAGGAGGCAAGTGCAGAGACCGAATATGTCGATCTCTACGATCTCAGCTTTACGGGATGCAGAAGTTGCCTTGCATGCAAGCGCAAGGAAGCGGATAAGAACAAATGCTATTGGAACGACGATCTGTCTCCGCTTATAGATAAGATACTGCATGCGGATGCAGTGATCATCGGCTCGCCTATATATCTGGGACAGCCGAGTGCAGGATTCCGTGCTCTGTATGAACGCCTGGTTTTCTGCTGCCTTTCATATGACGGAGGTCCCGGTTACTTTAAAGGAAAAGTCAATGTCGGGCTTATCTATACGATGAATGCCCCGAGAGACTATTATGAAAAGAATCTGAGACCAGCATTCGAGGGCACAGAACATTTTCTTGGTGTTTCACTAAGAGGTGATGTCAAGGTTGTAGCTGCATGTGAAACACTGCAGGTCGATGACTACAGTAAATACAATATGGCTGCTTTTAGTGAGACAGTACGCAGAGAAGGCAGGGAGAAGAGATTCCCGAAGGATCTTGAAGCAGCACACAAGTTGGGATTTGAGCTGTCAAGCAGATGACCTGAGAAGAAACGACTTGTTTATAAGGATGAACATATGGATATAAAAGCTTTTTGGGAAGACGTTATTACACAGAACAGGGAAAGACTACCTTCCTACTTCTGGGAAGATACATTTGTACGCTGGCACTGCACCAACGAACAATTCACTGTTGATGAATATGTCCGTGCAAACTGTGATTATCCAGGCAACTGGTGCGGTGATATCGAGCGTGTGGAAGAATACGGAGATACTATCGTTCTGGTGGGAAAAGTATATCCTCCTGATAAGAGCGCATCGTACCATGTGGTAAGTTTCATCCGGCTAAGAGAAGGAAAAATCTCCGAACTTGACGAATACTGGTCAGATGACAGTGATGCTCCTGAATGGAGAAAGGAGATGGGCATCGGAAAGCCCATACATTGTCAATGAGGCACATCATTACTGTCCAGCATACTCAGTCGATGCACCACACAAACGGAATGGTTGGGTCGTGGACAGACTGGGAACTGACGGATCTCGGAAAACAACAGGCTGATCATATAGGGAGAAATCTAGTTGGAGAATTGGATGGGATAGTTCCTGTCATATATTCATCGGACCTTTTGCGTGCCAGACAGACTGCAGAGATCATAGCAAAATACTTTGGAGTTTCTCCTGTTTTAAGAGAAGAACTGCGGGAGAGAAACCTGGGAAGGTGCTGCGGCAGATCTGTTCAGTGGCTTAGGGAGAATATGGAAGCCCAGGAAAAGACTGTGGATGACAGAATGTTCTCGGATGCAGAGAGCATTCGGGATGTCTGGAACAGACTGGAACCTTTCTTTAATGAGATGCTTCATAATGACCATGAAACGATAATCATCGTGTCCCACGGAGGATTGCTCAGCGTTTTCAACGCCATGTTCATTGGGCTTGATGTCGAGTCGATGAACAACGGAAATATACACGGCAGATCTGGAGGAGTTTCTCATTTCATAGTCAGAGATGACGGAAAAAGATCTGTTCAAAGCATAAGCGACATGTCTTATCTGATTTAAGAAGCAGGAAAAAGCATATGACAGTAGAGTACGGAAAGCCGGTTGATCTGGATAAATGGATGTATCTGGTACAAGGTGTTAGATATAACTTTCCCGGTTTGGAAACAGAGAAAGGACTTAATGAACACAGGGATACTGTACTAGAGTTCATGGGAAGAGAAGAAGCCGTCTGTGTCAGGGAGGATGAAGAGATAATGGGCGTGCTGCTCTTCTCCAAAAAGCACAACATGATATGCTGCCTTGCGGTAGCACCTGAACACAGAAGAAAAGGTGTGGCCTCTGTACTTTTGGACAAAGCACTGAGTGAACTGGACAGAAGCAGGGATATTACCGTGACCACTTTCCGGGAGGATGACGAAAAGGGCAAAGCTCCCCGGGCATTGTACAAAAAGTATGGATTTGAAGAGGGTGAGTTCGTGACGGAGTTTGGTTACCCCAGTCAGGTGTTCATCCTCCACAGAACATTGGATATAAACACTTTAAAACTTAAAGATCTTCAGCCTTCTCAGTTCTTTATCTCAGAAGATAAACTGAAGGCTGTGAGATCCTGGTTTGATCCTTCAGATTTGTCCGTATTTGAACCGATCCCGGTAAAGCTCCTGGATGGAACTCTGGTCATGACAGATGGGCATACCAGAGCCGTGGCAGCGCTGCAGTCAGGTGTGGATTCAGTCCCGTTAGCGTGGGACACCGATGACCTGGACTTGGACATGTACAGAAGATGTGTGGAGGAGTGCAGAAACAGAGGTGTCTTCTCTCCGCAAGATCTTGTTTCCCGGATCCTCTCTGCTGAAGATTATTCGGAGAAATGGGACAAGTGGTGTGATGAGATGCAGGCAGACATTGTCAGGAAGAGGGAACTCATGAGTGATATAAGATTGGTCAGACCGTCTGAAGAGTATATTAAACAGATAGAAGAATATCGGTCAGAATTTCCTTCGGAAAGGATGAGAGTCACCTATGATCCGGACAGGATACCCGGTATGGATCATCTCGAAAAATACAGCAGTGTGTCAGAATGGCTGGAATTCTGCAGATCAATGGAAGGAAAGATCTCATGGTTCATGTCTGTAAGGAACAGCGACGGAAAGATAGTCGGTTTCTGCTGCCTGAGACATAAGCTGGAATACGATGACGATGATCCGGATTTTGCGTCGCATATAGGTTATTCGATCCGCCCGAGCGAACGGAGAAAAGGATATGCTAAAGAGCAGTTGCGTCTCGTGCTTCACGAGGCACATGAAATGGGCATAGACACCGTTCGTATCATATGCAGGGATATCAATGAGGGAAGCAATCGGACGATAACCGCAAACGGAGGAGTGTTTGTGGACTCCATATATGGTGAGGAATCCGGTCTGACGTTAAACAGGTATGACATCACTACGATCTGATGAATAAGATTTTGGAGAACAAAGTGCAGATAAGGAAAGCGACAGGGGATGTGATGCTGACACTGTGGGGATACGAAGATGTATATACCGCATCGCCCACAGCGAAGTACTTCTACCGCAACATCTCCTCAGGCAATGCGGTCTTCTGGACTGTGGAAAACGAAGGAGAACTTATCGGCGAACTGTATGCTTTTCTGGACATCGAGGAAGACAGGGATTTTGCTGACGGAATCAGTACAGCATATCTGTGTGCGTTCCGTATCAGGAAAGAGTACCGGGGGCAGGGACTGGGGACCTCTCTTATGGAGAGAGCGCTGGTGGACCTCAAAACAGCCGGATTCAGATACGCCACGATAGGAGTGAGCGACGAGCGCAATGAGAGGCTGTACCGTAGGATGGGTTTCACCGAGGAGAAGAAGATGTGTTATTTTGACCCCTGCGCCAGAGATGAGAACATGCAGCCGCAGCCGGACGAGGGCTATCTGCTCCTGTCAAAAACTTTGTGATCGTCAGAAATCGTATGAGATAAAATGTATTAAATAAAATGCTCTAAATGGCAGAAAGAGGAACAGAGATGCAATTGTTGACACGTAAGGAAGTCCCGGTAGAAGAGACATGGGATCTTTCCCTTATTTTTCCTGAAGAAAAAGACATGTGGGCTGCTTTGGAGAAAGCCCAGGAAGATGTTAAGCAGTTTTGCGGGACTTATGCCGGAAAGCTGAATACAGCAGAAAACATCGTCAGCTGTCTGGATGAGATGGAGAAGATCATGCCGGCTGTGTACCGCATATGGTCATATGCAGAGCTGGCAATGGAAGTTGACTACACGGATAATGAACTGCGTGAACGCGAAGAAAAAGTCAGCGATGTGCTTACACGCCTACAGAGTGAGACGGCTTTTGTTGACAGCGAGATACTGCTGGCTCCTGACGAGGAACTTGAAAAAGCAGTGAAGATAGCCAAAGGATGCCGTATATATCTTCAGGATCTTGTTGCCAGGAAGGCACACATGCTTTCACCTGAGACGGAGAAAGTGCTGGCCGCGTTGGGAAGGACATTCGACGTCCCCTATAACGTCTATAACACAACGAAACTTGCGGATATCTCTTTTGATCCGTTCACTGTGAACGGAAAGGAATACCCGCTCAGTTATTCTCTCTTCGAGGATAACTATGAACTTGAAGCGGACACAAAGGTGCGCCGTGCTGCATTCCGCGCTTTTTCTGACACTATTAAAAAATATGAGAACACGACAGCTGCTGTGTACAATGCCTGTGTGACTTATGAAAACACGATTTCTGGACTGCGCAAGTTCGGCAACGTGTTTGACAGCCTGCTTTTTGATCAGAAAGTTACCCGCGATCTGTACGACCGTCAGATAGATGTCATCACAGAGCGCCTTGCGCCTCATATGCGCCGCTATGCCAGACTTCTTCAGAAGAAGTACGGCCTTGAAAAGATGACGTTTGCGGATCTCAAGAAATCTCTGGATCCGGATTATGATCCCAAGGTGACTATAGAGGAGTCACATCAGTATGTCAGAGACGCTCTGGCGATCCTCGGCCAGGACTATGTGGACATGGTGGACAGAGCATACAAAGAGCGCTGGATAGATTTTGCCAGAAATATCGGCAAGAGCACAGGAGGTTTCTGCGCCGGCATCTACAAGCAGAATTCATATATCCTGCTGAACTGGAACGACCGCATGTCAGATGTGTTCACGATAGCCCATGAGCTCGGACATGCCGGACAGTCCATGTATGGCGACAGATCTCAGTCCTTCTTCGATACTGAACCATCCGTATACCTCGTGGAAGCGCCTTCCACGATGAACGAGCTGCTTCTCGCGCATTACCTGACGCATACCAAGACAGATAAGCGGTTCCGCCGCTGGGTCCTCGCGAGTCAGATAAGCAATACATATTATCACAACTTCGTAACACACCTGCGTGAAGCATGGTATCAGCGCGAAGTGTACAAGATCATCAGCGAAGGCGGCAGCGTGAACGCAGACGTTCTTAGCGATATCTTCCGCAGGAACCTTGAGCTGTTCTGGGGAGATGCGGTGGAGATCCCAGAAGGCGCGGAGCTCACATGGATGCGTCAGCCGCATTATTATATGGGATTGTATTCTTACACATACAGCGCTGGGCTCACAGTGGCGACACAGGCTATGCTGCGCATAGAACAGGAGGGCGAACCTGCCGTAGAGGATTGGAAGAAGTTCCTGTCTGCCGGAGGCACGGAGGACCCGATCGGTCTTGCGAAGATTGCAGGTTTCGATATCACCACAGACGGACCGCTTAATGCCACTATCGACTACATCGGTTCTTTGATAGACGAGATCTGCGAACTCACAGAGGAGATTGACGGAATCAAACTATAATTCCATATACTGATTTGAATACATTTTAAAGGAGAAGAATCATGATAAAGGGTATTCATCACATTTCAATGAAATGCAGACCAGAAGAGCTTGATAAGGTAAAAAGCTTCTACATGGGCGTCCTGGGCATGAGCCTCTGCCGTGAATGGGATGGCGGTGTCATGTTTGATACCGGGAACGGTCTGGTTGAAATATTCACCAACGGTACAGAAGATATGCAGAAAGGCGTGATCAATCACGTTGCCTTTGCTACAGACAATGTAGACGAGGTCGCGGAAAAGGTCACTGAGGCAGGATATAAAGTATTTGTCGGACCCGCAAGTGTCGTCATTCATTCAGATCCGGAGTTTCCGCTCAGGATGGCATTCTGCAACGGACCCTTAGGAGAAGAGATAGAGATCTTCTGCGAGCTGTGATTTCCATTGACTTAGACGTCAAATATTGATCGGATACAGGTCAAAAACGGGTAATTAGACAGAATTGTCTACAAAAAACACGCTTTTTCTCGCTTTATGTCGTGTTTCGGATACCTGAAAAGACCTATTCTGTTGATGAAAGGAGCGAACGAAATGGATCAGCAAAAAGTCGGAAGCTTCCTGAAAGAGCTTCGAAAAGAAAAAGACATTACACAGGAGCAGCTTGCGGAGCAGCTGAATGTTTCCGGAAGGACAGTTTCACGCTGGGAGACCGGAAACAATATGCCGGACATCAGCATCCTGGTCGAATTGGCTGATTTCTATGATGTTAGCATCCCTGAAATCATCGACGGAGAAAGGAAAAGCGAAACAATGAACAAAGAAGTAAAAGAGACGGCTTTGAAGCTGTCAGAGTATGCAGAGGCAATCAATCAATCTATCAGAAAGAAACTTTTCTGGCTGACGATAGTTGCCATAATCGGAATGATCGCATTTGTAACGATCGAGGGACTTGGGCTTGATGCTGAAGGAAGCATGTACGAGAGGATCGCTAGCATCGGTATCGGACTGGATTTCGGAATGCTTATAGTGATGGCCATGTATCTGTCAGGTATCCTCGGAAGGATCAAGGCAAGGCGCATGATGCGCCTAAATGCGTACAAGAATTGATCAAAAGAACATTCATGGAAATTAGAACGAAACAGTTCCAGAAGGATTCGGATCTAGATCTGCTATGGGATTTCTTTGTGGATATATATGATCCTGAAACTGGCGGCGGTGTGCCGGCGCCTTTCCTTGAATATGCTCTGTTCTCCTCATGGATGGACCGCACATATCTGGATTTGGATCGCATCTATCTTGACGGGGAGAAAGTGGTTGGCTTTGTGTTCTACGAAGCGCCTGTAACGGATATCTACTTCAAGATCCGCCCGGGATATGAGTTCCTTACGGAGGAAATGATCGATTACGCGATAGAGCACATGCCTGATTTTGACCACAAACAGCAGTTCATGCTATTCAACGGCCAGGAATATATTATGCGAGCTGCAGAAAAAAGAGGCTTTTCACTTCAGTATGATTACGAAAGCAGAAATTTTGATTTCTCGAATGAACTGAGCTATGAGCTTCCGCCCGGATTCCATTTTGTCGATCCGTCAGATGTGGATCCTCTGAAACTTGCCAAATGCTGTTGGTACGGATTCAACCATCACCTGAACGAAGGTGAGTTTGAAAACTGGGAATCGTATGATGGATCGCCGGAATATACGCCTGCCAAATCGTACGACGGGTTCCGGAATTCTTTTCAGAATCCTCCGCCTCATTCGACTTATGAGTACAATGTCGTTATCGCAGACGAAAATGAGGAATATGCCTGCTATTCAGGCATGTGGTGGGTAGAAAAGAACCATCTGGCTTATATGGAGCCGCTTTGTACTGTACCACAGTACAGAAACATGGGGCTGGCATCTGCAGCATTGACAGCGCATTATCGTCACCTGAAGCCTCTGGGTGCAACTCATATGACGGGAGGATTCAATCCGTTTTATGAGAAGATTGGATACGGTAATGGGTCCCACTGGTATTGCTATGGCCGGAGTGCAAATAAAGTTTGATCGAACCGGAGAAAACTTATGATATTCAATTCACTTATACCTGAACTTGCTGTTTCGGATATCGGGAGGACGAAGGACTTTTATATGAATGTCCTTTCATTCAGACTGGAATACGAAAGACCTGAGGATAAATTCATTTTCCTGTCCCTTGAAAGCAATCAGCTGATGTTCGAGCAGGAGAACGGAAACTGGAGCACAGGCGATCTGGAATATCCGTATGGGCGGGGCATCAATTTTGAGATGACGGTTTCCGATGTGGAAGAACTGTATAAGCGTGTTCTGGAAGCAGGTATCAGGCCTTTCAGGGAACTCAAGGTCAGCCATTACAGAAACGGGGATGAGGATATCGTTCAGAAGGAATTCCTGATACAGGATCCGGACGGATATCTTCTGAGATTCACGGACTGAGGAGGGCAAAATGGTTATAAGAACTGTCACAGCAGCCGATACCGAAAATTTCTTCCGCATGATGTGCCTCCTGGACGAAGAGACAGACTATATGATGTACGAGCCCGGGGAGCGTGAGGAGAAGACGAAGGATCTGAACCGCCTCAGAGCTAATATCGATGCAGCGGTGAACTGCGGAGATCTCCTGCTGGTTGCAGAGAATGACGGCGGAGATATCGTCGGATATATCTGGGCAGAAAGAGGAAGCCTTAACCGCGTCCGTCACACTGCTTATATAGTTGTCGGGATACGTCAGGCATATCGCAGACAGGGCATCGGTTCCGAGTTTTTCCGCAGGCTTGACGAATGGGCAAGGGAAAACTGCATCATCCGACTGGAACTCACTGTTGAGTGCGTCAACTCAGATGCGGTCAGGCTTTATGAAAAGCAGGGATTTGTCATAGAGGGAACACGGAAGAGTTCCATGAGAGTCAACAGTGAATTCGTGGATGAGTATTATATGGCAAAGATTCTGAACTGAATCGGTAAAGGCAGGGCAAAGCAGCCCTGCTTTTATGTTGCGTATCGCAGTGCCCGGATCATCTGATTTTTGTTTTCTCCAACAGACCTGTATTGTATAATAATAAGGTAGAATTAACGGATTTTTTGGGATCCTGTGAAAATGGAGTTGCATATGGAAAGCAAGGATTATTTGGCAATTAAAGCTTTGTATACAGATAAGACCGGAAAACTGAACTATGACCTTTTCAACAAGGACCTTATCAAGTTCGCGCACACTAGCAGCAGAGTACGTGCCATGATAGCCAACAAGGAGTCTGTAGAAGACATCAGGACCTATATCGTTGGCATGAAACTGCGCCATCTGCTCGGCAACAAGAACCTGACGGACGAAGAGGCTCTGGCTATCTGTGCTGAGTTGGACAACGAGTACAACAAAAATATCTTCAAGGCTCTCAATGAGGATATCCGCCAGAAGCTCAATGCCAACAAGAAGGGCAAAGCACGTCGCAAATAAGTTTATTATTGCAAAGCATCCCGCTGCTGCGGGGTGCTTTCTGATATTTTGACCGCATGATAAGCAGGTGAGAGATATGAACAGACGTTTTTACTGTGATGACCGTACTGTCGTTGAAACAGCCGCAGGCAAAGTGCGCGGATGTTTCCTCAACGATCACTACTATTTCCGCGGCATTCCCTATGCGGATGCCAAACGGTATCAGATGCCTACGCCCGTAGAACACTGGGATGGTGTTCTGGATGCGGTGACCTACGGTCCTGTTGCCCCGACAGTAAACAAACCAGGCGTGCTTGGGTTGAATGCGCTCACACAGGAGCCGCTTTTCGGATACAGATTCTGGCCTGAAGATGAGAAGTGCCAGTATATCAACGTGTGGACAAAAAAGCCGGATCCGGATGCAAAACGTCCGGTAATGGTGTGGGTCCACGGCGGAGGATTCTCTTCCGGATCATCTGTGGAGCAGATGAGTTATGACGGAGCCAATCTGTGCAGGGACGGGGACCTTGTGGTCGTTTCCTTCAACCACAGGCTCAACATTCTCGGGTATCTGGATCTCTCGGATTTCGGCGAGAGATATCACAATTCCGGAAATGTCGGGATGGCGGACATCATCGAAGCGCTCAAGTGGGTGCAGAAGAACATTGCCGCTTTCGGCGGTGACCCGGATAATGTGACTCTGTTCGGACAGTCGGGAGGAGGAAGGAAGATCCGTGCCCTGATGCAGATGACTGCTGCAGACGGACTGTACCACAGAGCTATCTTCCAGAGCGGTCTTCTTAACCAGCACGATGAGACGGAATCCGGAGAGATGAACCGCCTTGCCGCCAGGATGACAGCAGAGAAGCTCGGTCTCACAAAGGAAACTATCACCGAGATAGAGACAGTACCTCTCGAGAAACTATATCAGGCATACAGAGACGTCAATGCGGAATTCGGAAAGAAAGGCCTGTTCCTCGGCGGAGCCATAGGACCTGCCGTAAATGAATATTATCCCGGCCTTCCGACCAATGTGGGATTTACCGAATACGCAAAGACAGTCCCGATCATGGCAGGTTCGGTGCAGGCTGAATCAGTCCTGTACGCAAGGAAGTTCTATCCGTACACAGAATCCGCAGAAAAGAGACAGGAACTTCTTACAGAGATGTTCGGAGACAAAAAGGACGAGCTTATCGAGGCGTTTGAAAAGGCATATCCTGGCAGTGACCTTATGGATCTGTATAACCTGGATTACATCAGCCGCAAAAGTGTTCTGGAACACCTTGATCTCAAGGCGGAATATGATGCGCCATGTTACTGCTATCTTCTGACGCTACACCTCAACTATTTCGGAGGAATGCCTGCATATCATGGTATGTGTCTGCCGTTGGTGTTTGGTACGACTGAATATGTAGACGGCACCAATGAACCTGATGCTGTAGCACTCAGCCAGAAGATGCATCAGGCCTGGATCAATTTCGCAACAAATGGTGATCCTAACGGGGGAGATGTTCCGAGATGGGAGCCGTACACCAAGGAAAATCACAGAACAATGATCTTCGATAAGAAGTGCGAGATGCGCGGTGATTTCGATAAGGAACTCATCCAGAAATTCGAAGACGCGACAGATTTTAGGAATCCTTTCATGAGGGTCTAAAACATATACAAAAAAAACGGGAAAGAGCATATACTCTTTCCCGTTTTTTGTTTTTGATGATTATCAGAGTCGACAATTGATTCCCAGGATGTCTTCATGCGCGCAAAGGAATCTGACCAGTTTAGGTTCATCCTCCTTATTGGAGCATACCAGTTCGAGTTCGTCACCGTGCTCGCTCAGGAGAGCAGCGACACCGAGATACTGGCTCAGTTTAGATTTCAGATTGTAGACATCGCCGTATTGAGAATGCAGATATACATCATTTCTGCAGGAATCAACGATATCGAGAAACTCTCTGATTTCTTCGTAGGAATTGAATTTTATTTTTGTCCTCCTTTCGTCAGAAAGAACGCGGAGAACTTTCAGTCGGCTGTTAAGGGCTGGAGAAGTATCTCCGGCACACACTCTGCCATTCTCTGATATCCGAGTGCACTTGGGTGCAGGTGATCGCCTGCATCACAGCCACCGGCGAATTTTCTTGGATCATACGGATCACAGATCGCCCGGTCAAAGTCAACACAGCCGTCAAGTTCATCGGTCGTTCTTAACCAACTGTTGAATTCATTCTTCATGATCTCACGGAAGTCCGCATATGTTCTCCATCCGTATATAGGAAGAAGAGTTCCGCCCCATACTTTGAGGCCTAATTCACGAGCTTTGCTGATATAAAAAGTCCTGTAGCCTTCAATCATTTCTTCTACTGTAGGCAGATCTGACATAGGGCGGAATTCATTAACATCTGATCCGACAGGATGGATGATATCATTTATCCCGTGCTGGATCAGAACCGTATCAGCGCCTGACACATTCATTTCCAGAGGGAAACGAGTTTCACCTTTGAGTCCGTATGCGGCATATCGCACACAGTCGTACTGGCGGAGAATCCTTGTTCCGCATACTGCTCGTCTTATGATCGAAACATGATCGTGTTCTTCAGCTCTGCAGCGAAGAGTTAGGTAATCTGGCCAGTCCTGTGCAGTTATGGAATCTCCGAAGCAAACAAGTGCCCTGTTCTGTGATTCCGTATAACTGTCGACTGTATTAAGGAAATAAAACCAGTTCGTCTTCCAGGTCAGTTCTGAAGGGAGGACCGCTTTATCAGCATAATTCCCATATGTGAAAAAACCGTTTGAAAGAGGTCCCTTGATCAGCACGCCGGCATTGAGCTGTGTAAATGACTCAAGGTACATGCTGATTGCTATTTTGTCGCCGGCTTTAGCAGGGAAGAGAACCGGATCGCTCATCAGCTCTGCTTGGCCAGGTTCAAGGCGGATATTCTCGGAACCGTTTATCGTGATCTTTTGAAGTGTTGAGGGAAGGATCGTTCTCCCGTCAGTGGAGTTTGCAACATTAGCTGTGAAAGAGACCGCCTCCGTTCCCGTGAGATTAGAAAAATGAAAGCGAAGATGGCTTCCGGAGAAGCAAAGGTCTATAGGATATCTGAGGGAAAGATTTTTGGTATACATCCCCTCAAGCTGGTCCTTAACGGATGTGGCATTGCCCCAGCACGCGACCCATTTTGTAAAATTTTGCATGAGCTCACCGCTTTCTAAATCTCTATTCTCACAATACGTATTATATCATCATGTTTAGTGAAAGTCTACCTTTCGTTGTGAAAACAAACAAAAGACAGAGCGTCAGATTGTGCAATATGACGAACAATATGACAGGTGTCTGTTGATATTATGCTTACAAACTGTCAGCACATCGATTGATAAACCACGAAATGTGCACAAAAGCGAAGATATATTTTTGGACAGTTATACAAAACATTTTTGCTGTCAGTATATTGATTGAACGCCTGTATATCGGAAAGGTATACTTTGTTATAGTACGAATATTCTTACATAGGGGGAAACAACTATGCTCAGAGAGACATTCACAGAAAATGGCCGTGTACGCGGTGTAGTCGGCACAGATGCGCGTATCACTGTTTACAAAGGAATTCCTTTTGCAGATGACACATCAGGGAAGAACCGCTGGAGACCTCCTCAGCCTGCGAAAGACTGGGAAGGCGTCAGAGTCTGTTCCGAATTCGGACCGGCTCCATTCCAGCCCGAACCAGGCGTTACCAACCCGTATCTCGCTTTCTATGCCAGAGAATGGCATGTGGATCCCAATGTAAAGATGGGAGAGGACTGCCTTAGAGCCAATATCTGGACGCCTGCTAAATCTGCTGACGAAAAGCTTCCGGTAATGGTGTGGATCTTCGGAGGCGGTCTCATGACAGGATATCCCCATGAGATGGAGTTCGACGGAGAGCGCATCGCTTCCAGAGGAGTCGTCCTCGTATCCATCGGTTACCGTGTAAACGCATTTGCTCAGTTCGGACATCCGCAGCTCACGGCAGAGCAGCCGGAAGCGCCATCGAACTTCGCTTTCCTGGATCAGGCTGCAGGCCTCGCATGGGTAAAGAGGAACATAGCGAACTTCGGCGGTGACCCGGACAATGTCACTATCTTCGGACAGTCAAGCGGCGCAATGAGCGTCCTGGTGCATATGGTCTCGCCCAAGACTGACGGCCTGTTCAACAGGGGAATAGCGCAGTCCATAGGCGGAATGGTCTCCAGGATCCCGGCTCCGGGCGGAGTTACATGCCAGCCTCTCAAGGTCATGGAGGATCTCGGCGTCCGCCTGTTTGAGAAACTCGGTGTCAGCACACTTGAAGAAGCCAGAAAAGTAGATGCGAAGACACTGTGTGACGCATGGTTCAGCATGAACATGTTCCTCGGGCCGACACTTGACGGCGTGTTCCTTCCCAAGAGCGTTGATGAGTGCTTCCGTGACGGCGAGGTAAAGGATCTGCCGCTCATGATTGGATGCACGAAGGATGAATTCCTTGCTCCTCCCAGAGGAGAGACAGACGAGGAGATCCTTGATGGTATCCGCAAACAGTTCGGAGAATATGCAGACGGCTTCATCGCTTCCCTGGATCCCAGTCTCCCGCTGAAAGAGGCTGCGACGCTGCACAACGTGCGTCTCGGAACGGAGATGCTTGCCTCTACAGCTGCGAAGAACGGGCAGAAGGTCTACAACTACTATTTCTGCCCGACTATCCCCGGTGATGATGCAGGATGCTTCCACTCCTGTGATCTCTGGTTCACGTTTGAGACGCTCATGAAGTGCTGGAGACCGTTTGACGGACATCATTTCATGCTCGCGAGAAAGATGTGCAACTACTGGACCAACTTTGCCAAGAACGGCGATCCCAACGGTCTGGACAAGGACGGCACCCCAATGCCGACATGGACTCCGTTTACTGCTGAGAATCCGCAGCCTATGGTCTTCGGAAATGAGGTCTACATGGGAACGGATTGCCGTACCGCAAAGGAGCAGTATCTGCTGGATGTGAACCTTGCTGCAGTAGAAAGAGAAAAACAGCAATAACTACTATCACTGATATGGGCAGCTTCGGCTGCCTTTTTCTGTTGGAGAGATTCCCAATTCTAAAGGGTATGGTAGAATTATTGGAGAAATATGCAGCAGATGATCAGCATTGGATATCAGATCTGCACGGAGGTATATTATGTATTTCAGCAATGCCTATTTCATAATAGGGAACGGATATGCCGGCAAATCGACGATGATAAAACTTCTTGCTGAGAAGTATGATGGTATTCTCTGTGAGGAGAACTACCACGACAGATACTTTCCGGATGTGGACAGGGAAGAGTTTCCATGTCTTTCATATACCCGTGATCTGGAGGACTGGCACGACTTTATAAGAAGGACTCCGGAGGAATACAAGGCGTGGATAGACGGGGTGTCCAAAGAGTGCGAGATCCTTGAGCTCAGGATACTGGAAGATCTGGCAAAACAGGGCAAGCCGATCTTCGTGGACACGAATATCTCTGTAGAGACACTGAAGGAGATCGCAGATCATGACCATGTGCTTGTCATGCTGGCAGATCCGCAGATCACTGTGAGACAGTTCTTCGAAAGACCGGACAGAGAGAAGCAGTTTCTGTATCAGCTCATAATGGAGGAGCCGGACCCGGAGAAAGCTATGGAGAATTACCGCCAGGGACTTACTCTTATCAATTCTCAGGAGGATTATGACCGTTTGCTGAATTCCGGATTCAATGTGATCCTCAGAGATGAAAACAGGAGCGTTGAGGAAACGCTTAAGCTAGTGGAGAAAGCATTCGGCCTGGACGGCAGGGAGGAGACTGACATGTCTGAGAACGAGAAGATCGCTTACTGCGGGGTAAACTGTTCGGCCTGTCCGGATTATCTGGAAGGCAAATGCCCGTCATGCAGAGATACCGAATGGAAGGAAGATGATATCTGCATGCCTGTAAGATGCTGCAGAGAAAAGCGCATCGAATACTGCGGTTTCTGCGACGGTTTCCCGTGCAAGGAGATGGAAGCTTTCTACAATGAGTCGGACAGCCATATAGACGCTTATCTCCAGATGTGCGAGATTAGCGGAAGATTTGATGAAGAATGGCATTAAGCAGACTCTACTCAGCGTAGGTACACCGTTTTCCGCAGATGGGTTATCATTCAGATGCGGAGGAGAAAAACAATGAATCAATATGTCACAGGCGAAGCCATCAGGACGCTTCGTGAAAAGAACAGATACACGCAGGCTGAACTTGCTGCAAAGATCAATGTGTCAGATAAGGCAGTGTCAAAGTGGGAGACAGGAAAAGGATACCCGGACATAACACTTCTTGAGCCGCTGGCAGCAGCTCTGAAGGTCTCTGTCACAGAACTCATTTCAGGAAACTCGGTCTCCAACACGAACGTATCTGCAAACATGTTCCGGTCAAAGTTCTATGTCTGTCCTGTATGCGGAAATGTTATCCACAGCATGGGCGAGGCGGTCATTCACTGCCACGGAGTCACTCTGACACCAGCAGAGGAGGAACTGCCGGATGAACGCCACCAGGCGACAGTGGATATAGTGGAAGACGAATACTTTGTCACTGTCAGCCACGAGATGAGTAAGCAGCATTACATCTCATTTATTGCTGCCGTATCTCCGGACAGGGTACAGATAGTGAAGCTGTATCCGGAAGGAAATGCGGAAGCCAGATTCAAACTTAACGGTGTGAGAAAGATCTGCTGGTACTGCAACCGGGACGGTCTTTTCTGTATCGACCCAAGGAAAAAATAAAAAAAGTGCCGGTTCATCGAACCGGCATTGTTTATGAAAGGAAATTACGATGTGCACAAGCGCAGTAGTTAATAAGAAAAAGACCATAGTGGGATGGAACCTCGATATCCTGAATATGACGCACAGGGTCCGTGTCACTGATGAGGGAGTATACATTGAGATCCTCGACGCCAATGAGGGCTGGCTCCCTCTGTTCGGAGCAAATGCGAGGGGGGACTTCGTAGGGATGCCTACATGTTGGCCGTTCGATGACCGCAGCGATCCGAAGGGAGAGGGCAGTAACATAATCATGCTGGACATTGACCTTCTGCTTCAGAAGAAGACTTTGCAGGAGATAAGGAATATAGCTGAAACGGAACCGGTATTCAGCATACCGGGTGCGACATTTATGGGTGCGCTTTCCGACAGGGACGGCAATGTGCTCCATATCATTCCGGGACAGGGGAGCCTTTATTACGAGAAACCTGAATATAAGATCCTGACAAATTTCTCGCCTTTCAAACACGACTCTGAGCAGCATCCCTGGATGGGATGGGACAGATATCAGAAAGCGGAATCCATACTGAAAGATGCATCAGATGATTTCGATGTGAAAGATTGTTTCGATGTCCTCAAGGCAGTTGCACAGGAAGTCTGTCCAACAGTAGTCTCTATGGTATATGATGTTAATGAAAAGACAGTATACTGGTGCGAAGACAGGAACTGGGACAGCATACAGACAAAGAGGTTTGAAGTTTGAAAGAAAGAGAACCGCTGGTAAGGCATATTTTCACTGCGGATCCGTCCGCGCATGTTTTTGACGACAGGATATATATCTATCCTTCTCATGATATCCCTCATGACGGTACGGACGATGACGAAGGCGGCGAATACATAATGGAGGACTATCACGTCCTTTCAATGGAAGATCCGGATGCGGAATGCGTGGACAACGGTGAAGCGCTGCATATGAGAGATGTATCATGGGTGGGAAGGCAGATGTGGGCTCCGGACTGTGTCCGCAAAGAAGGAAAGTACTATCTTTATTTTCCTGCCAAGGACCACGATGATATCTTCCATATCGGTGTCGCAGTAAGCGACAGTCCCATTGGCCCGTTTAAGGCGGAGGACAGTTATATAGAAGGCAGCATGAGCATAGATCCTGCAGTCCTGCCTGATGACGACGGAAGATACTATATGTATTTCGGCGGACTCTGGGGCGGGCAGATGGAGAGATGGAAGACCGGATCCTACGTTGCTCATCCTGAGGAGATAAAAGCGGATGAACCTGCTCTCGGGCCTTTCTTTGCTGAACTCTCGGATGATATGAAGTCCTTTAAGGAACATCCAAGAATGGTTCAGATACTGGATGAAACAGGCGAACCCGTTAAGGCCGGAGATGAGGACAGAAGATACTTCGAAGGCCCATGGATGCACAAGTACAATGGACTGTATTACCTGTCTTATTCCACGGGAACTACACATTATATCGTTTACGCCACCGGCGAAACACCGTACGGGCCATTCACGTACAGGGGAAGGATACTGGAGCCGGTATTAGGATGGACGACGCATCACTCTATTGTTGAGTACCACGGAAAATGGTATCTCTTCTATCATGACTGCGAGATATCCGGAGGCATAAATCACCGCAGGAACGTCAAGTTCACAGAGCTGAGATACAACCCGGACGGTACGATACAGACGATCTTCCCGTACTCAGAAGATCAGAAAGCATAAGAACAGAGGTCAACAGCGAATTATAGGTGAGACATGTTAAAGTTTTATGACATCATTCCGACGAAACACAGTGTGCACCGCGGCGAGTCCCTTAATATCCTGGGGATCGTGGAGAACAATGGTGAAGATACGCATGCCACGATATCCGTATGGGGACGTGAATCAGAGGACTGGGTTCTGCTTGTCTCAAAAGAGATCGATATCGTGACGGGCGAACATAAGCATGTATATTTCACGATAGACAGGAACTTGTTTTCAGAAGGATTCTGGGGTGAGGAACCGGAAGAGATCGAAATCTGCCTGTCGGACAAAAAGCCTGATAAATTGCAAAGCGGTGTTCTGATCGTCATTGTGTGAGGAGATGTTATCAAAGTGATAACGGATCCGCTGTCAATTCCGAATAGGTATGTAAATACCCGTTAATACCTGAGCGATTTTCTGCTGGGTATTGACGGGTATTATGGTATGATTAAGAAAAACACATAGGATCTTGCAGATTTATAAGGAGCAAAAATGATGGAGTACGATCTGATAATCCGGGATGTCACAATGCTGGATAAAGGCTATGAGATACAGGAACATGTGGATATTGCCGTGTCGGGCAGCACCATTACCGAGGTAGGAAAAGATATTCAGGGAACTGCGAAAGAGGAGATCAAAGGCAAAGGGCTTCTCGCTATGCCGGGGCTTGTTGATGCACACCATCACAATGCTCAGCAGCTGCTTCGCGCAAAGCCGATAGACGAATACCCGATGATATGGACGAGATTCCTGGTTCCTTTTGAGAGCAGCCTTACCGAAGAGGATATGTATATCTCGAGCCAGTTGTCCATGCTGGAGATGATAAAGAGCGGGACCACTGCATTTGCAGATGCGGGCGGCCCGCACATGGGGATGACTGCAAAAGCGGCAGCGGAATGCGGGATGCGCGGAGTGATAGCCAGATCCACGATGGATATGGGAGGCAATATCCCGGATTCCATGAAATGTTCTGCAGAGGAGAACATCCGCCTCACCTGTGAACTGTTTGATGAGTGGAACGGAGCAGGAAATGACAGAGTGCGCATCTGGTTCGGTATCCGTCAGGTCATGACGTGCTCATGGGAACTCCTCGAGATGACGTCAGCCAAGGCTAAGGAACTGGGAACAGGCATGCACGCGCACTTGTGCGAACACAAGGACGAAGTGAGTTTC
Source organism: Oscillospiraceae bacterium (assembly GCA_017432285.1). Lineage (GTDB taxonomy): Bacteria > Bacillota > Clostridia > Oscillospirales > Ruminococcaceae > RUG11783. The sequence goes on along the minus strand of JAFRJM010000031.1, from coordinate 2,783 downwards.
TGCCTTACCAATTACAGGCTGCGTCCGGCTGAGCTGCTTGAAGCTACAGGATGCCTCGGACCGAATCTCCTCACTGCACACAACGTTGTGCTGAGCGAGAGTGACATAGCGTTGCTTGCTGAGAGACATGTTGGTACTGTGCACTGCCCAAGGTCCAATCTCACCAACCATGGCTTCCCGAAGACTCCCAGGATGCTGCAGCAGGGGCTGTCCATAGGACTTGGAAGCGACGGAGCTGCAACAAGTTCGCTGAGCCTGTGGGACGAAGTGAAAGTCCTGCGCAACGGGCTAATAGGATATTGGGGACTTCCAATCTTTGATCCTGTGGTCATCCCATACAGGGCCCTCCTCCGTATGATGAGTCAGGGAGGAGCAGATGCGATCATGCAGGGTGACAGTCTCGGAAGCATAGAAACAGGTAAGAAAGCAGATATTATACTGCTCGATATAGATCAGCCGCATCTCACGCCTACTCATAATCTCGGAGCCACTCTCGTTGAAGCGGCATGCGCCGGAGATGTGCGGCACTCCATCATAGACGGTAAAGTCGTTATGAAAGACAGGAAAGTCCTGACGATGGATGAAGAGAAGATCATGTTTGAGGCTTCGAAAGCGATGAAGCAAATATCCCGCCGTGCCGGGATCTAGGTGCTCTCATGGATATTAAAGAGAAAGAATTTACGCTTATAGACGGAAGAAAAGCTGTGATGAGGAGTCCCAGGGATGAGGATGCCCAGAACATGCTGGATTATCTGTATCTCACAGCATGCGAGACACATTTCGTTATCCGTGAGCCTGAGGAGTGCAGTGAGCTGTATACCATTGAAGCGGAGAAAGATCTTTTTGCTCACTACAGATCAGCTGATAACCGTGCAATGATCATCTGCATAGTGGACGGAAAGATAGCCGGCTGCTGTGATATATACTGGAGCAAGATGTTCAAGCTCAATCACGCTGCTCATGTTGCCATAGCAGTCACAAAGGAGTTCTGGGGACTTGGCGTTGCAGCCACACTGTTCCAGGAAATGATGGATATTGCAGAGCAGAATGAGAACATACTGCAGATTGAGCTGGAATTTATCGAAGGAAATGCCAGAGCCAGAGCGTTCTATGAGAAATTCGGGTTCAGGATCTGCGGCGAAAGCGTTGATGCCATCCGGCTGAAGGACGGCAGGTTGGTAAGCACATACATCATGAAAAAGAAGATCGAACGATAATATGAGTTTGTCTATAAGAAAAATGCATGAAGGCGATCTGGAGCCGCTGTACAGACTGCTGTCTGATCCGAAGGTCATGCAGTATCTTGAACCTCCGTTCTCGCCGGAAAAGACCGGACAGTTCCTGAGATCTGCCGGTCTTTCTGAGAGCCCTCTGATATACGCAGCGGATAAGGACGGAGAATTCATCGGATATGTCATATTCCACAGATACGATGACAGAAGCGATGAGATAGGATGGGTGCTGTATCCGGAGCAGTGGGGAAAAGGGTATGCGTCGCAGCTGACCGAACAGCTTGTCAGCAGATCCTTTTCTTCAGGCAGGGATCTGGTCATAGAATGTTCTCCTGATCAGGAGGTATCCAGACACATCGCAGACAAGTACGGTTTTGAGTACGAAGGCGTCAGCGACGGTCTGTGTATCTATAGGCTCAAAAGAGATGGTCGTCCTAATGTGTTTCTAATGGACAACAAACATCCGCTCTGGAACGATACCATTCAGTACGCATCTAAAAGCTCATGGAGAGCAGGTCCTTATCTTGCGAACATGATGCGCAACAACAGCTTTCAGGATTGGGAAAGAGTGATTGTGGCTGTAGAGGATGGTGATATCATCGGATATTGCAATTTCACAGAAAAAGATGAGATGCCTGACGATCAGCCATACTTCCCGTTTATCGGTTTCGTCTATGTGGACGAAGAACACCGCGGACACAGAGTATCGGAAAAGATGATCGAGAAAGCGCGCCGGTATGCGAAGGAACTGGGCTACAAGGATATATATCTGATGAGCAGTGAGCATGGTCTTTACGAGAAATACGGTTTTGAGAAGATAGGCGAATTCGGAACGGTGTTTGACACAACTGATCAGCTGTTCAGAAAAAGCACAGACAGTGAGAAGAAATGCAGATAAGGATCGTTGACGAAGAAATAAGACTTATCCCGTACTACAGAAACGACGAAGTGTCGCTTCAGTGGTATCAGGATCCAAATGTGTGCAGGCAGGTAGACAACATCGACCATGTATACGATGTTGATCTTCTCCACGCGATGTACGATTTTCTTTGTGCCCACGGTGAGTGCTACTACATCGAATATCAGGGTAATCGGGTAGGTGATGTATCCCTGAGGGATAACTCCGAAGTTGCTATCGTAGTTTGCAAGGAATATCAGAACAGGCATATAGGAAGAAGATGCATCGAAGACATGCTCAAGCTTGCTGAAGAAAAGGGTATGGATACTGTTAAAGCAAACATATACACCTTCAATGAGCAGAGCAGAAAGATGTTTCAGGCTGTGGGATTCGTTCAGACAGCAGATGAGTGGTTTGAGTACAGATTAAGGAGCGTATAGGACAGCGTCATGTTGGACAGCAAAGGTTTTGATTTGTGGGCAGATCAGTATGATGGATACGTCATTGCTTCGGATGCGTATGGAATAATAGGACTAAATTCAAAAGGCTCGGCAAATAAAGGGTTTTTGAAGCTTAGTCCTATTTTGTTTAGCCCACAAATGAGACTAATGATCGATTTAAGGAGGAAACATGCGCAGAATGAAGATCTTTCT
>JAFRJM010000007.1 GCA_017432285.1 Oscillospiraceae bacterium | reverse complement strand
GCGATTCGATTATCAAAGTAACTAAGAATGTTTTTCCCATCTTTTCGCTCAGGTGTAGCTGTTAAACCAAGAAGAATTTGTGGTTGATAATAGTCCAATAGCCTTTGATATGTTGGAGCGGCAGCATGGTGAAACTCATCAACTACTATATAATCGTAATAATCTGGTGTTGTTTTCGCAGTAAAATCTTGAGAATTAAATGTCTGTATTGACATGAATAAATAATCTATGCTTACCGGGCGTTCTTGTCCTACGAACATCTCGCCAAAATTAGCGTCTTTCAACACAGCGCGGAATGTAGAGATACTTTGTTTTAGTATCTCTTCTCTATGAGCCACAAATAATAACCTGCATGGCGATTGAGGATTCATCTTTCGATATTGTTTGTAGTCAAATGCAGAAATAACTGTTTTACCAGTTCCAGTCGCCGCTATAACAAGATTTCGCTTAAAACCTCTAATTGTTCTTTCTGCTTCTAGCTTATCAAGAATTTCTTGCTGATATGTATAAGGATTAATATCTAGTGTATAAAGGTCAGGGTTATTTCTGTTGTTATGTCGTTCCGCATTTAACGCCTTTTCAAGGCGTTCTTGTTGACCTTCGTCATAATATTCAAACTCTTTATCATTCCAATAGCTCTCAAAAGTTGCAGAAATCTTGTCGATTGTTTCAGGAAGGTCCTTCATAGTAACTTTTGTGTTCCATTCCAATCCGCTAGTCAATGCTGCATTTGACATATTAGAGGAACCTACATAAGCTGTGGTAAACCCAGTATTCCTATGAAAAATATATGCTTTTGCATGTAAACGAGTTATTTGGGTATCATAGCTTACTTTGATGAGAGTATTAGGTAGTTTATGCAGTTCTTCTATTGCCTTTACATCAGTTGCTCCCATATACGAGGTAGTAATAACCCTTAAAACCCCGCCGTTTTTAGTAAATGTGTTAAGATCGTCGATGATAAGTCGCAAACCACTCCATTTGATAAATGACACCAACATGTCTATCCGGTTACTAGTCACAATCTCTTTTTTAAGTTCAGTGTACATCTGAGGCTCATGACTAGCACCGGTGAAAAGACTAGATCGAGAAATAGATGTTTCTGGCCTAGTTAATTCTGCTCTCTCATCAATAGCAAAAATACTATTTTGTTTGTTTACGACAGCAAGGAGCTGCTCAGCTTTGTCCATTATTGAAAACGAGTCAAATTCGTCATCGTTTGTCGCTTCTTTTATAGTTGCAATTATTTGATTTGCCAGAGCGACTTGCGCACTTATGTCTGATCCTGTGTCTTTGAGATGGGAAAGACCCCGTTCAATAACTTCAGCAACATATCTTGAAAGTACCTTAGAGGCTTCAGCAGCATCGATAGGCGCTTTTTTATTGAGCATTTCAATTATTGAAAGCTCTGTGTCTAATTCCTTGTTGATAACCTGCTCATATAAACCTTCTTGTAACATAGTTCTCTCCTAATATATCTGCTAAGAACATACATACTGCCTGGACAATCATATTCTAATCCAACTTAAATATGCTCTGAGAAGTCTCAATTACTAAAATACCCATAAATTTTTACAGTAAGATAAAAACTATATCTTTTTTTAACTTATTCTTCATCGATAATAACAAGTTTAATAACACCAATCCAAGTAAGGCAGTCGCCTCCTATACATGCACTGATATGTCAAGCTATTCATTAACGCATGCAGCAGGTTTAAAAAACTATGAAGAATATATTTCTCAATTTTTCTACATATATTAATATTAAAACTTATATATCTTTTCAGTCCCTTATATACTTTTCTCACAATCACATTCATTTGATATATTGATTTTCCTGATACATCTTATTTCTCAAATTAGATCTCTAAACAACCTGCTTATAAAAAAGTATAATTATATAGAACAAATCGAGCAATAACAATAAGATAATGTTACTTCATCGTTATTCCTAGTTGTACCTTTAAAAATAAAATAAGGATTGTTTAAATGCTTAATATAGAACTTCAGAAAACCCTTATCCAAACAGCCATCGAAGAAGCCTCTTTCGCTATAGAAAGAGGAGACGAACCTTTCGGAGGTGTCATCTGCGACTCAATGGGTAACATTATTGTCAGAGATGGCAACAGAGAGAATACCGAAAAAACCCCGACACACCACGCAGAGATGGTCCTAATCAGGGAAGCATGCAAAAAACTGGGAACAAAGGATCTGTCTGGTTGTATCCTGGTATGCAATGCAGAGCCCTGCCCTATGTGTGCATCAGCTTTGATCCTCTCGGGAATCAGGGAATTCTATTACGGAGCCAGCATGGAACCTTTCTGTAATCCATATATCAGGTGCAAAGATGTTCTTTCGCATGCCAAAGGAGATATCACTCTTGTGGCTGGTATTATGGAAAAAGAATGCAGAGCAATAGTGGAGGAAGGCAGAAAACGCCTGACAAACAAATAATCAGCTATTAATACCTATAACATCAAAAGGCGCAGCAGATAGCTGCGCTTTTTTCAATATATCTTTTCTCTATTTTTCTACTAACAGATCGGTGAGCCTGTTCAGCAGTCTTCCGTGCCATAACTTGGTATACATGATGTTATTCGGCCATGCACAGTCGTCATAGATGTTGATCTGCATATCCCGTGACACTCTGAAAAGCTGGCTGTCGTTGTACAGCTGATTGTGCAGATACACGAAGCAACGTATCTCAGCTTCTTCATCATTCAGCTGTTCTTTCAGGGTTTTCTTGTATATATCCCTTACTTTCACTGCCGGGTGTAGCTGGCTTTTGTTACCGGGAACGACGCTTACGAGACATTCTGTTTCGCCTTCTTCATCGGAGAAAGAGACTCTGATGCTGTCTTCAGTCCACTGCTTCAGCTCAATTATCGCATACCTTTTAAGATCCGGTCTGGACAGAAGCACATCAATCCTTTTTTCAGTGTTTGTGCCGGCATCAGGAATCGCATACTCTATGTCTATCTCCAGGTCCGCGAGACCCGGGCACAACTCTTCTTCGTCAAGCATCGTCAGCGCCTTTGTCAGATCTTCTTTCTGTTTCCTAAGGCTCTCTGTTATAACCGTGAGCTTTCCTTCTTTCAGGGCAGACAGGCTGTTCTCAAGTTCGCTTAGAGCAGTTATAGTGTCGTGATCTACAGCCTTGTTTATCTCACTCACATTGGAGGATGACATCATCTCAGAGCATGCCTGAGACTGAATGAAATCCATAAGCGGACTGCTGGAAGAGAAAGCTTCCAGTGCGTCTATCTTGCTGTCCAGTAACTCCAGCAGCCGGTGTCCTTCTTCAACTGTCTTCTGTCTGTATGTTTCCGGATCATAAAGTAGTTCCGCAAAGTCCGGCAGAGAGTATAACCAGGACTTCACTTCCCCGTTCTCTTCAAAAGACGGGGCCTTTTTTGCGTTCGGGTGCAGTTCATGATAGATCTCGAGGCACAGCTCTTCAATCTTTTCAGGTCTGGTGCTGTCATAGAATTCCTTGCAGCTGTCAAAATGTTTTGCGGATCTGTTACTATTCATCATTTATTTTCCTTTACTGTTTATTTATCAATATATGTATTCAATCAAATTACATGCTGTCTGAGGTCACGGAGAGACACACAGTTCTCCGTCTTCGTCTGTGCTTATGAAGATCGGATCTAGAATATATTCCAGGAACTCCTTTATATCACCGTCTGTTATGTCTTCTTTGCTGCATCCCAGGACCGGATACAGCACGGCTGTCAGATCATCTACAGGCACGAGAATAGGATCGATTGCCTGTTTATATTCTTCGAGCTTGCTCAGCGGCACTCTGGAAAAACGGATCTTTCCGTCAGGTTTGCACACCCGCACCGGATGGCATATCTGGTACACGAGCACTTCATCTATTATCTCCTCGACTTCTGCAGTTCTTTCTACACCGTCATCGAGCGTTATGTCTGTCATATTCTTTCTGAACTTTATCATTTAAGGATCTCCTTTTCTGTTATGTTTAAGCCGCGCATATCTTTCTGGCCTTCTGAGGTCTGGATCCCCGGACGAACAGATACGCGTCCTCGAGATCCATGGAAAGGATCGAGTCTTTGGTCCTGTTTGCCTTCTCAGCTATCATCCCCGCTGTCGTCAGGTCCTGACCGCCGAGGTACAGCAGCTTGTCGCAGTTGTTTATGATGGTGTTCGCGCAGGACTCACCATAAAGGGTTATCAGCTGGGTCACGCTCTGCAGCATTATGCTCACGGATATCTCCCGGGAGCGTATCACGGATATTATCTTGTCAAAATCCGGGATATAGATGGTGTTCGCGAAGTCGTCCAGGTACAGGCGGACAGGAATTTCAAGTCTGTGGCAGGGCGACGTGTCCGCGCAGTGACAAAGCTGCTGCAGCGCCTGAGTCATGAACGCTCCGGCAAGCTTGTCCAGCGAGCGGTCCGTATCGCTCACCGTGAGGAACAGCGCAGTCTTTTCTGTCCCGAACGTGCGGAAGTCTATCTTCTCTTCCCTGCTGTACAGGGCAAGCGCATCGTCAAAGCACAGAGGATCCAGATTCGTGGAAAGGATCCCTTTAATGCTCGCGTCCATCTTGTCGGCGGTCCGTATTGTCTTCATGCTGCTGTATCGCTTGCATACCATGCTGTCAGGTCTCTCACTGCAGAACTCATACATCAGTTTGTCGAACACATCCGTTCCCACATAGTACAGCAGCTTCACTACGGTTCCCAGTGTATGCTCTTCAACTGGAAGCGCTTCCATGACATACCCTATGAGGCACTCGAGGTACTGCCTTGCAGCAAAATCCCAGTAGGGTTCCTTGCTGCTCATCGATTGTATCAGGCAGGAGCAGAGCGTTATCATGTCCTGCTCGGCATATCTGCCTTTGTCCCTGTCATACCGTATATAGTCGAGGGGGTTGTATCCGCAGCTTTTCCTGAGATTCGTGAAATCCAGCACTTTCACATTGAATCCGGATCTTTCAAGTTCCCCGGCCAGCTCTTCATACAGGCTGCCCTTCGTATCCAGGATGATCATGCTCTCATGGCTGTGCGCCACGTTCGGTTTCACATAGTTTCTCGTCTTACCGGCTCCGGTCGGCCCTAACACCATCACATTGTTGTTGGTCCCGCTCTTCCAGGTATCCGTGTCAAAGGAGAAACCTTCAGCGAGGTAATGTGTCCCTTCGTAATTCTTTCTGTTTCCGTATTCACCGGTCATTTTATGCTCCTTAATCAATTCGTTATTCCTTTGCTTCCAATCGTCACGTATGCTGCAGGTGCTGCGAACAGCTCCACCATCCTCTGCCGTATGAATGGTGAGTGGGCTGGAAATCCTGCCCTTATCGGGTCATTGATAGACGCGTCATAGTTCCTTGCGTGTTCTATCAGCGTCTGATACACAGACGAGACCGTCATGTTCATTACTCCTGCCTTCTCCAGCCGGAACGCGTACAGCTTACGGGCTATAGACTCGTCCATCGGCATTTTCAGAACAGTATCCAGGTACTCGCCCATAGGTATATCTGTTATTCCTTTCATGTCCAGCATTCCGAACTCTTCAAGATATTTGTATCTTGCTGAGTTGTTCTTTACCTTTTCCTTTACCATGCTGTCCGCTTCCAGGCATGTGAAGTAGAAGAGGATCAGGCTGTCCGTAGTTCTACCGCTGTGGACTCCGTTGCGGACATAGTCGTCGGTGATCGCAACGGCGAGATCCCCGTATGTGAATTCGGACGACGGCTTCTTATACATCGTGCTCACATAGTTGTTGAACTTCATCTGAAGGTCCGTGAAAAACAGGCTCAGCACCGCATTCACCGGAAGATCTGCAAAGGCCCTGAGTCCCGGCAGGATGTGTTCCGGAGAGGAACACAGTCCTGACCTCACGCGCTGTATCCTTGTTTCAAGAGAAATGGTCTCCATATTCAGATCCTTTCTGCCATCTCTGTGGCCAGGCCGTATTCCAGGGCTTCTTCCGCTGTAAAGAAGCTGTCCCTGCATGTCTTCTTCATAATCTGTTTCACAGGTCTCCCTGTCACCTCAGATATTATCCCGCAGAGGCGGTCACGGGTCCTTTTTAGTTTGGAGAGCTTCTCTTCCATCTCATTAGGCTTCATGCCCGTCATGTCCCCGCCGCCGGGAGCCGGATCGTGGATCATTATCGATGAGTGAGGAAGCACCACTCTCCTGTCGCCTGCAAGGAAGAGGATCGCGCCCATGGAAGCTGCCTCTCCTACGCACACTGTGGTTATCGGGGCTTCTATGAGCTTCAGGAGATCATATGCAGCAAGGCCGCTCTGCACTTCGCCGCCCGGGCTGTTGATATATATGGTTATCTCTTTCTCCGGCTCTTCGCTGCTCAGGTAGAGCAGCTGCTTTATCAGCGAGTCCATGGTGGATGCGTCCACCGGCTTCGTTAGGAAGATCCTTCTCCTGAGGAACAGTTCATCATCTATCGGTATACAGTCATATCCGCGTGAGCTTTCTTTAATAATGTTAGTCATCAAACATGTTCTCCGTTTCTGTTTCATAGATATCTTCAAGAGAAGTTACGGTCGGAAAGTACCGCCTGAATTCTTCTTTCCCGGAACTGCTGTCCATCCTGTAGAGATTTGAGTGGTACAGCATAGAGAGGGACTGCCCGTGATCCATTTCGGTCCCGTTGGAGAAGAAGAGGTAACTCTCTATCTCATCCCGGCTGTTGCACAGGATAAAATCGGCATCGGATTTGCTGCCGGTATAGAGATTGTCTCTGGCACACAGGAAGTCAAATGCGTCTGTTCCGGATATCCGGCATTTCTCTGACAGATACTCTGCCTCTTCGTAAAGATCTACGGGACACAGCTCATGTTCTATGTAACCGGACAGGAGATTTTCACCTTTCTTTTCTTCTATTCGTCTATACATCTGTTCATCCATTTTCAGTTTCCTTTCTGTTCACCGTGTTTTTATTGGATCCATGTTTCTACTGCCTGCTCTGAAGGCTGCGGCAGATGGCGTCTGTTTTCCACTCTTCGTGGGACTTGCCTTTCATTCCGTTCGTTGAGGGCTTTTTGCCTGCTGAAAATTGTTTCTGCTTTTCCAGGTAATCACTGATCTGTGAACCTGCGTCGGCGAGTGTGCTGACCACTGTGTCCTTCACCGCGCTGCAGAGTCCGGTGACTGTATTGCTTTTAAGAAAACTCATTATGGAGAATGATCTGTTCTGTTTCATATTCTGTATCCTTTCGAAGATCTGTTTTTAAGTCTGTTTAATACAGGTTCATACCGGCGTAAGCTGCGATGACGAAGAGTAGTGCTGTGATGAGCCATTGTTTTCTCAGTGCTCTTCTTCTCATGATGCGGACTGTTCTGCTGTCGTCGAAATAGTTGAAGATTCCGCTGTTTACCGATATGGATCTGATGGCTGTTGCGATAAGCATTATGTGGGCTGCTACATATGAGAAGAAAAATAGTAAAAACATAATATCTGTATACCTTTCAGTCTGTTGTTTTATTTTGAGTTTGAAGTTTTATCATTTTTGTTTGAGCTGGTCGGTTGCTGTCCCGCACTGTATTCAGCAGCAGTGCGTCTCTGACCGGCGTACTCTACGCGGCGCCGTCCCCGCGACTGTTTTTTTGTTCCCGCCTCAGCGTTTCTATCTGTCCGCTGTTCCTTCGGGGCAATATTATTACAACATACATCAAAATATTGTTCCGTAATTTCTACGGTTTTATGTGGATGTACTGCATGTATCCGTGCTACAATTACTGCAGAAAACATTTAACGAGGGATAAACGATGGGAAAAGTCAACGTATCCGGAACGATGAGCAACACCGCGCTGAGATCCAATGAATATTTCAGGCGTTCATGGAACCTGAAAGAGATATCATTCGACGATCTCGACTCCGTATATTTCCGCAAGAGAAGGCTCAAGGCATGTATCCAGCAGATGATGGATGCCATCAACGGGAGAACGGTCGAGATACGCGCACTCACGACTGACTTCAGCGGCATTCCGTCAGAGGAACGAGTTCAAGCTCTGGTCGGTGACCTTATGGACAGCCTGGATCTGTATATAAAGTACAAACTCACTGCGAACCCGAAACCACCAAGGGACATGGATTCTTTCAACATCGATGTAATGAGCAAAGGACGCGCGCTTCTTTTCCGCTCCTTCCTCTATCTCGCAGTGATCCGCTTCATGTATACCGACGCAGACCTTGCTGATCTCATAGACTACGCAGCAAACACACCGGCATACAGGTCATATAAGGAATTCCTCCTCTCATATTTCGTGCAGCAGTATCTGCCCGATGTTCTGGATGACCAGGTCACCATCGGCGACTATTCCTTCATAAACGAACGGTATTACAAACCTGACCTCTTCGAGCTCAATGCCCGCAGTCTACGTTCTGCTCGCAGCACATGGCTGAATGAGCTGAGAAGTACCCAGACCGCATACTATGGTTTGCCTGACGAACCAAAATACACAAATGTCATTATGCAGTTCCGCTACCTGACACACGCGTCAGAGAAAGAAATAGACCGGATGCTGGACGACCTCAAGGAACGTCACATAGAAGTTCCGGAAACATGGATAAGTGAATACGAAGAGATATGCGAAACTGTCAGAGATAAAGATCTGTATAGCTTTGACGGACCTGCAGACTGGGAGATAACGCTTTTTGAAGATGCCATCACCAGATATCTGGATCTTCAGTATTTTGCTTATCCGTCAGATGTATTTGTCGATGCCATAGCAGGAATGATCGATGTGTATACAGTCCGTGGAGGCGGAATGGCCATAACTGACCCGGATTCGTTCTACAAAATATTCGACAATCTAAAAAAGATCGAGCGCTTCTCGCTCGATCATCTGTCACCGTTCAAGAAGGAGAGTCTGTAGATATGGGATTCAGATCAGACTTTTACAGCCGGCTCGCAGAAGAGGTATATGACTTCAGCCTGGACAGGGACGGAATAAATAACCTGCCGTTCCTTGCAAAGCAGATGAAGGACCTTAAGACATTCGCCCCGCGATCTGCAGTTGCTGTACTTGAGACGCTCAGCAACCGGTTCCGGAACGGAGATATCGGAAATAAAGAATATTTCTGCTCCATGCTGGAGACAGCCATAAGGAAAAGGATCCGCATACAGGAGCAGATCTATATCGCTGCAGAAAGGTGCAGGGACATGTTTCCCCACCCGGAAGCAGTCATCGATGACCCGGAGCTGTTTGCAGACAGCGACAGCAATAAAAGGAAGCGTCTCTTCTACAAGAGGACGCAGCTAATCCTCGACTCCATGCGTCCGATACCGGATGAGCCCCTCCCCGGATGCGATAAAGCCCTTGCCTCACTCTCCCAGTTGCTTATGGCCGAAGCTCTCGTGGCTGAGGCGAAGGCATGGCTCTACGATGCAGGCTTTCCTTCAAGGAAGGACAAAGATATAAAGCCTCGCAAGATCGACAGGTCGTTACAGTTAGTAGACAGATTCTTTGAGGAAATAAGCCTTGATATGCAGTCCGCCATCTCAGGGGCAGACAGCAAGGATTCCTCACTGAAAGACGATACGAAAAAACTGTTCTCACTCATGCGCAGAGATCCGGAATACAACAGAGCAGTTATTCCCGTTACAGTAGATCCCTCTTCCGGAACAGGGCTGTACATATACGGCATTGAGTCGGATGACAGGAACAGCAGGTACGCTTTCGGAAACAACAAGGAGCTTCTGAGACTTGTGAACAGCGAAGGATACACCTGCTATTTCACCGTCTTTGAATACCGCTATTCAGAACGTATCGGGGATGAGAATTATCCTGAGACAGGTCCTGCCCGGCTTACCTATCTCCAGCACGTCATAAACGAAGGCAGCGAAGACGAGTGTACAGGTTATCCCAATCTGGAAGATGCGTGGCATGACTACGTTCAGACTGTCAGCAGAAGGGATTCCTATTTCCCCTACGAAAACATCTCTGCTCCTCAGGGGTGCCCCGAGTATTTCAGACAGTTCTTCTCGGATTATGATCCTGATCAGGCGGTTGGTGGACCTGATGATATAGATATTAACTTCGATTCATCTTATGGGTCTTTCGAACGTGAACCGGAAGAAAAATGGACAAGAAGAGATACTGATGCAGGAAGCCTGTCATCATATAACTTTTAGCCAAGAAAAGCATTCGATTCTCAATACATGCACTGCAAAACAATCCTTAAATCTGCTTTAAAACACATATTAAGTACTTTTTGACAATTTGCACTTATTTTTAATTGTGCTTTTGACATAACAGCGAATATTATTACTGTATTTTTGACATAATCGTTTTATATCGCGTTGTATTTTTGACATTAGTGTGTTAGTCTATTGGTGACAACAACTCGAGGTTTGTAGTATGGAATTAAAAAGAAAGTGCGAAATAAAAATACGGGAATGGTGTCGCAAGAGCACCAAAGCATTGCTTGTAAAAGGTGCACGCCAGGTAGGAAAAACACATCTCATAAGACGCGTTCTTAAAGAAGAAGGATGCGATTTTATCGAGATTAATCTCATAGAGACACCAGAAGCTATAAGCATACTTGAACAGTCAAGAACTGCTGAAGATCTTATGATAGGGCTTTCAACAATTAATGGCAAAAAACTTCAAAAAGGCCAAACTGTGATTTTTATCGACGAAGTCCAGAAATACAAAGAAATGGTGACCAAGATCAAATTTCTGGTCGACGAGGGAAGTTTCAGGTATGTTCTCAGCGGATCTCTGTTGGGAGTAGAACTCACCAATATTGAATCTGCACCTGTAGGGTATTTAACTTCTATAGAGATGTTTCCGCTTGATCTTGAAGAATTTCTGCAGATAACGGAGATTAGTGATGAGGTTATTCACAGCCTCAAAAAGTCTTTTGAGACTAGGACTCCTGTAATGGATGCTGTAAATGATAAGATGTTGAGTCTCTTCAGGAGATATCTTGTTGTTGGGGGTATGCCGGAAGCCGTAAGCGTATTTGCAGAAACAAAAAACTTAAGAGACGTCATAAACGTGCATCAAGATATCAAGTCTCTATATAAATTAGACTTCACTCAGTATGAAGAAGATGATAGGAAACTGATGATAACAAACGCTTATAATCTGATACCTTCAGAACTGCTTAAGCAAAATAAGAGATACATCATTGGCGATCTTAAGAAAGGGCTACACTATGATCGGGTCGAGAGTACTTTTTTATGGTTGTACAATGCTGGTGTTGCGATTCCGGCATTCAACAGTACTGAACCACGTATCCCGCTGAAAATAAACGAAAAACAGAGTCTCTTTAAGCTATACATGTCAGACGTCGGGTTGCTTACTTCTGAATATGGGATGAGCACAAAGAGGATGCTCATAAGCAACGATAACAGTCTAAATGCCGGTGGCATATATGAAAATGCTGTTGCACAACAACTGAAGGCGGCAGGATTTGACATATATTATTACAACTCTAACAGGCTTGGTGAACTTGACTTTGTAATTGATTATGACAACAGTTCCACACCTATTGAAGTAAAAAGTGGAAAAGACTACAACAAGCATTCAGCCTTAACCAATTGTCTCCGTAACACTGAATATGATATGAAAGAAGGATTTGTATTTGCTGACTGCAACATAGAGAAGGACGGTAAAACAACTTATCTTCCCATATATATGCTCATGTTCTTCCAGAAAGATTTAGAGGACTATTACTTAGAGTGACCAGGAGGTTCGTCATGTTATATGTTTTGTGCGCAGTTCTGCTTATCGCACTGCTGCTTCTCATCGCCCTTATCCGCACCCTTCTCGCTCCGGTGAAAGCCCCGGCAAATGCACCTGGAGAGGATCCCGAACGTGCGCTTGCTTATGCGGAGACACTTGCCAGTCTCGTACGGCATGATACCGTATCTGTTTCCGGCGATATAAATCCGGACAAATTCCGCCAATTTCACGATGTGCTCCGGAAGGAGTTCCCTCTCACTTTCGCCGCCTGCGAATTCCATGACATCGACGGCGGCATCCTGATGCGCTGGCCCGGGAAATCTTCGGATCACCCGCTGTGCCTTCTCGCGCATATGGACGTGGTAGAAGCCAATGCGGACAACTGGTCCGTTCCTCCGTTCTCCGGTGTCATCAAGGACGGCAAGGTCTACGGCAGAGGATCCATGGACAACAAATGCTGCCTCATGGCGGGATTCCAGGCTGTGGAGGAGTGCATCCGTGAAGGGATCATGCCGGATCAGGACGTCTATCTCGCCAGTTCCGACTGCGAGGAGACCGGAGGTCCCGTCGCAGAGGAGATCGCTGCATGGCTGCAGGAACACGGCGTTCGTCTCTCATTGCTGTGCGATGAGGGCGGTGGTATCACAGAGGAACCGTTAGCCGGATTGAGAGGTCTGTACGGTATGGCCGGAATCTATGAAAAAGGGTTCGGCAATTTCGTGTTCACCGCCCGTTCCAAAGGTGGCCATTCCAGCACTCCGCCTAAAGACACTCCTATCCCAAGACTTGCATCTGTAATCCGGGAGATCGAGGATCATCCTCCGTTTGAGAGAAAGATCACCCCGGAGCTCCGGGAAACATTTAAGGCTTTTGCTCCCTACTGCTCATTCCCTCTCCGCTTCGTTATGAATAACCTGTGGCTCTTCGGTCCTCTCTTCCCGTACATATTCAAACATGGTGAGATCGCCGCGATGCTCGGAACGACCATGGTATTCACAATGCAGAACGGCTCCAACGGAGCCAACGTCATTCCGCAGGAAGCGACAGCAACAGCGAACCTGCGTTATTCCATTTTCGAAGGCGAGAAAGCGTGTCTTGAAAAACTGAAAGCTATCGCCTCACGTTATGATGTGGAAGTCGCTGCAGAAGCCAGCCGTGAAGCTACTACTCCGGTAGATCTCAAAGGACCGGGATTCCGCCTTGTAAGTGAAGCTATGAATGAGGTCTACCCCGGTGTACCGGTGGTGCCTTATATCGTAACAGGCGGAACAGACGCCAAAAGTTTTGAGGGCGTCTGCGATACTGTCATCCGGATGTCGCCCATGATCTACACCAGGGAATGCCTTGCCACCATGCATGGCATCGATGAGTTCCTTGAGTACAGATGCCTTCCCTTCGCTGTGGATTACTACAAGCACCTTATCTGCAACAGCGGAAAACTAAGCGTGTCATGATCGTTCTGTCATCTCAAAAAGTGGCAGTTAAGTTGACATTCTTTATCGTTTTGCTATATTTAGAATTACTATTTATATTTTGTGATCGGGAGGTTCTCATGCTTTATTCGGTATACAGAGGCGATCTCTTTGTTGTTACTTCATCTGAAGGCAGACCTGAAACAGGCGTTACAAAATACAAGATCGGTGAATCTGATTCTTCAGAAGATCTGTGGTTCTTTAGATATGATCCTCCAACGTTCCCCGGTTTTATTCAAGGCGTAGATAAAGAAACCGAAGAACAGATCCTTACTCACCAGGAACTGCTTCCTGATTGCCCATATGTATGGTCTCCCAATGATGAAGAATCATTTTTCTATTGGAATGGAGAAAAAGAAACCAGACTTTATGTTGCAGCATCTGATGATAAAGAGGAAGACCTGACTTCTCTCGGTGCTGTAAAGATCAGCGGCGAAGAGAAGAATGATGCCGGTTATTCATTGTGGTATTACTCTTCTGATGATCCTGCTGTTCCTGAGTTTTTCTCAACATGCCAGTATGTATGGCAGGACAGACTTACTGACTACGATTTTTATGATCCATTCGAGGATCCCGATGCCGATATTCCCGAATTCGACGATGAATCATTTGAACCGTATGATGAGGAGTAACAGTTCTTATATCTATTAGTTCAGTATCCCCTGAAAAAGCAGTTTCTGCTTTTTCAGGGGATTTATTCTTATCTGAAAACCCGCAGACTGTAATCTGCGGGTTATTGGACTGGCCAATATTCCACTGCCATCAATCGATTCTTATATAGCGTGATCCTCTTGATACGCCGATCCTTCTGATCTGTCCGTCCCTGACCATTTTGCCAAGAACTGCTTCCACTGTCGTAGGACTGATATCGGGGTGGATCGCACATATTTCTGCTTTTGATATAGGGATCAGACTTCCAAGCACCGTTGCTTCGATACGTGCGGATTTTGTGACTTTTTTCCCGTGGACAACTGCGAATCGTTTGTCCAGTTCCTTATAGCACATATTCAGAGTGGACAGGAAATTCTGCATAAACGGGAAATAATCATTGCTGTTTGTGTCCCATCCTGCTGAAGAACGCTGCAAAGCATCGTAGTACAGGTCTTTATATTTGTTTATCTGTTCTTCAAAAGAAACATACTTTCCTGCGTCAAAACCGTTTTTGTACAGAAGCAGCAAAGACAAAAGTCTCGACATTCTTCCGTTACCGTCTCTGAACGGATGTATACAGAGAAAATCAAGTATCACACACGGTATAAGCAGCAGCTGATTGATATGAGAGTTTGAACAGGCATCAAGATAAGCAAGCTCCAGCTGCTCCATGGCAGCTGCAGTCTCCTCTGCAGGAGTCGGCCTGAATCTCACTCTTCGGTTCCCTGATGAATCAACCTCAATGATAACATTATCTGACTGCTTGTATTTCCCGGCAAGTATGTCTCCGGAAGTGGTCATCATAGTCTCGTGCAAAAGCAGGATATCTTTGACACTAAAACTTATGTGATCATATCCGGTATGGATCATATTCAGTGCATCACGATACCCTGCGATCTCTGCCTCGTCGTGGTTCAGCGGTGCACTGCTGTTGTTTACGATTTCAGCGATACGCTCATCGCTGGTTATAATACCCTCTATGGCATTGGAACTTTTGACTGACTGTACTTTTGCGACAGATTCCAGTTTTGTAAAGACCGTGCTGTACTGTGCCTTTCTTTCTCCGGCTGCCGTCTTCAGAGAATAGATACCGGTTGTTATGTCGATAAGATTTGCCGGAAGCAGTCCGTTGTCAAGAAAACCATAATCAAACTTTCTCATCATTACATCCCCTTTTCTGCATATATTTATATCATTTTATATGCAGATAATCAAGCATTTGGGCAAGTATCTGCATATGTATTGTTGATTTTATATGCAGATAAACAGAAACTAACGAAGAACGCCTGGCTTTCTGCCAGGCGTTCTTCGTCCTTATTTAATTAAGATCATGCATACTGCCCTTCTTTGTTCTCGTTATCTTCTTTCTTTGTGCCCCTGGAGAGGTAAGCAAGGAGCAGATCGATAAGAAGAACGCTTACCATGAAGGTAGTCCAATTATCTGCAAGAACCATTAATGTGTTCATATCTTCTGTGAGAGCGAATGTGGTGATGGAGGCTGCTGCCGGGATGAGCCCAAGAAATTTGCTCCATTTCTTCTGTCCGCTCTCTGCGGTGTTCTCATTCTCTTTCTCATCTTCATTGTTGCAGAAGAATGTAGTTGCCATTACCAGGGAGATGAATGCTACCGCGATCATTGCGATAAGATTTATAAGCGACCATTGTTTTGTTACTTCAGGAGCTGCCATCGGAAGTACAGTTTCCTCGATAACCTGCACGAGGGGCTTTGCCTGATGGAAGTTTACCTGTACTGTCTCTTCAACAGTCTCAGTCTCCTGCTCAACTGCTGTAACAGTGTTTGCGGATGGTACAGAATAGGTTGCTGCGATTATTTCTGCAGCGGGAGCTTCCTCTGTTGCTGCGATCTCTTCTTCAGTTGCTTCAACATCTTCGATGATTGAAATCTCTTCGACGATTGTCTCTTCTTCGACTGTAGCAATCTCTTCAACTGCTGGCTCTTCTTCGACCGGAGCGATCTCTTCGACTATTGTCTCTTCCTCGACCGGAGCGATCTCTTCGACTATTGTCTCTTCCTCGACTGGAGCGATCTCTTCAGCTACTGCTCTCTTCTCTTCGAACGGAGCAATCTCTTCAACTATTGTCTCTTCCTCGACCGGAGCGATCTCTTCAACTATTGTCTCCTCTTCGACCGGAGCGATCTCTTCAACTATTGTCTCCTCTTCGACCGGAGCGATCTCTTCAATGATTGGCTCTTCTTCGATGACTGTGGGTGCGTCTGCAACATTCAGAGTCACCTGATAATCTCTGTGATAGTAACCTGCTTTGAATGGGAAGCCGTTCTCAGCTGCGCCATTGGTGTTGATGAGGGACCATGCGGGCCAGTTCTCTACCAGGTATCCGCCGCCGTATGTGGATTTGTTGAGTTTGTCAAGCTTCATAAAGCTTACGGTGTAGTAGTGGAATGCTTCTCCGTCACCGGCTACAGGGCCGTTCGGACGGTATGCGTATGTTTTGCCTTTGTATGTGAGAGTCAGATCTGTGAAGTCATAATCTGCGATTTCATACTGATCTGCGCTAAGCTTGGTTCCGAAAGCGATCAGTCTGGAGTCGACTGCCTTGAAGCTCTCGGTAAAAGCGATACCATAGTACTTGCCGTCGCCGTTTCCGTTCTTGCCGTCTCCCAAGCGGATACCGGTCAGGAGCTTGTTGTTGCTGGCCATCGGTGTGACAAGGGTCAGGTACCAGTTGCGGTGAAAGGTGATGTTGCTGCCGTCGAGAGAAGTGAAGCTCTCGATCCCTTTGACGCAATCGCTGGCGCGGAAGCGTGCTGCTGCGACTGCTTCGACGCGGTCAAGTCTTGCGATGAAGTAGGGCTGACCTTCTTTGGCAACGCTCTGCTCAACGAAGCTGGTGCCGTTTACGGTGTAGACCAGGCTTGTAAGATCGTAATATGCTATCTCATATTCATCTGTGGAAAGGTCATATCTGAGATTGCCGTTCTCTTTGTGGAATTCAGCTGCGGACTTCGGAGCGCTGATCCCGTTCTCCTGTGTGTTAAGGCTGATGTAGCTCTTGCCTTCGTTGACGGAGATGTAGTTGTAGAGGGTGTAGCTCTGCCAGGAAGCCTCTTCGGTCTCTTCCTCAGCTGCCTCAGCGATCTCTTCCTCTGTTTCAGCTTCGTTATTCTCTTCGATAACTTCTTCTTCGATGATCTCTTCTGCTGCAGTTTCGTTATTCTCTTCAGAAGTTTCTTCTTCGATGACCTCTTCTGCTGCAACTTCGTTATTCTCTTCGGAAACCTCTTCTTCGATGATCTCTTCAGCTTCTGCCTCGATATTCTCTTCGGCGACTGCTGCGTCATCATTTTCGGTCTCTTCAAATTCTGCTGTCTCAACGATCTCTGTTACTTCTTCTATCGCTGTTCCCAGCTCATCTGCCGGGATCTCATTTGCGAATACTCCTGCAGGCATTGCCTGGAACACGAGCATCAGTGCGAGTATTGCGGATAAAAGCCTTACGTTGTTCTTTTTCATTTTTATACCTCTCTGTTTATGACTTTCGCTCCTGAGCACTTTTCTGTTTGTCGGACCGGAGCGGTTTGTTTTCTATGTCTATATCTTAGAGGTCTGCCCGTCATGGCATGCGTCACAGGAAAATGTTTAACGGTCATTTTTAAAAATCTTTTTTGGACTGTCTTCAGTACGTTTTCGCAGAAAATAAGGAAAAACATAGGTCCTGCACCCTGTTTTTCCCTTCAAAAAGGCCTTTTACCCTTATTTTTTCCCCTGTTCCCCGACCGTCACAGAAACCGTCACAAACATGTGCAGATTCTTCACCGGAAAACTTAAATTGCGCATACAAAAGGTTTGTTTTTTTGTTGTGGAATAGTATAATATGCAATGGTGTTAGCGTATGCTAACCATACCATATATTAAATATATAAATACATTTATATACAGGAGCAGAAAAAATGTACAAGACCACCGTTAAAGTAGACGGCATGATGTGCGGTATGTGCGAAGCCCACATCTGCGATGCTATAAGAAAAGCAGTCCCGGAAGCAAAAAAAGTTGCCGCCTCCCGCTCAAAGGGAGAAGCGACCTTCCTCTCGGAAAGTATACCGGATACACACGTCATTTCAGATGCAATAACTGCCACCGGCTATGACTGCCTCGGAGTATCTTCCCAGGAATATAAGAAGAAAGGCCTGTTCAGCTTCAGATGAGACCCGTTATTATCGGGCTTCTTATCCCGTTCATAGGGACGGCACTGGGATCGGCCTGTGTCTTCCTCATGAGGAAAGCCCTCAGCAAAAATGTTCAGAAGGCGCTTACCGGATTCGCAGCAGGCGTAATGGTAGCTGCTTCCGTATGGAGCCTCCTCATCCCTGCTATGGAGGAATCCGCAGCACTCGGAAAGCTTTCTTTTCTCCCGGCATTCATAGGATTCTGGCTTGGTATATTCTTCCTCCAGATACTGGACCACATCATCCCTCACCTCCACATAAACGCTACAGAGGCTGAAGGTCCTAAAAGCAAACTCACACGAATCACCATGATGGTCCTTGCAGTCACGCTGCACAACATCCCCGAAGGGATGGCTGTGGGTGTCGTGTATGCAGGTCTGGTCTCGGGGGCAGCCGAGATAACGACAGGTGCAGCGCTGGCGCTTGCCCTCGGCATCGCCATCCAGAACTTCCCTGAGGGTGCGATAATCTCCATGCCTCTGCATGCAGAAGGAGCCGGCAAAGGAAAGTCATTCGCGTACGGGGCTCTCTCCGGAGCAGTGGAACCGATCTTCGGGTTCATAACTGTCCTTGCCTCGTCATTTATCGTCCCTGCCATGCCTTACATGCTCAGCTTCGCCGCAGGCGCAATGCTCTACGTGGTAGTGGAAGAGCTCATACCGGAGATGGCGGAAGGCGAACACTCCCACATAGGAGTGCTGACGTTCTCGCTGGGATTCACGGTCATGATGGCGCTTGATGTGGCGCTCGGATAAGGAGAAATGATGGCTAAATATCATATAGAAAAGAATACGGTCCAGGAGACACTGATCATCCCTCTCCTGGGCAGGCTTGTCTGCTCGGAGAGGTTCCCACATCTGTTCTCGGATCCTGAGGCAAAACGCCTCTGTGATTCCCTGGACTATGACTTCGCTGATAAAAGAAAACGCATGGAATCCCCTGCCGGACTCTTCGGCGCGCTGGAAATTGCCCAGCGCCAGTATGATCTTCGCTGCGAAGTGGAGGCATACCTCAGACAGAACCCCGGCGCAGCCGTCGTCAATATGGGATGCGGCCTGGACGACACGTTCAGCAAAACAGACAACGGGACTTGTATCGGATATAACCTGGATCTCCCGGATGTCATAAATGTCAGGAACGAACTCCTTCCTGCCGGGGAGCGCGAGGAGAATATCCCCTGCGACCTCAACGACTTCAGCTGGATAGACAGGATCGACGCATCCGGCGGCGCCATATTTTTCGCGACCGGAGTCTTCTACTATTTCACCACCAAACAGGTAAGGGCCATGTTCTGTGAAATGGCAGAAAGGTTTCTCGGAGCTGTCCTCGCGTTCGACTCATGCAACAGGACAGGAGCAAAGATGATGCGCTCCACCTGGCTCAAAGAGGCAGGCATAACGGACGTAAATGCGTACTTCTCCCTGGAGGATGAAAAGGAGCTCACACAGTGGAGCGAAAAGTTCACGTCTGTAACGGCAAGGAGCTACATGAGAGGATACAGGGACATATACAGCGACGTCGGGCTGTTCCACAAACTCATGATACTCTTCTGCGACCATCTGATAAGGATGAAGATCGTGAGGATACAGTTCAGGAAGTGATGACCATGAACAGAAAAGATCAGATCAGAAACGCATACAAAGTGACAGGAAGCGCATCCAACTTCTACGACGGCATGATGACATACTCCACCTTCCTTGGCAAAGCCATCTGCCGCATCGTGTGGAACATGGATGGCGAGAAGAACCGCAGCTATATCGAACAGGCTCTGTCCGGAGTTCCTGAGGATTTCTCAGGGGACCTGCTGGAAGTACCGGTGGGAACCGGCGTCCTTACCATGCCTATATACAAATACCTTCCTGATGCCCGTATCACATGCCTGGACTATTCGGAAGCTATGATGAGATCCGCCCAGGCAAAGGCAGAGCATATGGGGATCAAAAATGTGTCATTCATTCAGGGCGATGTAGGAGCTCTCCCCTTCCCGGATGAGAACTTTGACACAGTGCTGTCCCTCAATGGATTCCACGCTTTCCCGGACAAGGAGGCAGCATACCGTGAGACATACAGGGTCCTTAAAAAGGGCGGCACATTCTGCGGATGTTTCTATATCAAGGGAGGGTGCCCGAGGACAGACTGGTTCATCAAAAATCTTTATGAACCTAAAGGATTCTTCACTCCCCCCTACGAAACAGAAGACAGCCTCAGAGAAAGGCTGTCTGACATGTACAGTTCAGTAAATGTTACTCATGTGGAAGGTATCGCATGCTTCCGCTGCATCAAATAAACGGAGGAGATCACTGTGAACAAAAAAATGTTTTCACTTGAGACTGACGGTTTCTACGGATGCTGGTATCCTGACCCTTCCGGTCAGGACAGCGCCCTTATCCTTATGCTTGGGGATGACTCAACAGATCTCATGGCATACACGGGAGCGAAATGGATACAGAAGCTGGGGCACAGCGCTCTTGCGATGTCTCCTGCAAAGAAGGACTACGGCCATCACAACTACCCTCTGGAGAGATTCGGCAAAGCCATAGAATTTCTCAGATCCCAGGGCATTAAAAAGATAGGTATTGTCGGGGCATCAACAACGGGAATGCTGGCCCTCATTGCCGCGTCATACTATCCGGACATAACACTGACAATAGCTGTATCCCCTTCGGACTTTGTCATGGAAGGTTTCTACAGGGACGGCAGGGACGGAGCGGAGGAACGCCCCGGAGACGGCGAGTCCACAGTGTCATGGGAAGGCAAACCTCTGCCTTATCTCCCCTTCGCAGACAGACATCCGAGATACTGGGAGGAACTCAAAAGAGAAGCTAAAGAAGGCGGAGACATGGCTGCTTCCAAAAAGATGTTCAACAGATCGGAATTCCTCCATCCTATTCAGGAAGAAGAGAAGATAAAGATCGAGCGCATCAAGGGAAAAGTCATCTGCATAGGCGCTGAGGACGATGTTCTCTGGGATACCTGCAGATATATACGGCGCATGCAGGAAAGACTGGATACACTTCCCCATGACTGCGACTTCGAGGCATGGACCTATGAACACGGGACCCACTTCGCGTTCCCGGAATCACTCCTTAAGATGATGCTCCCCGTAGGATCCGGCCTTCTGGTCCGAATCATGTTCAAAGCCGGAAGAGAGCATCCGAAAGAATGCAAAGCCACAAGGATAGATATAGACAAAAGACTGACTGAAGTCCTTAGGTCATGGGCTGACTGACCGCAAACGATCTATAAACGCACCCGGATACAACAGGTGCGTTTTTTCAAATATGAATTAGCCTCGCAAAGGTTCCATTCGTTCAGCGTCAGGCTTTATAGACAGATCCGCTTTCTCTTATCCCGTTCTCATTGAAACTGTCGACAGCGAAATAGTAAGCCTGTCCGGCATTCAGCATAGTGATCAGGACTTCATTTTTGTCATACACGAGATAACTGGAGTATAGTTTGTCCTCAGCGATCCCGTAGCGGACATTGTATCCCATCGCGTTATCAGCTTTGTCGAACCTTACAAGACAGCTCAGTCCGTCCGGCTCTCTGTTCAGCGTGACATTGCTTACTTTCTCAGGAACCATACCCTTCCCTTTGCCGAACACTCTCAGGCCGGACAGAGCGAAGACCTCATCATATGGCAGCTGCAGAGCAGTTACTCTTATATATCTCACCTCATATTTCTCGTTGAGGATGATATACGGGTGAGACCTGTCATCATCGAGTTCTGAACCGTCATACAGCATGAACCAGTTCTGTTTGTCCAGGCTTCCCTCAACAGTGAATCTTGTTTTGAGTTTATCAGAAGAGTCTATATATCTATTGTATGTAAAAACACTTGAACGAAGGCTTGCGTCGACCTTCATCATAGGAACGCTTTCTTCAGCAAAATTGATCTGAATTGAATGCGGTCTGTAACTGTCCTCAAGGTCAAGGAGATACCATGCGTTCATTTCATCCGCTGCCCACCATGTCCTGATATTCTCGTCCAAAGCATATTCGGTGGGATGTCCGGCCTTGCATGAGGAGGCTTCAGCCTTTTTCTTATATGAAAGCAGGAAATACTGTGGCTTGATTTCCATCGCATCATATTTCCTGTCCGGCAGTACGACCGGATAATCCGCAAAGTTCTGATTGCAGAACAGCAGTCCGTCCTTATCCAGACCTGCCGGGAACAGGCCTATTCTTCTCTCAAAGTTCTGGTTCACCGAGATACGCATCGTCGATGTATGGATGATGTTGCCGTTCCTGTCCTCTATCGTCGAACCATGACCGGCGCCTGTTATAAATCCGCCCGGCTTGGATGAGAACGGCGTGTTCGGCATGAATGTAAACGGCCCCAGAGGTTTATCAGAAACATAATATCCGTCACCATAGACAGGGTGTTCTGTTCCGGGCGCTGCATACTGCAGATAGTACTTCCCGTTCCACTTGTTCATAAAAGCACCTTCCATATACGGGCGTCCCTTGCGGTTCAGGAACTTCATTACCAATCCGACAATTCCCTTAGCCTTTTCCTTCTCCTTCCCCGGGAAATTGAATCTCTCCCATCCGTGCCTTTCCATATCCTGATCAAAACAGGCGACCTTCTCTCCTACAGGCAGCATAGTTTCCCTGTCCAGTTCGATACCCCAGATAGGTTCAACGTTGCCGCATCCCCAGTACAGATATACTCTGCCGTCCTCGTCTTCAAACAGATCTGGATCCCAGAAGGCAAACGGCTCTGACACCTTCTCAAATCTGTCATTCAGAGGGTCATCTGTGCGCCAGATAGTGGAGGGCTCTGACCTCGTTGAAGCGCAGAAGTAAAGATAGTCCCCTATCTGTCTCACATCAGGCGCGTACCTGTACATATCAAGGGATCTGTTCTCATGCCACTTCCACGAAACAAGGTCATCCGAATAATAGAAGCCTGCTGACATGGATGTGAAGAGATAGTATCTGTCTTTGAACAGAACTATAGTCGGATCAGCGGCCTCGCGGTGTGCGCTGTTTCCATAATGCTGGAACTTGTATTCGAGATCCAGCGGGTTGCAGTATTCTCTGGCCATTTTTATCTCTTTACCTATTTTGTATAAAGATATACTTCGCCGTTTAATCCAGTCGGGTCTTTAGGCTTGCCGCCCATACCCAGAGCGAGACTGGCCATATCGAACTTTTTTCTGGCTTTCATCTGCCTCTCCAGAGTAGTGGCAACTTCGATCACAAGATTGTTCATACCTTCCGTTACATAACCGCTGAGATCGTAGATGAACTCAGGAACTACCTGGATGCCGAGAGATCTTCCGTTAACAAAGACTTCTACCCCTTCATAAGCATCCGTTATCTCCAGGACTGCCTTTTCTTTTCCGCTTATTTCAATGTCTGTCTCATAGCGGATAAATCCTGAGAATTTCTTGTCAGTTTTGCTGTAATCGTCGGGCACTGTGACATGTGTCTTCTCTGAGAAATCCGGATATACTGTCGCATCGCAGATGCTTCTCTCGAACTCAGTCAGTCTTGTTTTCTCGCCTTCAGGCACTACTCTCGGTGAAACGAGATCTTCGTCGGCAGTATCCTCGACAAGGATGAGTCCCTTGTTGGGTTCCAGCACTATCTCGCTGCCCTCAAGCTTGTACACCTTATTGTTCCAGGCGTCGTACTCGTAAAAGCTGCCGAGATCGATGCCGATATTCCCTTTGTATGTGCTGCTGTCCTCATTGAACAGGTACATGATCCTGTTCCCGTTAGTGTATTCAAGGACTCTCACGTGCCTGCTTGCAGGGCTGATCTCTACAGTCGGCTTTACGATTTCTTTCACTCTGGAGACAAGACCGTCCAGAGATACCGTTTCATATTCTGCAGTCTTATTGTCTTCGTATGTCCTGGGCAGGCCGTCAGTGAAGATGACAGGGATATTAAGGCTGTCGAGTTTTTCCTTGACAGCTTTATTGATGAATTCGCAGTTAGGCACTACGAGCGCATGGTACTCCTGCCCATTGACCTTAAGCGTTTCCCCGATGCTTGTGCCGTATCTCTCAGGCTCAAAGAAGACATCCAGCGGGATCGTGTCTGCAAGTATCTGATTCTCATACAGTTTCCTAAGCGGTTTCTGGATCAGCTGGGATTTTCCCATCCATTCCAGTTCAGCGTTATACAGGACTGCGACCTTGGATTCCCTGTGTCCGCCGGATATGAGACTGCAGACACGGTTCATATACTTGACGATACTGCCGAAATGGCGGTACTGCGGATTGTGTCCCTGCGCATAGAAGTGAGGAGGACAGTCGGGATCCGGGAAATCCAGACCTGTGAAGGCGTGAGGAACAAAGTGGTTGATGCCTCTCACCATGAAATGTTCAGCCAGATACTTTTCCAGCCTTACACCCTCGGACCAGCCGTAGTTGCCGAATATCTCGCACATCGAATTGTTGTTCTTAAGAGGTTCTATAGCAGCAGCGCTGGCTGCAAGGTTGCCCAGACAGAAGTGGTAAAACTCGCCGTCCCTGTTGCCGAACATGGACCTCATCTTCAGTTCTTCTCCCTGAGGATATACCTGACCTCCGATGTCATCTATCCCTGACATATTCTGTCCGTTCAGTCCCCTGAAATAGTGAGCCAGGGACATGCCGGTCCTCGTATGAGAGTTGTTATCCTCGATCACATGACCGATGTATTCGACACCGTGATCTCTGCACCAGCCGCCAACCTGCTCCGAGAAGGCTTCTCTCACAAGTTTAGTAACAGCGTCCATATACTGCAGACGCACGAACGCCGCTTCTGAAGGATCATCGTTATCCCACAGAAGGACGATCCTGTTCTTCCAGTTGTCACCCAGACGCTGTATCAGCTCCTTCTCCAGTTCATCAGAATACGGCTGATCCACCACTGTTCCCAGCATATTGCCACCGGTAATATAGGACCCGTTTCCAAGCTCCGGCTCATCCGAGAAGAATCCGGCTATAGTCTTTCCAAAGTCGTCTTTATAGTGAGCGTAATGCTTTTCGTAGACCTCGTCTATCAGGATCCTGCACGATTCTTTCGACATCATGTTCATGTATTCGCGGTGAGTGCCGTAATTCCTCGACAGACCAGTGACATATACCTTGTACTTCCCTGCCGGTTTGTGCCATGACACAATACCGGTATTGCCGACAGGAATATCTGTGAGCTCACCGTCAGGACCTACAGCCGTGACCGAAAGGATCCTGTCATCATTGAAAATCGGAGAGCCTTTGGACATGAATTTGACAGCGGAATCCGCCGCAAAATTGCCTGACTTTATCTTTGGAGGAAACATTTTTGTCAGGTTTATCTTTACATCCTTTTCTCCTCCGCTGAAC
Source organism: Oscillospiraceae bacterium (assembly GCA_017432285.1). Lineage (GTDB taxonomy): Bacteria > Bacillota > Clostridia > Oscillospirales > Ruminococcaceae > RUG11783. Next base: position 2,994 of record JAFRJM010000007.1, on the reverse strand, counting down.
CGTTTGCAGGAGCTGACGACGGACTGGCGGTGCAGACTTAACGGCGCATCTTTGACCTTTCCGTTTGCGAAGCCTGTCGGGAAATGGGAGTCATCCAGGATCCATACTTTCATGTCTCTCTTTCTGGCTTCATCAAGTATGATATCCATATCCTTCCACCACTTGTCTCCGCAGAAATCCGGATGGGGTCTGGATTCGATGCAGACCGACCTGCAGTTTGCCTCGTCAATGACTTTCATCATCTTCCGGAGCATTGCTTCGTCTTCACCGTGCTGCCAGAAAAAAGGGAATATAAAGTCCCCGATGCTGCCGGAAAGCAGTCCTTTAATAACACTGTTCATGCGTTTCTCCCCATAGATACCCGATGGCGCTTCGCTAGCTCCACCGTGCATAATACTTCTTTTTTACATATCATATGTCATATGCGCTCAAATCCGTATCCTGACAGACCTGAGCGCATTATTGTTCAAATTATTTTACTTCGATAGTCACTACCTGGTCTTCAAGTCCTTCTCCTGATACTTTCACACAGATCTCTCCGGGGACTTCGCCTGCACGCACAGCTGCAAGTGCATGTCCGAGATATGTGGTGTGTGTATCACTGTAGAAGTTCTCTCTCATTACAGGACGTGATGATCCGAAAGCCTGGAGTGTGCCTGCGCCGCTGACTTCGACCTTCAGTTTCTGGTCAGAAGCGGAGCGGATGACGCCGTTCTCTCCGACGAGTTCCAGACGCAGGAAGCAGAGATCATTGCCGTCTGCCTTAAGGACAGGTTTCTCAGCCACTACGCGGATAGAGGTCTTGCCTGTTGCGCTTGTCAGGGAAGTTCTTGCAATCTCCTTGCCGTTTGCATCATAGGAGACTGCTGTAACTGTTCCCGGAACATAGGTGACCTTCTTGAAGATCGCCATGTCATCTTTGACTTTCTTTTTTCCGTATGACTTTCCGTTGACGATAAGCTCTGCTGCCGCTCCGTTGGCATAGATCCTCACGGTCTGTTTCAGGCCTTCGCATCCGTCCCAAGCCCAGCTGCCTACGCAGTCATTGTCTCTCCAGATGGAGACTGCACGCTTGTCATTTGCACGTGTATACGGCTCAACGCCGATGCCCGGTTTGTCTGTAAGATCCCATATGAGCTTGTTCCACTGGACCTCAGGACGCTGTTTTCCGCAGATATCGATCACACCTGCGCCGCCGGATACTATCAGCCCATCTTTGCTGTCGCTCATGTAGCGCACAGTTCCAATTGCAGACTCCCCAAGATAGTCCCAGCCTGTCCACATGAAGTCGCCGGTGAGGTTCGGTATCTGCTTAACAAGCTGCCAGTTTTTGTAGAGCGCCTTGGGAAGTGTCTCAGATCCGGTGAACGGACGGTCGGGATAGGTCTTGGCTTCCTTGAGATAGCGGGAAGTTGCATAGTTGTATCCCGGCATGTCAAGCAAATGGGATACCTGAGCAACGACTGCGTCAGGTCCTTTGCCGCTGGCCGCTCTGTCCATCAGGAAGCCCATCCTGTTCATGAGGATGTTGAAGAACTCACTTGTAGGTGCGCTGTCCATAGTCATGCTGCCAGTCTCTTTGCCTTCACCGTACATGCCCTTTCCTTTTGCCACCATGCTTGCAAGCATGAGGTTTATGCCCAAGGTAATGGCTCTGCTCGGATCCGTAGCTCTTACGAAATCAGCCTGCAGCTTGCAGTATTCCTGTCCTTCCTTTGCTCCGAGATCAGAGATCTCATTGCCAATGGAGTACATCACCACAGACGGATGGCTCCAGTCCTTGCGGATCATAGCCTCTGTATCGAGCTGCCACCACTCGCGGAAAGTATCTCCGCCGTAGTCACCGGGGTTCTTGTGGATGATCCACATATCAAACGACTCATCCATGACATACATGCCGAGCCTGTCGCATGCGTCGAGCATGCTCTTCGCTGCGGGGTTATGCGCTGAGCGGATCGCGTTGAATCCGGCATCTTTAAGGATGCGCACCCTGCGTTCCTCAGCCTCATCAAAAGCACAAGCACCAAGAATTCCGTTGTCGTGGTGTACACATGCTCCTCTGAACAGAACTTCTTTTCCGTTTACCTTGAAGCCGTCCTTGCCCCAGCTGACAGTCCTGAATCCGAAATCTGCAGATGCACAGTCAGTCTCCTTCTCTCCATCGAGAAGAACAGCCTTGCATGTGTAAAGGTTGGGATTCTCTGCGTCCCAGAGATCCGGATCCTGTACACAAAGTTCCAGACAGGCTTTTCCGTCCTGTACTTTTCCGCATGCTGCCGCTGCTTCTTTTCCGTTTCTGGATACTGTGACTTTGACGAGATCTCCTCCTGTCACTTCCATCTCTACAGTTGCTTTGCCGTCCTGACCTGCTTCGATATGAAGACTGTCAGGAATGATGTGGGCTTTACCGCCGATATGAAGACTCACAGGGCGGATGATGCCTGCTCCGGAGTACCAGCGGCTGTTGGGAGCCTTGCTGTTGTCTGCTACGACTTTAAGTTCGTTCTCTTCACCGTAACGCAGGCCGTCGTCCAGTGTCACGAAATAGTTGGAATATCCGTACGGACGCTCTGCAACCAGCTCACCGTTGAGATAAACCGAAGAATTCATATAGACAGCTTCCAGCTCCAGGACGACGCTTTTGCCTTCCCACTCTGCAGGTGCCTTGAATGTCTTGACGTAGTTATAACAGCCCTCGCGGAAATAACCGCCGGCTCCTGCCGGCTTCGCATCCCTGCTTCTCGGTTCAAAAAGCATAGCGTCATGGGGCAGGTTGACCAGTTTTGCCTTATCTTCCTCTCCCACTCTGCAGAAGAGCCATCCGGAATTGAAATCTATCTTTTTCATATCGATTCTCCTATAAAAAGTCAAACAGTTTAAGCTGTTTGCATTGTGGAAATGTGTTCGCTAACCATTCTGGATGGGTCAAACTCCGTCCTGTTGTTCAGAATAGCAAACACGATCCGTGCCATTTTTCTGGTCAGCGCTATTATC
>JAFRJM010000025.1 GCA_017432285.1 Oscillospiraceae bacterium | reverse complement strand
TACGGACAGTACCCAAACAGGGACAAAACCAGCAAAAATGTAATCATTAGCAGTTTTAGCCATAGATCATTTGTAGAAAAGGAGGGTGGCGCTCCTCCCACGACTCAAGTCACGGGTGTCCGCGCCAATTATTCATGAAGAATAACAGATTTGCATTTACAAACGGAGTGATCCTTACCGGAGAGGAAGATATGACCCCAATTACCGGTCACACTGTCCTGACATCCGGAGAAAGGATCATCGATATCCAGCCCGCAGATGCTCCTACAGACGGCTATGAAGTAGTTGATTTGAATGGTGCATATATTATGCCAGGATTGATCAATCTCCACGTTCATATCCCGGGGAGTGGGAAACCGAAGAAAAAACAGACAAATGCCAAACTGCTGGTCAGGATCCTTACAAGCAATGCTTTTATGGAAAAGATCGCTTTTGCAATGTGCGCCAAATACGCTTCGCTTGAACTGTTCAGCGGAGTTACGACAATACGCAGCGTAGGAGGCGTGACAAATCTGGACTCACGTCTGCGTGACGAGATCGAAGTGGGAAAAGTCGTCGGCCCGAGGATCGTTGCATCAAATATGGCGGTGTCTGTTCCCGGAGGGCATATGGCTGGTTCACTGGCATATGAGGCCCATTCACCGGAAGAAGCTGCGGCATTTGTACGGAAGATAGCAGAAGACAGACCTGATCTCATCAAGCTTATGATCACCGGCGGTGTTCTGGACGCTACTGTCAAAGGTGAGCCGGGTGAGTTAAAGATGCCTTCGGAGTATGTTAAGGCTGCCTGCGACGAAGCTCACCGCCTTGGACTGAAGGTTGCTGCTCACGTAGAGAGCCCGGAAGGTGTCAGAGTGGCACTGCAAAACGGTGTCGATACTATAGAACACGGGGCTAGACCGGATGATGAGATCATTCAGCTCTTCAAGGAGAGGGGAGCGGTGGACGTGGCAACGATCTCTCCGGCGCTTCCGTTTGCTCTGTTTGACCGTTCTCTTATCGGGGCAACTGAAGTGCAGCAGTTCAACGGCAAGATAGTGTTCGAGGGTGTGCTCGAATGTGCGAAGGCCTGCCTGGAAGCAGGAGTCACCGTCGGACTCGGAACAGATACAGGCTGTCCGTATATTACACATTACGATATGTGGCGCGAACTTAACTACTTCCATAAATACTGCGGAGTGTCAAAGAATTTTGCACTGCATACTGCGACAGAAGTCAACGCAAAGATCCTCGGTCTTGACAATGAGATAGGAACGCTTGCACCGGGGAAGTGTGCTGACATGATTGTTACAGTAGGAAATCCGCTCGAAGATCTTAAGGCTCTGAGAGATGTGAATATGGTTGTCTCAAGAGGTGAGATCGTTGATATCTCAGGTCTTAAGAAATATCCGAAGTGCGAGCAGGAACTGGATAAATTTGTTTAACTGTGATCAGAAAAATCGGATTTTTACGGTGTTTTTGATCCCAAAAGCCTGAAAACAGGTTTCAGAGGGTCATTTTGAAACAAATACAACGTTTGGGAGCCGGCATTGCCGGCTCCGTTTTTGTGTGCAGACATATTAAGAGAAAAGCCGGGAAAAGCCTGTAAATAAAGGGGTTTCCTTGATTTCGGCCGGAGATGGCCCTCGTAATTATACGATTCAAATATACATACAAACTATTATTTTGTGACGGTTTCGGTGACGTCCGTTTTATGCAGGTATTTTATTCAAATACGGGCACCCTGACCGTCTTTTTTACCTCTTTTCCGTCTCCGAACACGCGATATCGCGAAAAAAGCGTCACTAAAAAAATATTCTTATTGACGCTTAAACATTTTTCTGTGACGGCCTTCGTGACGGACGTGACAGTATCATTTAGCCATAAGAGATGAGCGACACAAAACGGAACGCCGCCCGGGAAACAAATCAGAAATGAAATTAAACAAATAAAAAAGAGGTAAGAAAATGAAAAAGCAAACAATGAAAATGGTATCCGCCCTCCTGGCAGTTATGCTCCTTATGCAGACACTCCCGATGGAGATATTCGCAAATGAGATCGATGTCAATTTGCCCGAAGCGGCAATATCCGGTGATCTGGATCAGGCAGTCGAACTCGCACAGGATCTTATCATTAATGAAGAGCCTTCAGAGATGATCGAGAATGTAAACATCGATCAGAAAGAAGAGCTTCCAGCAGAAGAGAAGATCGAGGAAGCCGCACCGGTCATTGAAGAGACCGAGAAAAAAGAAGAGGCAATGCCCGTAGTGAACGAAACTGTAGAGGCTGAGAAAAAGGCAGAGGCAATGCCTGAGCTGATCGAAGTCAAAGAGACCGAGAAAAAGGAAGAGGCTCCTGCAGAGCAGATCAAAGAAGCCGTTTCCGAAGTAAAAGAAGAAATAAAGAATGAAGCTGCAGAAGCAGTCGCAGTTCCGGAAGAGCCAAAGGCAGCAGAGACTCCGGTACAGAAGCCCAGTGTTCAGACCTTCCAGATCACTTGGATGGATGATGAGGGAAATATCCTGGCAGTGACCGAAGTCGAGAAGAACACCAAGCCGGTCTTCGAAGGCACACCTGTTAAAGAAGGAGATGCACACTACACATACGAATTCAGCGGCTGGAACCCCACGATCCGCAATGCAACATCAAACAAGACCTATACCGCAAAGTTCAAAAAGACTGCTATTCAATACAGAGTAACCATCAACTTCACAAATATTATGAAGCCGGACGGAACCTACATCTCCAGCAGCGAGAACAACACCCTCGGAGCAGGATCATCCTGGAGCTTCACACAGAAGAAACTGGACAACAAAGTCGTAAGCAAGAACTTCACCTATAACGGAACAAAGTATACATATGCAAACAAATGGGTCCTCGAGGACGGAACAGAGTTCACCGGAACATACAGGATCAACGGCAATGACCTTACATCAGACACAGTCATCAATCTTTCACCCGTATATGATAAGGTAGAGCCCTGGCACCTGAACTTCAGATACATTGACAGGATCTCCACCGGATCCGGCTCCTGGTCCAATCAGGGAGCAGCAAGTGGCTACAGCCACACATTCTCAGAGCCAGATCCCCAGTCCCACTACATGTTCGTAAACTGGAAAGACGAAGCAACTGGCGTCACCTATGGCGAAGGCGACAAATATGTCTTCCCGGCAGAGTACATGGTCAACGGACTCACCTCAAACGTAAACATCTATGCCAACTGGCAGCCGTCCGCAACAGTACAGTATTATTCAGCAGACGGAAGCACACTCCTCAACGAGACCGAAGCATTTGAAGATATCGCTGTTAACTGCTGGACACCTTCAGGCGACGGATTCATCGGCTGGTTCGACGCTCCTCTCGCAGCAGACATCAAAGATGAGGATGCAAGGGAAGGGCTCAAGGCAGTCCTCGGAGACGATGCGATCTGCGCGCTGCCCTCAGTCACATCAGAGAGAGTTGAGAGAACAGTCCGCAAAGTATATGCAAGATTCATCACAGACTACACAGTAGAGCATTACACCGAGGAGCTTGACGGTTCCTTCACAGTAAAAGAGACAGAGAACTTTACAGGTATCGCAGATACAACAGCATCTGCAGATGCAAAAGAGTACGAAGGATTCACATTTGACGATTCCGCAGAGGGAACAGCAGTTTCCGGGATCATCGCAGGAGATGGAAGCCTTGTCCTGAGACTCTACTACACAAGAAACAGCTACAAAGTATCCTATGAGATCGAGGGAGATATCCCCGGAAGCGCAAGCGGTCTTCCAGAGACAGCAGAGTACAAGTTCGGCGCAGACGTAAAGATCGCAGCAGACGCTAAAGCAGACGGATTCAAGTTCAGCGGCTGGAATAAAGAAGAGTTCGCAATGCCCGCAGAGGATGTGGTCATCACCGGAAGCTTCACCAAGATCGAAGTACAGCCTGAAGAAGTACCGGAAGTTCCGGCAGAGCAGGATGAGATCCCGGCAGAAGAGATTCCCGCAGAGCAGGAGGAGATCCCGGCAGAAGAGATTCCCGCAGAGCAGGAAGTCCCCGCAGTTCAGGAAATAGTTCCTGCAGCCCCGGCAGCAAGACCAGCAGCAGCCACAGTATCCGAGCCTGAGATCATTGAGACAGTTGAAACAGTTGAAGCAGAGATCATAGAGGATGTCGTTCCCATGGCCCAGCTCGATGTCGAAACAGTTGAAGAACAGGCAATGCCCACAGCAGCCAAGAAGGTTTGGGCTCTCGTGAACCTCATCAGCACGATACTCACAGCTTTCATCTCACTGCTTATGGCAATCACATTCTTCACATTCAATAAAGAGAATGACGAAGAGTCTGAGAATGAAGACAACAAGAAGTGGAGCAAATTCCTCGGGATCATCCCCGCAGCAGTTGCAATCATCACCTTCATCATCACAGAGAACCTCAAAAACAGCATGGTCTTAACAGATAAATGGACACCCTTCATGATCATCGTCCTCCTTATCGATGCAGTCCTCGCTTACTTCTCAAGAAACGAAAAAGAAGAGAACGATGAGGATAAAGAAGTGGAATATGTATAATAAAAAAGTAAGATAATGCTACCTCTTTTAAAAATATGAACCCGAAAGTCCGGTCCCATATAAGGATCGGGCTTTCGGGCATACCGGGATAAAATGCTGAAAAAAATACTGGACATAAAAAAACAGCTCCGGTTTCCCGGAACTGTCTTTGGAGCGGGTGATGGGAATCGAACCCACGTATTCAGCTTGGAAGGCTGATGTTCTACCATTGAACTACACCCGCGATCGAGCCTTGTTATTATAGCAATGCCAAAAGGGCATGTCAACTGTTTTTGTTTTGTCTTTTTCGCTTTCCGGACACCACAGGGAGCGGAAAAAGTGGTACACTTACAGTATGAAACAATTAAAATGGAGGAATATGGCATGCTGCAGAAAACTGTGAGTCTGGAACAGCTCTATCCCGGCAATACTGAAGTGAAAGATAGAGTCCTCAAACTAAAAGAAGGACTTGAGAGGGAGTGGGGATCAGGTGAAGCGAGATTCTTCTCTGCTCCGGGAAGATCCGAGATAGGCGGGAATCATACGGACCATCAGCACGGCAGGATCCTTGCATGTGCTGTGGACCTGGATATGCTTGCCGCAGCATCTTCAACAGACAGAAATGATATAAGGATCTATTCGGATGGCTTCGGGCCATTCTCCATTACACTGGATTCCCTGGAGCCTGTCAAAGATGACGAGGGAACATCTGTCGCATTCCTCAGGGGTGTTGCGGATTATTTCAAAAGGAACGGGAAGAATGTAGGACCGTTCGATGCATATATGGATTCACAGGTCCCAGCAGGAGCGAGCCTATCCAGCTCAGCGTGTCTTGCAGTCTTGTTTGGAGAGATACTGAATGGACTTTTCAATGACGGCGAATGCACTCCGACTTTCCTCGCTCTTGCGGCAAAATGGGCCGAGAACGTCCATTACGGAAAGCCCTGCGGGCTCATGGATCAGCTGGCATCAGCTACCGGAGGATTCATTGCTGTGGATTTTTACAACGAGACAGATCCTTCTGTTGAAAAAATAGAGTTCGACCTCAGAGAGCATGGTTATGCGCTGTGCATCTTAAATGCTGGTGGGAGCCACGCAAATCTTTCAGACCAGTATGCGGCAATCCCCGCTGAGATGAAGACTGTGGCGGAGTATTTCGGAAAGGAATATCTCTCGGATGTCACAGAAGAAGAGTTCTATGACCGCATAGGAGAACTCAGAGGAAAAGTTACAGACCGTTCCATTATGCGTGCCATGCACTTCCTCGCAGAGACCCAGAGAGCTAGACTGGGAGCTGAAGCTCTTAAAGCGGACAATCTGAGATACTTCCTGTTGCTTGCAAATGCATCAGGATATTCTTCTGAATCATTGCTGGAGAACATAGCGCCTTCAGATGAGAATGAGCGCAGCCTTGCTCTCGGGATAGGATATGCAAAAGTGATACTCGCCGGAAAAGGCGCCTGCAGAGTTCAGGGCGGCGGATTTGCCGGAACGGCTCAGGCTTTTGTTCCGCTGGATTTCCTTGACGAGTTCATCACACGCTTCGAGAGACTGTTCGGGAAGGGAAGTGTTTATGTCCTCAACGTTCGTCCTTACGGAGCCATAGAAGTATCTGTTGACTAATAATTCATATAGATAAGGATCGATCATGACAGAAAAGCTTAAAAGATTCTATGATTCACTGCCTGGAAAGAAGGTCTTCTTCCTCGGAGCAGGAATAAGCCATAAAGCCCTGATAGAGAAGTTTGCTTCAAAGGGAGCAGAGGTCACTTTGTGTGACAGAAAATCTCTCGAAGAACTTGGAGAATTTGGGGAGAAATGCAGGGAGTGGGGAGTGAACCTCATTCTCGGTGATGAATATCTATCTCATCTTAAAGAAGCGGATCTTGTGTTCCGCACACCGGGAATAGACTGGACCAAACCGGAGATACAGGACGCTATCGCCAACGGCGTTGAGATAACTTCAGAGATAGAGAGCTTTTTTGAGTACTGTCCTTGCAGGATCATCGGTATCACCGGCAGCGACGGCAAAACCACATCTACAACGCTCACTGCGAGACTGCTCGAGGCAGAGGGTTATAAAGTGCATCTTGGCGGAAATATCGGAATTCCGCTGTTTCCCATCATTGACGAAGTTAAAGAAGATGATATCGCTGTCGTGGAGCTTTCCAGTTTCCAGCTTATCTCCATGAGAAAGAGCCCGGAAATCTGCGCTGTCACGAATGTTACTCCTAACCATCTGGATCACCATAAGGATATGCAGGAGTATATAGATGCCAAGAAGAACATACTTCTATGGCAGGATTACAACGGAGTCTGTGTACTCAATGCGGAGAATCAGGTCACAAGAGATATGGCCGCAGACGTCAAAGGGGAGATCCGCTGGTTCAGCAAGTGCAGACCGGTGGGGAACGGTTCGTATCTGGATGAAGATAAGATCCTCTGGTCCGCAGAGTGCGGACATGTATATCCTGTCATGGATCTCAATAATATAAAGCTACGCGGTGAGCACAACAAGGATAATGTCTGCATGGTCTACTCTATCGTTAAGGGACTGGTGTCGGATGACACATTCCGCTCAGTTGTGCCGAATTTCACCGGAGTGGAGCACAGGATAGAGTTTGTCAGGGATATAGACGGTGTTGAATACTACAACGATTCCATCGCTTCTTCTCCTACAAGGACCATAGCCGGTCTCCGTTCATTTACTGAACCTATCGTCCTCATAGCCGGAGGATATGACAAGCACATCTCATACGCTCCGCTTGCGCCTGAGATGATCAATAACCGTGTACGGGTACTTCTTCTCTGCGGGCCAACTGCAGATGCGATAGAGAAGGAGCTGAGGGATCATCCGGATTTCAACGGACAGATCAGTATCGAACGTCTGAATGATGTTGCGGAATGTGTAAAGAGAGCCAGAGAAGTGGCTGAACCGGGAGATGTGGTATTCTTCTCTCCTGCGTCTGCAAGTTTTGATGCATATCCCAATTTTGAGGTGCGCGGCAGACATTTCAAGTCTTTGGTAATGGAGTTGGAGTAATGTTGTTTGAGCAATACGGAATAAAAAAGGAACTCTGCGAGCTGGATCAGAAGATCATGGCTAAATGTTCGGATGCGTTCAAAAGGTGTGATGATGTCAGAGATGAGATGCAGCTCAGGGTCCTCAAGGCTTTTACGGATCACAGGATAGGAGCGCAGCACTTTGCAGCTACCACAGGATACGGATACGGTGATATAGGCAGGGATGCGCTGGATGAGGTGTTTGCCCAGGTCGTGGGAGCGGAGGACGCTCTGTGCAGACCGCACTTTTTAAGCGGCACACATGCTTTGACAGTTGCTTTGTTTGGCATCCTCAGGAACGGAGACACGCTTCTTGCTGCGACCGGTAGACCGTATGACACCCTTCTTCCTGTTATCGGACTTGAGGGCGAGGGTTACGGTTCACTTATGGAATACGGAGTCAGGTACGATGAAGTTCCTCTCATTGACGGCGAGCCGGATTACGAAGGAATAGCAGCCAAAGCAAAAGATGCTACTGTTATCCACATACAGCGCTCAAGAGGTTATGAATCCAGAAGAGCATTTTCTGTTGATGATATAGATAAGATCTCCAGGACAGCCAAAGCCGTTAATCCGGATGTGATCATATTCGTGGACAACTGCTATGGTGAATTCTGCGATACATCGGAACCTGTAACTCATGGGGCGGATCTCATAGCTGGATCCTTGATCAAAAACGGGGGAGGCGGTATAGCACCTACAGGCGGTTATATCGCCGGACGCACTGACCTTGTTGAGAAATGCGCGCACCGTCTGACTGCCCCCGGAACCGGCAGGGAGCTCGGAAGCAACCCTTCGGGGTACCGTGAGTTCTTCCTGGGTCTGTATTTTGCACCTTCTACAACTTGTGAAGCAAAAAAGAGTTCGATATATGCCGCGGCTTTATTCGATGAACTGGGATATAAGGCAGTTCCTGCCTATGATGAACCGCGCAACGATATAATCACTTCGCTGGAATTTGGGAATCAGGAAGATCTCGTAAAGCTGTGCGAGGCCGTTCAAGCAGCTTCTCCTATAGACAGTTTTGCTACTCCTGTAGCGGAAGAGATGGCAGGATATTCAGACAAGATCATCATGGCTGCGGGAGCATTCACACAGGGGTCTTCAATAGAACTTTCATGCGACGGTCCTCTTCGTGAACCTTATGTGGCATATGCTCAGGGAGGTCTCAGTCTCACTGCTTCCAGATATGCTTATCTGTCTGCAGCACAGAAGATGATGGATAAGGGCTGATAATGTCGAAAGTAATAACCGATGAGCTTATATATGAGGTGCTGTCCGTCGTGGAAGAGATCCCGGAAGGGAAAGTAGCCACATACGGACAGATCGCTCGCCTTATCGGCAGGGAAAAGAACTCCAGACTGGTCGGAAAGATACTGAGTCTTTCAGGTTACTATGGGAAGTATCCCTGTCACAGAGTCGTCAACCATGCAGGAAGGACAGCACCAGGTTTCTATGATCAGAAGGACAGACTTCTTGCTGAAGGAGTCGCATTCCTGGATAACGGGCACGTTGATTTGAAACATTGTCAATGGGAAATGTGAACGAATATACATGTAAAGGCATTTACCATTACAGCTATAATTGTTGAAAACTTAGCTTAATTTGCACACAAAAAAGCCGCTGGAATCAGCGGCTTTCTAACTTTTGTGCGGAAACTCCGTTCAAATAGCGCGTGTTACCTTGCCGGAACGAAGACAACGGGTGCAGGCGTAGATGTGTGTCGGCTTTCCGTCGACTATCGCTTTGACGCGCTGCACGTTGGGCTTGAATGTGCGGTTGGAGCGCCTATGCGAGTGGGAGACTTTGATTCCAAAGCGGACTTCCTTTCCGCAAATTTCACATTTTGCCATCTGCTGCACCTCCTTCTTGAATAATTGTCACGACGAATATCTTAACAAATCCCTTTTTAAAATGCAAGTGCTTTTTCTCAAGTTTGTTGTATTTTTGACCTCTCGTGGCTATAATTAAAGCACAAATCAGAAGATTTGTCACAATAATCGTTTGGCAGGTATGACTTTGACTGAACTTACCTACAAAATCAATGATTTCGAGGGGCCGCTCGACCTGTTGTTGCACCTTATCTCAAAGCATAAGATGCAACTTTTTGATATCCAGATATATCAGCTCATAGATCAATACCTCGAGTTTATCGGTGAGATCGGTCCGGAACAGCTTGAGCCCACGAGCGAATTCGTCGAGATGGCAGCACGTCTAGTCTATATGAAATCTGTTGCTCTGCTTCCTCGCTCGGATGAGAAGGAAGAGCTCGAGAGGGAACTCACAGGTCAACTCATAGAATACTCGCTCTGCAAACTGGCTGCAGGAAGGCTCCGCGACAGGTCGGAAGGGATCAACTTCTTTATTCGTGAGCCGCTTCAGATTAAGCTGCCAAATGATTACAACCATATGCACGAATCTGCTGACCTGCTGAAGGCATTCCTTGCGATCCAGGGAAGGAACAAAGAGATGCCGAACATCGAGAGGTTCGAACCGATCGTAACGGCTCCGGTAGTTTCTGTGGAGAGCAGGGTGGTACACATCCTGGGATTTCTTCGCAAAAAGAACGGAAGGCACATAAGTGATTTCTTCAAGGGAACATCCGGGAGGAGCGAGACTGTTGCAACGTTCCTCGGTATCCTTGAACTTATACGCAACGGCAGGATCGTCGTAGACGATGACGGAATCGTAAGCGCTAAAGAGGAAGGAGCGATCAGTTCATGAACGATATGTCTGTATCTATTGCTGAATCCATTCTGTTCGCTGTGGCAGAGCCTATTGCTGTAAGCAAGATAAGCGAGATCATGGAATTAAGCGAAGCGGAAACGCTGGCTGTCTTGGAGCGCCTCGGGAACGAACTGGATTCCCGTGATGCAGGGATCTGCCTGCTGCGTTTTGAGGACCGCTATCAGCTGTCTACACGTCCGAAATATTCGGATTATGTGGTGCGCGCGCTGGACAACAGAAGGAACAGCCCTCTGTCTCAGGCTGCAATGGAAGTGCTTGCTATCGTTGCATATAATCAGCCTGTATCCCGGGCATTTATAGATGAGATTCGCGGGGTGGACAGCAGTTCTGCGCTTTCCACTCTGATCAGCAAGAACCTGGTTGAGGAAGCCGGTAGGCTTGATCTCCCCGGAAGACCGATCAGTTTCGTGACTACAGATAACTTCCTGCGCTGTTTCAATATGCAGTCACTGGCGGATCTTCCTCCTGTACATGCTGAGACACTGATGGAACCTGATGTTGATACTGATTCTGACGAGGAAGATGAAGAGGAATTCGTTTGAGTATCATTCTGACAATACTTAAGATCATCCTTTATGTCATATTGGCAGTGATCGGTCTGGTGCTGGTGCTGTCAGTATTTCCTGTGTCAGCAAAGATACTCTTCCGTGCAGGAAAACTGACGGTAGATGCGAAGTATACATTCCTTAAATATCGCATTTACCCGCTAAAAGAAGGGAAAAAAGCGGAGACTGTCGATGAACCGGAGCAGGTGTCTGCTCCTGATAATGCTGCTTCAGAAGAGAACAGCCCGGAAACAGAATCGGAGAATATCCGACCCGAAGTGGCATCAAGTGCTGTTCAGGAGCCGGCTGTTGAGGAAGTAAAGCCTGATGAGCCTCAACAAGAGGAAGCGGATTACACTGAAGAGCAGATGGAGACTGCAGTTTCTGCAGAAGAAGATGAGCCTGAATCTTCAGATGATGATGAGGAAGAAGAGCACTGGCTTGTTGCTATGTGGAACAAGGTCAGGCCTTTCATCGATCCCTCATCAAAGACCTTGGTCGCACTTTTCCGTCATATCCACATGGACGATGTAGAGATCGTATGGAACGTGCGAAGTGATGATGCTGCCAGGGTAGGAATGCTCAGCGGACTCGCATGGATGGTCATAGGCGAAGTCATGAAAACGCTTGGCCTGCTGTTCGGGAAGCACCTGACATACAAAGAACTTACAGTCATGCCGTGCTTTGATCCCAAGGACGGAGCGGATGAAAGATTTGGTTGCGTAGTCGCGATACGACCTATTATAATATTGCTGATCGCAATATATTTTTTGATTGAATTTTTAAAAGAGAAAATATCTGAAAAACGGTCATCGAGGTAATTGGATATGTCTACAGAACGTGGTTTGAATCTATTAACAGAGGTAGCGCTTAACAAGATCCGTGGTCTTACAGATTCCGGTACTGTCATCGGTGAGCCTATTACACTGCCGAACGGGGCAACAGCAGTTCCTGTCAGCAAGATATCGTTCGGATTTGCGTCCGGCGGTTCGGATCTGCCCAGCAAGAAGCAGGCGGATATGTTCGGGGGAGGCACAGGCGGCGGTGTCACGATCACTCCTATCGCATTCCTGGTGACTTCGGGTGATTCTGTAAAAGTGATGCAGCTCGACACCATCGGGAGCACTGCGGACAATATGGTGCGGTCGATACCTGAGATCCTTGATAAGATATCAGAACTGACAGGAAAGAAAAAATCAGAATGAGGTAAATGAGCCGTTTCTCAGTCTGAAACGGCTTTTTGTGTTATATGGAAGAGAGAATTCAAAAAGTATTATCTGCACAGGGTATCTGCTCTCGCAGGGAAGCGGACCGTCTCATAGAAGAGGGGCGAGTTGCTGTCAACGGCAGGAGAGCGGAACTCGGAGCAAAGATCGATGTGCGTAAAGATGTTCTTCATGTCGACGGAAAAAGAGTCTATCTTCAGAAGAACGTCGAGAAGTATTATTACGCGCTTAACAAACCGAGAGGCTATGTCACTACGCTTAAGGATGAGCATGCGGACAAGACCGTCGCAGATCTGTTTGAGAACGTAGATGCGCGTCTGTATCCTGTAGGACGTCTTGATAAAGACTCCGAGGGGCTTCTTTTAATGACTAATGACGGGGAATTCACGAATCTTATGACACATCCGTCAGGCGGCATAACGAAAACATATCGTGTCAGTGTTTCTCCGGCTCCGACAGAGGAGCAGCTTATCGCAATTTCAACAGGAGTTAAACTGGATGACGGCCATGTCACGCTTCCAGCAAAAGTAAGAGTGACAGGTGACAACGGCAATGACAAAGCTACCCTGGAGATAGTGCTTTCAGAAGGCCACAACCGTGAGATACGAAGGATGTGCGAGGCATTGGGCCTTTCTGTTACAAGGCTTAAGAGAACTGCTTTTGGTCCTCTTAAACTTGGATCTCTTAAGGCTGGAGAATACAGGAAGCTTACTTCGAGTGAGATCTCTGCTCTGAGGAGAAATGCAACTGCCAAAACGATTCGGAAGAAATAGTCTATTACCAAATCGTTTTATAAAAAAGTTTTCAAAGCCCTGCTTTTCAGCAGGGCTTTTCGATTGTAAAGATTTTCAAATTATAGTATTATTACTGTGATTGGGCTTATATTTCACGAAAGGGTTTAGGATATAGATCTAATGGCAGAGAAAAAGAACAAATTGGATGCTGTTGCCCGTCTTAAACTGTTGTTTGATGATGGGGTATACACCGAGCTGGATAAAGACGATTCCACCGGTGCAAGGATCGGATACGGCAGCGTATGCGGTGCTACAGTGTATGCTTATGCAGAAGGCAATGAAGAAGGTTTCGGCGCCGCTTCTGCGAAAAAACTTGAGAAGATCTACACTTTGGCTGAAAAGACAGGTTCTCCTGTAGTTTCCATCTATGACAGCCAGGGTGTTCAGTTAACGGATGGCCTGGCGGTCCTGGATACATGTTCCAGTCTGCTCGGTCATATTTCACGCCTTTCCGGCGTAGTTCCTCAGATCTCGGTGGTCGCAGGAACATGCGGCGGATTTGCAGCGTTATGCGCCAATATGGCTGACATCTGTCTCATGGAGAAAGATGCTGAGCTGTTCCTCACGGCGCCTTTCGTGGACGCTGAGGCGGAAGAAGGTGCAGGCAGCAGCGAGCTTGCAAAGAAGTCTGGGCTTGCAGCGTTGGTCTGCAACGGGGAGGAGAGCCTTCTGGGAAAAACACGTCAGCTTCTCGCTATACTTCCTCTTAATAACCTTGCATCTGCTCCTGTAGTAGATTTTGAGGCACCTGAATATGATACAGAGTCATGTCCGGTTTGCATTACTGCAGACGAAGGCAGCAAGATCATGCTGTTTGCAGGTCTGGGAAGCAGCGCAACGACTTTGCTCGCCACTATGGGCGGCAATACAGTCGGTGTCGTAAAGGTCGCAGGAAAGCTTGACCGCGGTGACAGCAAGAAGATCGCACGTCTCGTACAGTTCTGCGATGCATTTTCAGTACCGGTAGTTACATTTGTTGACAGCGATGGATTTGTTCAGTCAACAAAGAATGACCGCATGGGCGGCATCAGGAACGCTTCCTTGCTCGCACACGCTCTTTCTGAGGCCACCACTCCCAAGGTGTGTCTGATCTTCGGAAAGGCTGTCGGTTCCGTTTATTCCGTACTTTGCGGAAAGAACGCCGGAAACGATATGGTCTATGCTTGGGATAAAGCAGTTATCAGCACGCTTCCAGCCAAGACAGCAGTTGGTGTGTTCTGGGAAGACAGGATAGAGAAGGATTCAGATATCGACCGTCTCGCAGCAGAATACGAAAAGACAGAAGCTACAGCAGCAAAAGCGCTTGAGGCGGGTCTCGTAGACCGCGTCATCTCAAGAGAAGAGACACGCTCAGTTCTCATCGAGACACTTGATATGCTTGCATCAAAGCGCGTTTCCACACTATCTAAAAAACATGGCATCCTGCCTTATTGATATTAAAGGAGAAAGCAAAGAATGAAACAGTTTAAGATCACCGTAAACGGTGTTACCTATGATGTAGCAGTGGAGGAGACAGGAAGTTCTGCTCCGGCATTCGCAGCAGCTCCGTCAGCAGCTCCTGTAGCTGCACCGGCACCTGCAGCAGCACCTGCTCCGGCAGCAGCTCCGTCAGCAGCTCCGGCAGCACCTGCAGCTCTCCCTGAGAATGGAAAGAAGGTAGGAGCTCCTATGCCTGGCAGCATCGTCGACATCTGTGTCACTGTCGGACAGGCAGTGGAAGCCGGCGACAGGCTCATCGTTCTTGAGTCCATGAAGATGGAGAACGACATCGTTGCCGAATCTGCAGGAACGATCCTCGGTATCGGCGTTGCCAAGGGCGACATGGTCAATGCAGGCGACACGCTTCTCGTTATCGGTTAATGGAGGCTTATGATGGCTAAAGTTAAGATTAATGAACTTGTCCTGCGTGACGCTCATCAGTCCCTGATTGCGACACGTATGACTACGGATGAGATGCTCCCGATCCTTTCAACTATGGATCAGGTCGGATACAATGCCGTGGAGATGTGGGGCGGAGCTACATTCGACTCCTGCCTGCGTTTCCTGGATGAGGATCCGTGGGAGAGGCTCCGCATAATCAAGAGAGAGATGCCGAACACGAAGATGCAGATGCTGTTCCGCGGACAGAACATGCTCGGCTACCGCCACTATGCAGACGACGTCGTGGAGTATTTCGTGCAGAAGATCGTTGCTAACGGCATCGACATCATGCGTATATTCGACGCTCTCAACGATCCCAGAAACCTTCAGGCTTCCATCAATGCAGCCAAGAAGGAAGGTGCACATGTTCAGGGATGTATCGCATACACTATCAGTCCGGTGCACAACAATGAATATTTCGCTCACTTTGCCAAGCAGGTGGAGGAGATGGGGGCAGATTCTCTCTGCATCAAGGATATGGCCGGACTGCTCACGCCGTATGCTACATATGACCTCGTAAAGAAACTGAAAGAGACCATCAGTATCCCGATAGACATCCACTCCCACTACACTTCAGGTCTGGCATCCATGTCCATCCTGAAAGGCATCGAGGCTGGTGCAGATATCATCGATACCGTCATTTCTCCTCTTGCTATGGGAACATCCCATATGGCAACGGAATCTCTAGTCGCTGCCCTGCAGGGAACAGAGTATGACACAGGTCTGGATCTGTTCAAACTCAACGAAGTACGTGAGTATTTCGCTAAGCTCCGTCAGAAATATATAGACAACGGTTCTCTCAGCCATAAGGTCCTCGGCGTAGACGCCAATACACTGCTGTATCAGGTGCCGGGCGGAATGCTCTCCAACCTTCTCAAGCAGCTCAAAGAGGCCGGCAAAGAAGAGCTTCTGGACGAGGTTCTTGCAGAGGTGCCGCGTGTACGTGAAGACGCCGGATATCCGCCTCTCGTAACTCCTACATCACAGATTGTGGGAACACAGGCAACCCTCAACGTGCTCATGGGCGAGCGATACAAGATGGTCACAAAGGAATTCAAGGGGCTGGTACGCGGCGAATACGGCGCAACTCCTGTTCCGGTTTCAGAAGAATTCCGCAAACAGATCATCGGGGATGAAGAACCTATCACATGCAGACCTGCCGATCTGCTTGAACCCGAGATGGACAAGCTCCGCGAGGAGTGCGCAAGCTATGCAAAGTCGGACGAGGATGTCCTCAGCTACGCACAGTTCCCGCAGGTGGCTATGAAATTCTTTGAGAAGCGTCGCGCAAAAGAGCTTGGTATAGACAACGACCACTACAATAAAACATCCAAAGTGATGCCAGTATAAGATCAAGAAAACGGACCGGGATCACTGGTCCGTTTCTTCCAATAGCTATATTAAAATTAATTTTTCGGAGAACTGTTATATGATCAGAAGTATGACCGGCTACGGCCGCTCTATGCAGCATATAGGAGAGGCGGATATCACTGTTGAGATCCGCGCTGTCAACAACCGTTTTCTGGACCTTTCGGTCCGTCTTCCGAGAGCGCTCTCGTACTGTGAGGACAAGATCAAATCGGAACTGCAGAAGAAGATATCCAGAGGCAAGGTCGATGTTTTTGTCACATATGTAAGACCTCAGGGTGAGCATATCGTTGTTGAACCTAATCTTAACGCTGCTGCTTCATATTCGGAAGCTATGCATAAGATCGATGAGCTTCTCGGGACTACCAGCAAGATAGATGCAGTTTCACTGTCGAGATTCCCTGAGGTATTCACCGTTACCAGAGAAGTACCGGATGAGGATCAGGTGTGGGCGGATCTCCGCACCGTAGTGCTGGATGCAGCGGATCGCTTCAATGAGATGCGCGAGGCAGAAGGCGAGAAGATGGCTGAGGATGTCCTTGAGAAACTCAGCACTATCGAGGAGCTGGTAGGCAAAGTAGAGGACAAGTCCGCACCGCGTCTTGAAGCATACAGGGAAAAACTGTTTAATAAGATGCTCGCAGTACTGGAAGCGTCCGATATAGATGAGAAGAGAATCCTCGAGGAAGCGGCCATTTATGCGGACCACACGGCAGTGGACGAGGAGACAGTGCGTCTCCGTTCCCATATAGGACAGTTCAGGGATATCGTTGCAGCAGGAGGTCCTGTCGGGCGCAAGCTGGATTTCCTTGTACAGGAGATCAATAGAGAGATTAACACTACCGGCTCTAAGGGAGCGGATCTTGAGATCACAGGATATGTCGTGGACCTCAAGAGCGAGACAGAAAAGATAAGAGAGCAGATCCAGAACATCGAATAGTCCAGGAGTCTTTCCATGAAGCTTATCAACATCGGATTTGGCAATGTCGTATCAGCGAACAGATTAATAGCTATAGTCAGCCCGGAATCTGCCCCCGTTAAGAGGATTATAACCGAAGCCAGGGAAAAAGGGCTTCTTATCGATGCCACTTACGGAAGAAGAACAAGGGCAGTCATCATTATGGATTCGGATCATGTTATCCTTTCAGCTATCCAGCCTGAAACAGTTGCTGGCCGTTTGGAGGATGACGATGAAGAATGATGCTGTTAAAAACCTGTTCGTTCTTTCCGGACCGTCCGGATGCGGCAAGGACACAGTCATCCGCTGCCTCAGACTGATGAGGGATGATATCTTCCTGTCCGTGTCATGCACGACACGGAGTCCCAGAGAAGGGGAAAAGGAAGGCGTTGATTATTACTATATGTCCAAGGATGAGTTCAAGGAACTTATAGAAACTGGACAGATGCTGGAGTATAATTTCTACGCCGGAAACTATTACGGGACATCCAAGGAGGAACTGGACAGAGGTCTTTCCGCTGGAAAGATAATGATGCTTGTAATCGACGTCCATGGAGCGCATAATGTGCGCAGGATATATCCCGATGCAACACTGATATTCCTCATGCCGCCGTCTGTTGAAGTCCTTAAAGAAAGGATCGCCAGACGGGGAAGCACGAACGACGTTGAGGAGCGTCTGGAGATTGCTCTTAGGGAAATGGAAGACGCCGTCAATTTTGACGTCACAATAGTAAACGATGATCTGGAGACATGTGTCAGAGAGGTGTCTGACCTGATAGATTCCAGAGCAGTAAAGATAATCAAACCGGAGGAAGAATAATTATGCTGAGACCTGAGATAGGACATCTTCTTGAAGAGACTGACAGCCCATATGCACTCGTTATCGCTATCGCGAAGAGAGCAAGGGATATCGTCAGCGAGGAAGAAGCTGAAGGCAACAAGCTGGAGGAAAAACCGGTCACTTTGGCTATCGAGGAATTCGGTGCCCATAAGTACAAGGTTGTTGAAGCCAAAGAATAATCGGGCAAAGATAATTAGAATGAGGGGAGGTGGCGAAGTGTTTACCGGTGTTGAAGTTGCGGTGGACAACGCCGCCTTTCAGTTTGATAAGCTGTATTGTTATAACGTCCCTGAGGAATACCTGCCCTATGCCAGGGTAGGCGCACGTGTCTACGTACCGTTCGGAAAAACGGGATCAAGGATGGGGATAATCCTCGGACTGTGCGAACCGTCCCAGGAATACAAGGAGATAATCCAGATAGAAGAAGGCGAGCCCGTTGTTACGGAAGAGCTCGTCGACATGATAAAGTACCTCAGAAACACCACGTTCTGCACATATTATGACGCGGTAAAAGCGGTTCTACCCAAAAACATCCGTCTGGTTCCGGATGAGGAGACACAGGAGCTGGAACTGAAGAATGAAGGGCATACCGAGACCGCGTATGTGACTGTTGATGGCATCTCACACGAGGGGAGCACAAAGAAACAGGAGCTCCTTATGGAATTTCTGGATGAACCTCATACGTACAATGAGATATTCAGGAATCTGGGGATATCAAGGGATGTAGTGCGCAGACTGGTACAGAAAGGGTGGATTAGGGAAGAGCAGAGATGGAAGACAGACGAACTGGATCTTTCATCGGATATCTTTCTTGATTCCTTTGATCTTACTCCTGCACAGAATGAAGCATATGAAAAGATACGTGGATATATGCAGGATCCTTCCGCTTCGGACACAACTCTGCTGTACGGAGTGACTTCCAGCGGAAAGACGATGCTTTACATAAGCCTCATCAGGGAAGCTCTGGCTTCCGGAAAAGGAGCTATGCTCCTTGTCCCGGAGATAGCTCTTGCCACACAGATGATAGGTAGGCTCCAGACAATGTTCCCCGGAAAGGTAGGGATCATACATAGCGCTTTGTCGGATACGGAGCGCACACTGCAGTGGAAGAGGATACTTGACGGGACATATTCTCTGGTAGTCGGTACCAGATCTGCTGTCTTTGCTCCTATACCTCAGATAGGACTCATAATCATAGATGAGGAACAGGAGCAGACATATATAGCGGACCAGTCGCCCAGATTCCGGGCTACTTCTGTGGCTGCATACCGTGCAAAGAAACATGGAGCGCATCTTCTGCTTTCGTCTGCCACACCGTCTGTTGAGACATACTACCTGGCTAGAACTGGCAAGATCAATTATGTCGAACTGACTCAGCGGTTTGGTGACATGCCTCTCCCGGCAGTCAGTGTCGTGGATATGCGGAACGAATTGCTCCAGGGGAATACGCATACCATCGGAACGGAACTGTATTCCAAGATCCTTGACAGGTTGGAAAGGAAAGAACAGGTCATCCTGCTCCTTAACCGCAGGGGATACCGCACTGTAACTATCTGCAAGGAATGCAAAGAAGTTGTGATGTGCGACAGCTGCTCCATGCCTATGGTTTGGCACAAATCGGACTGCACGCACCGGTGCCATTACTGCGGAAAGATAGTTCCTCAGATACTCACATGTCCGAAGTGCGGAGGAGAGCTCAGGCACACAGGAATAGGCACTCAGAAGATAGAGGAAGAACTGGATGAATTGTTCCCCGAGGCAAGGATCCTGCGTGTGGATCTTGACTCTATGTCAGCAAAGAATTCTCTTCAAAAGAGTCTTAAGGACTTCGCAGAGGGGAAATATGATATAATCATCGGAACCCAGATGATAGCTAAAGGTCTGGATTTCGAGAACGTCACTCTGGTAGGGGTGCTGAGCGTTGATGCAATGCTGCTCATGCCGAGCTACAGGGCTTATGAACGAACTTTCGACATGCTCACACAGGTCATAGGCAGATCGGGGAGAGGATCTAAGGAAGGCGAGGCTGTTATACAGACCATAGATCCGGACAATCCTATCATCAGGATCGCATCCCAGCAGGACTACGCCACATTCTATGAGAATGAGATAAGGCTGAGGAAAGCTCACCTGTATCCGCCGTACTGCCATATCTGCGCAGTATGTTTCTCAGCGCAGAGTTCTACACAGGGGGAGAATGCGGCAAAACAGTTCCTGGAGCAGATGAAGGAGACATTCTCCGCAGCTCCTGGAATACCGCTCAGAGTCCTCGGACCGTCTCCCATGAGGGTGCCTGTAGTAGGAAAACAGTACAGGTGGCGGCTCATCATAAAGAGCAGAGGAGATTCCCAATTCAGGGAACTGCTAGGGAAATGCCTTGTGGATGTACGCAAAAGAAAAGGCGTAGGAAATACGCGTATTTATGTAGATTTTAATGATTATGATAGTTGATAAGGAGATATAGATGGCACTAAGAAGAATACTTACTGAAGGCGAACCGACACTCAGAAAGCACAGCAGACCTGTCACGGATTTCGGTGCCAGGACATGGACGCTCCTTGACGACATGAGAGAGACACTCATCGATGCCAACGGGCTCGGTCTTGCTGCGCCTCAGGTCGGAGTGCTTCGCCGTGCAGTCATCATCGTGAATAACGATGGCGAGATGATCGAACTTCTCAATCCGGAGATTCTTGAGCAGTCGGAGGAGAAGGTCGGTGCATACGAAGGCTGTCTGTCTGTTCCTGGTGAGCGCGGATGGCTGGAGCGTTCCACACATGTCAAAGTTGCCGCTCAGGACCGTTTCGGAGAACCGTTCACCATTGAACTGGATGATATGGCTGCCCGCGCAGCCTGCCACGAGACGGATCACTTGAACGGAACGCTGTTCATAGATCTTGTGGATAAGCTTATAACAGAAGAAGAACTAGAGGAGATCCTGGCTGAGGAAGAATGAGGATTGTATTTATGGGGACCCCGGACATTTCAAGAGATGTCCTGCGTGCTGTCAGTGCTGAACATGAGGTAATAGGTGTCTTCTGCCAGCCGGACAAGCCGGTCGGAAGGAAACATATCATCACGCCCCCACCTGTGAAGGTGTTCGCAGAGGAGGCAGGATTGCCTGTGTTCCAGCCCAAGGGTTTCCGCAGCGGGAAGGCGGCACAGATATTAAGGGAACTGGATCCGGATCTTATCCTTGTAATCGCTTACGGCAGAATCCTTCCACAGGAAGTTCTGGATATTCCAAAACTCGGTTGTATCAACATCCATGCATCTCTGCTTCCCAAATACAGGGGAGCTGCGCCTATCCAGCGCGCCATAATCAACGGTGAGAAAGTCACCGGCATAACCATAATGAACATGAGTGCCGGAATGGACGAGGGAGATATCCTTGCGCAGAAAAAAGTAGTTATCGATCCTGAAGATACGGAAGAGACACTGTTCAGCAAGATGGGGGAAACAGCTTGTTCCTTTATCCTTGAAGTCCTGCCGCAGATCGAAACCGGAACGCTTAAGGGAATCCCTCAAGACGGAGAACTCGCTACATATGCTCCTCCTCTTGAGAAAAATGAGGGGTGTTTTACGTTTAATAAAGATGGGAGAGCCATAGTCGATCTTGTCCGCGGGATGTCAGTGTGGCCGGTCGCTTTTTTCAACTATGAAGGGAAGAAAGTAAAAGTGGCTGAAGCCTCTTATGACGAAAGGACCGGAAAGATCGGCGAGATCCTTTCTCTCAAACCTCTTACCGTTGCTGCGGCTTCAGGTGCTGTAGTTTTGAGGAAACTGGTGCCGGAAGGCGGGAAGCCTATGGACGGGACAGCCTGGGCAAACGGCAGACGGTTCAGGATAGGGGATATAATCAATACTTCAGATGAATGTTAGGAAGCTTGCGGTACAGTCCCTCCTGCGCTGCGAAGAAGGGGCTTATTCAAACCTGGTCCAGAAAAAAGTCCTGTCAGAGTATGAACTGACAGAACTGGACAGGAGTTTTTATACTGCGCTTTTCCTTGGTACTCTTTCAAGAGAGATCACTATAGATGCCCTGCTGGATCCGTTCCTGAAAAAAGGCGTGTCAGGGCTGGATCCTGAGGTAAGAGCAATATTGCGGGCAGGTGTGTATCAGATAAAATGGATGGACAGAGTCCCGGTTCACGCCGCTATAGATGAGAGCGTAAAACTGTGCAGAACTTTCAGAAAAGCCTCTGCGTCCGGACTGGTCAATGCGGTGCTCAGAAAAGTTGCGGACTGTGATATTGAACAAGTTTTGAACTCCGGGGGTGAGATCAGCAGTATTAGCAACAGGTACTCGGTCGATCCGGGCATTGCAGAAAAAATGTTGGTTGAATACGGCGATGCAGCAGAAGGAATGCTTAAAGCATCGCTGCTTCCCGGAGAAGTATATGTAAGAGTAAACACCGGAAAGACTTCGGAAGATGAGTTGCTTTCTGGTGCGGATCTCTTCGAACAGACGGATGTTCTCAATTGCCTCAAGGTTAAAGGTTCAGTAAGATCCATATCGGAACTGATCTATGAAGGTAAAGTATACATTGAGGGATATCCTGCACAGTATGCAGCCTCTGTACTCGGCGTGGAAAAAGGCGATGATGTTCTTGACCTTTGCAGTGCGCCGGGCGGAAAGACTATGTGCATGGCGATGTCTGCGCTGCCGGGGGGCTCTGTGACTGCTGTAGAGTTATACAGTCACCGTGCTGAACTTGTCACAGAATTGTCTGAGGCACTGGATGTTTCCAATGTCTCTGTTGTATGCGAAGATGGAAGGATTTTCCATTCGGACATGAAATTCGACAAAGTCCTGTGTGACGTACCTTGTTCGGGGTACGGAGAGATGGCCTCAAAACCTGAATTGAGGACTAAGGCACCTGAGAGCGGTTCGGAGCTTCCTGCACTTCAGATGGAACTGCTGGAAAACGGAGCATCGCTACTCAGATCCGGAGGATCGCTTGTGTACAGCACATGCACGGTGTTCCGGGAAGAGAATGAGGATGTTGTAAAAAGATTCCTCGAAAAACATACGGATTTTAAAGGAAAACCTATCTCTGCCAAGTCAGAATATGCAATAAAGATCTCTGATCATGAGACTAAGTTTCTCCCTTCGGAGAATCTTCCCGAAGGCTTTTATGTAGCCTTGTTAACAAAATTATGATATGATAAACAATACTGTTGACATAGTATCCTATACTAGAGACGAACTGAAGGCTCTGTTCCAAGAGATTGGGGAGCCTGCTTATCGTACGGATCAACTGTTTTCCTGGATCCATCAGAAGCGCGTTTCTTCATTTGATGAGATGACGAATCTTCCTGAAAAGACCAGGGCATGGCTGAGAGAAAACACTGTATATGAGAGACCAGCAGTCGTAAGGAAACAGGTCTCATCAGACGGAACTGAGAAATACCTTCTCGGGTTTTCGGACGGGAACTGTGTTGAGACAGTGGCCATGGAGTACGAGCACGGGGTGTCCCTGTGCATCTCCACACAGGTCGGGTGCCGTATGGGATGTGCCTTCTGCGCGTCGACAGTTAACGGACTGGTCCGCAGTCTGACTGCTTCCGAGATGCTCATGGAAGTGTATGAGAGCGAGAGGCAGAAAGGTAAAAGGATAGACAGTGTCGTTCTCATGGGCATAGGGGAACCGCTGGACAATATGGAATCTGTCGTGAGGTTCTATGACCTTGTAACAGACGAACGCGGATACGGGATGAAAAACCGATCCGTGACATTGTCCACATGCGGGATTGCTCCTAAGATCTATGAGCTTGCAGATATGAAAAAACAGTTAACGCTGTCTCTGTCACTGCACTCCGCTTTTTCTGATAAAAGAAGCAAGATCATGCCGGTCAATCTCAGATATCCTCTGCCGGAAGTCCTGGAAGCCTGTAAATATTACGTTGAGAAGACTGGAAGAAGGATAACTTTTGAGTATACTGTCATTCATGGAACGAACGACCTGGATGAAGATGTGAATGAGCTTGCTAAGATCGCAGGTATGATGCAGAGCCATGTGAATGTCATTCCCGTCAACTCTGCGGGAAGAGGGGATTTCGAAGCTACAAGAAAAGATGCAGAGGTATTTGCGTCGAAGCTGATTAAAAAGGGTGTCAACGCCACGGTCCGCAGGACTCTGGGAAATGATATATCCGCTGCTTGCGGACAATTGAGAAGAGAAACACAACAACTCTGATAGGTAGGGCAGTTCATGACACTAGCCGGTTATACGGATATCGGATACAAATACGAAGAGAACCAGGATTGCTACCGCGCCGGGAAGATCAGTGACAGCTTGGGCTGGATGCTGCTTTGCGATGGGATGGGTGGTCTTTCAAATGGTAAGATGGCAAGTCATATTGCCGTTGACGTCGTATCTTCCGCCATGAACGAGGAATTGCTCAATTACGTCACTCCGGATGACAAAGCGGAATACATGTCCAGAATTTGTCAAAGCGCAAACAGAGCTGTTTTTGATGCTTCTGTAAAGACCGGAAACAACCAGATGATGGGCACGACACTGCTCCTTGCCATAGTAGACGGGCAGGATGCAACTATCTTCCACTGCGGAGATAGCAGGGTATACCATTACAGAAGAAGAACACTCAAACAATTGACAAAAGATCACTCCTATGTGCAGGAACTGATCGATGCGGGGAAGATAACAGATGAAGAGGCGATGCGCCACCCGCAGAAGAACATAATCACAAGAGCGCTTGGTATCGAGCCGAAAATACAGTTTGATATAATTCAGCTCAGGCTGGCCAGGAACGACATCCTCATGATGTGCAGCGACGGGCTGTCCAACCAAGTCACACAGGAAACGATGCTATCGGTCTTCCGTTACAATGATTTCTACCGCGTTCCCAGACTGCTGGTTGAAGCAGGGCTGGAAACAGGCGGATTTGATAATATAACTACAGTAATGATGCAGGTGTAAAATATGAAGCAAACTACCGAAAAAGATAACTACATCGGACGAAGACTGGACGGTCGCTATCTGGTCGAGGAACTGATCGGTGTCGGCGGTATGGCATATGTTTATAAGGCAACTGATCTGAAAGATAACTCGACCGTTGCAGTCAAGATCCTCAAGGAGGAACTGACTAGCAATGAGGAACTCGTCCGCAGATTCAAGAACGAGTCCAGAGCCATAAGCATGCTGGATCACGAGAACATCGTCAAGGTCCTTGACGTCAATTTCTCGGACAGCGTCCAGTATATCGTTATGGAGTATCTGAACGGAATTACTCTGAAGGAATACATTCAGGCCCACACTACTCTGACCTGGAAGGAGACCGTGTATTTTGCAGAGCAGTTGTTGCGCGCCCTTCAGCACGCTCATGACAGAGGTATCATCCACAGGGATATGAAGCCTCAAAATGTCATGCTGCTCAGAAGCGGCAAGATCAAGGTCACAGACTTTGGCATTGCTCGTTTCTCAAGAAGCGGGATGCACACTATCACAGATAAGGCAATCGGGACAGTACATTACATCAGCCCTGAGCAGGCAAAAGGCGAGGAGACTAATACTCAGTCCGACCTGTACAGTGTTGGTGTCATGATGTATGAGATGTGCACAGGAAAACTGCCGTTCGATTCTGACAGTGCAGTCACTGTTGCTTTAAAACAGATCTCGGATACACCGGTACGTCCCAGAGAGATCAATCCGGGGGTCCCGGAAGGTCTTGAAGATATCATCATGAAGGCTATGGAGAAGGATACGGAAAAGAGGTATCAGTCTGCAGGCTCGATGCTGAAGGATATCGATGAGTTCAAGAACAATCCGAGTGTCCGTTTTGAGTACAAGTATCTGTCTTCTGACAATCCTACAGTTTATCTCGATCATGCAAGAGCGATCGAGGAAGAGTCAGAGGAACCAATAGAAGAAATAAAGGAATCTCCTATGGCAAAAGAGAAGAAGCCTTTGAGGGGAGCTGCTATTAAAGCAAAGGAGAATGCTACTCCGAAGGTAAAGAAAAAACGTCCGCATACTATCAATCTGCCTATCGCGATCCTTATGGGACTGACGGCGGCATGTCTGATTGGCGCAGGAATTCTCGTTTATATGACTTTAAACCTCAGCGGGAGCCAGATCTTCGCAAACCACTACGACGTAGATCTTCCTAACTTTGTCGGGCAGACCGTCAGGACTGTTCAGAGCGATATCAATAATGAAGGCTTCCAGTTCGAAATAGTTGAAGAGTATAACACTGACTATAAGTCCGGAGTAGTCTTTTCACAGACTCCTGCACCTCCGAAAGAGGTCAAGGACAATGCTAAGATCACTCTTTATGTGAGCAAAGGAACACAGATCGTCACCGTCCCTGATATAGTGGGAGAGACATACGGCAATGCCGTAAAAGCGCTTCAGGAACTTGGCTTGGTCGTTATCCGTGAGACAGACAACACCAATGAGTTCAACGGAAACACAATTACAAAGGTGGAACCGGATGCCGGGTCTTCTGTTGAATCTGGAACACAGGTAACTATTTATGTAAATACTCCAAACCGTGTTAACAGCCAGTATGTGCCTAATGTAGTTGGCATGTCGCTGGGAAAAGCAAAAGGTGCACTTCAAGCTAATGGACTGCGTGTTGGAGGTATTACTGAAGTACCTGCTGCTGAACCAGCTGGTACGGTATTGGGACAGAGCATTGGCGCTGGAGCACGTGTGTCCACCGGTTCCTACATAGCACTGACAGTAAGTGCTGGAAACCCGGAAGTCACCCAGACGTTTGCAGTATCACTGCCATATTCTGACAAGAACGGAAACAAGAATTTTAACTTCGAATTTAAGATCGGTGATGCAGTTGTTGGAGCCGGAGCCGGAAGCAGTTTAGGCAGCGCATCATTTACTAAGGCTGGTACTACAGATGAGGGCGTAGCAGTCTTCCTGAATGGCGTTAAATATATGGATATTGTGGTAAGCTACCAGACCGGTGCAGTTACAGTTAATAGCACTAACACAAATGATTTTGTCATGACAGAACCACAAGTGTGCAACCATGTATGGGATAAGGGCGTAGAAACAAAGAAACCGACGGAAACAGCTGAAGGTGAGAAAACTTATACTTGTACAAAATGTGGGCAAAAAAGGACAGAACCTATTCCTAAACTTAACCATACACATACTCTTCAAAAGTTTGATGAAACAAACTCTAGTTGTACTGTTGCTGGATATTATGCATATTATAAATGCACTTCATGTGGAAAAATGTTCTCTGATCAAGGAGGCAAAAAAGAAATTAGTGCAATTCAATATAAACCTCTCGCCTCACATACTCCTATTCATGTGGATGCCCATGATCCGACATGTACTTCTACAGGGAATATTGATTATTTCAAGTGTTCAGTATGTGGTAAGTGCTTCAGTACAGTGTATTGTGATCCATCACAAGAAATATCAGAGTCTTCTACAGTGCTTCCTGCTACAGATCATATATGGGAGGATACTGGTAATAAACCAACAGGTGCTAATTGCATTCATTATGGAACCAAGGAGCAAAGGTGCAGGAACTGTGGTGCATTACGGAATGTTGATGATCTAGATGCTCCTCCTACTGGAATTCATAATTTTGTTGATGGGGTGTGCACTGTATGTAATGCACAAGAACCTGGCGGAGATTCTGGTGGTGGCGGTGAGAATGGAGAAGGCTAAACGATAAAATTAATGGCTGAGTTAAACAATAACGGAATTATCATAAAAGGAATCGGCGGATTTTATTACGTAAAAACCGCCGATTCGGTTTTAGAATGCAAGGCTAAGGGAATATTCCGCAAACGTGGTATCACTCCTTTGGCTGGAGATCATGTGGAAGTCATTGGAGAAGAGGGCGGATATGCTATCTCCGAGATCCATGAGAGAAAGAATTTCTTCCAGAGACCACCGATTGCGAATGTGGACGAATTCTTCTATGTGGTCTCTTCTGTAGAACCAAGACCGAATTATATGGTCGCGGACAGACTTATAATGCTTTGTGAACAGAGAGGCATTACCCCTGTAATACTCATCACAAAAACCGATCTGGCAGAAGCAAAAGAGTTTATAGACCTGTACCGCAGTGTTGGATACACCGTCATCGACGTTATGGCGGACGAAAAGGCAGCTCTGGAGCAAGTCGAAGCAATGATAGAGGGAAATTTATGTGTTTTCTCCGGCAACTCAGGAGTGGGCAAATCCACGTTCCTGAACAAACTGCACCCAGGGCTAGGCCTCAATACTGCTGAAATAAGCAAGAAGCTCGGGAGAGGTAAGCATACCACAAGAGCTGTGGAACTGTACGAACTGTATGGTGGTTATGTTGCAGATACTCCCGGATTCTCTGCGCTGGATTTTGAGCGTGCGGAGAAGGTCCCGAAGGAAGATATCGCCAAATATTTCATTGAATTCAGACCTTATTTGGATGATTGTTTCTTTACCGGATGCTCACATCGCACTGAAAAAGGATGTGCAGTCCTTGAAGCAAAAGAAAAGGGCCTTATTTCTGCACAGCGACACGAAGATTACTGTTATCTTTATGACGAAGCGAAGAACAGACCAGAGTATTGATCAAGTCCGCCGGAATCGGCGGATTTTTTGTTTTGCATCTTGACATTTTCCAGTATTTATGTATAATTACGAATTGTAAAGCAAAATAACTTTACAATATTTTTCCGATCATTTTCCGGGGGGAAAATACTATGGCAAAGGATCTAGGATTGGCACTGCTTATTGACACATATGGTGCCTGCTTAACAGATAAACAGCGTTCGGTTCTTGAGATGTACTATTTCGAGGATATGTCTCTCGGTGAGATCGCAGAACTAGAAGGTATCAGCCGTCAGGGAGTCAGGGACTCCATCAAACGCGGTGAGTATACATTGAAAGAACTTGAAGACAATCTTCAGTTCGCTCAGAAGTTTGAGAATCTCAACATGTATACCAGAGCTATCAGAAAGAGCGCGAAAGACATACTTGCTTATGTGGATACAAGAGGATATACCGAGCAGATCCGCAGAGCAGCCAATGACATAGTGGAATGCGCAGATAGTCTTGACAAATATGTGCAGGATGAAGAGGAATAAATGGCATTCGAGAGTTTGACTGAACGTTTGGGTAACGTTTTCGCCGGTCTTAGACAGAAGGGAAAACTTACCGAAAAGGATGTTACTGCCGCCATGAGAGAGGTGCGTCTTGCACTTCTAGAGGCGGATGTCAACTACAAGGTAGCCAAACAGTTCACTGAACAGGTAACACAGAAGGCTCTCGGCGAAGAAGTCATGAAGAGCTTAACTCCTGCGCAGCAGGTCATAAAGATCGTCAATGATGAATTGGTAGATCTTATGGGACAGGCTGCCGGTCAGTTGCGTCTTGAGGGAACGCCTCCTACAGTTATCCTGCTGTGCGGTCTTCAGGGCGGTGGTAAGACCACACATGCCGCCAAGATGGCGAAATGGTATAAGAATCAGGGACACCGTCCTTTGCTTGTTGCCTGCGACGTGTACCGTCCTGCCGCTATCGAGCAGCTGGTTCTTATGGGAAAGGCTGCCGAGGTCCCGGTGTTCGAGATGGGGCAGGTCG
Source organism: Oscillospiraceae bacterium (assembly GCA_017432285.1). Taxonomy (GTDB): domain Bacteria; phylum Bacillota; class Clostridia; order Oscillospirales; family Ruminococcaceae; genus RUG11783. Next base: position 36,843 of record JAFRJM010000025.1, on the reverse strand, counting down.
ATCCCCACGATATCGCAGCAGCAGGTATCAGAGAAGCCAAAGATCACGGATACGATATCGTTATCATAGATACTGCTGGCCGTCTGCAGATAGATGAGACCCTGATGGTTGAGCTTGAAGGACTGAAGAAAGACTTCGCTAACCGCACGATACTCATCATCGACTCCATGAACGGTCAGGAAGCTGTCAACGTAGCTAACGAATTCAACAATAGGATAGGCATCGACGGAGTGATCCTCACAAAGCTCGATGCAGATGCCAGAGGCGGTGCTGCGCTGTCAGTATTCAATGTCACGGGCAAACCGATATTCTTCGTCGGTACCGGTGAAAAAGTGGACGATTTTGAAGTCTTCCATCCGGACAGGATGGCGAGCCGTATTCTTGGAATGGGAGACGTGATGTCTCTGATTGAGAAGGCAAGCCAGTCCATAGACGAAGAGTCAGCTATGCAGTTGATGAGGAAGACCAAGACTAAGCATGGCTTGGATCTCAACGATCTGCTGGATCAGATGAGACAGGTCCAGAAAATGGGAAATATGCGCCAGATAATGGCGATGCTTCCGGGTGGAGCGAATATTCCGGATGAAGCTATAGACGAGGGGGCATTTGCCAGAACAGAATCGATCATCCTTTCTATGACACCGGAAGAGAGAGCAAGGCCTGAGATCCTGAATGCATCCAGAAAGAGGCGTATCGCTGCAGGCTGCGGGAGAAAAGTTGAGGATATAAACAGGCTTCTGAAGCAGTTCGAGCAGTCCAATAAGCTGCTTAAACAGATGAACAAGCAGATGAAAAAGAAGGGAAACAGGGGAGGGATCCCCGGACTTCCCGGCAAATTACCGTTTTAAGTTAATCCACGAACAGGATTTTCTATATCAAGAGATTATTATTTTTCGGAGGAAAAATTCATGGCAGTTAAAATCAGACTTCGTCGTATGGGAGCTAAAAAGGCACCTTTCTATCGTGTTGTCGTAGCAGACAGCAGATCCCCGCGTGACGGCCGTTTCATCGAGGAACTCGGTTACTATGATCCTACAAAGGCAGAGACCGTCTTCAGCGTCGATGCAGACAAGGTCAAACAGTGGATCGCCAACGGTGCACAGCCCACAGAGACAGTTAAAGTCCTGCTCAAGAAAAATGGAGTCATCGAGTAATGAAAGAATTGCTTGAAGTGATGGCAAAAGGTCTCGTAGAGGACAAGGATGCTGTCAAAGTCACAGTGGACGAGCCGGATGAGGAAGGCGTCGTCGTTTATCATCTCAGCGTTGCTGAAGGTGATGTCGGCCGCGTGATCGGAAAACAGGGAAAGATCGCAAAGGCCATTCGTACAGTCATGCGCTCCGCCGCTATCCGCAGCGGTCAGCACGTTTCTGTAGAAATAGACTGAAAGAGATTGTAACGGGGCGGTCTCGCCCCGTACATTTTTGTGATCATGGTTCAGTATCTTGAGATAGGGAAGATAGTCACGACTCATGGCATCAGCGGAGAGGTAAAAGTATACATCTCTGCGGATTCACCGGAGTCTCTGTTTTGCGTTAAAAAAGTCTATCTGGATCCAAGAGCTTCTTCGAGTCTGAATGTTGTTTCTCACAGGGCCCAGAAGAACATGCTTCTTCTGAAGTTTGACGGAATCAATTCCATAGAAGATGCACACGGACTTATAGGAAAGACTTTATGGGCGGACCGCAATGAGATCAAAAAGGACAAGGACAGTTACTTTGTAGTGGATCTCATAGGTCTTGAAGTGGTTAACGCCGTTACGGAAGAACACATCGGTGTGATCGATGATGTAATTTCAGGAGGCATCCAGGATCTGTATTCTGTGAAGCTGGATAACGGGGAAACGAGACTCATGCCCGCTGTCCCGGCTTTCCTGAAAAAAACTTCAATAGAAGAAGGAAAGATCTGGGTAGAGCCAATAAAAGGGATGTTTGACGATGCAGATTGATATTATGACTTTATTCCCTGATATGTGCAACAACTATCTGGGGGAGAGCATTATAGGCCGCGCTATCAAAAAGGGTGCGGTCTCTGTGGAGTGCCATAATATCCGGGATTATACTCTCAACAAGCAGAAACAGACTGATGATGCTCCTTTCGGAGGCGGGATGGGAATGGTCATGTATTGCCAGCCCATCTATGACTGCTTCCAGGCTATATGCGAGAAACGCGGCACAAGACCGCATCTTATCTATATGTCTCCATGCGGAAAAGTCCTTACTCAGCAGAGAGTAGTCGAACTCTCCAAACTAGATAATCTCTGTATACTTTGCGGCCACTATGAAGGCGTTGATGAACGTGTCATAGAGGAGATAGTGGATGAGGAGATCTCTATCGGGGACTATGTCGTTACCGGCGGGGAATTGCCTGCGCTCATCCTTACAGACGCTGTCATGAGGATGTGCGAAGGTGTCCTGTCAGACGAGGAGTGCTATACAGATGAGAGTCATTTCAGCGGTCTTTTGGAGTATCCGCAGTATACGAGGCCTGCAGTCTGGAGGGACAGGGAAGTGCCGGAGATACTGAGATCGGGGCACCATGCCAACATCCAGAAATGGAAGCTTGAAAAGGCAGAGGAAAGGACCCGTGAAAGGCGCCCCGATATGTGGGAAAAATACGTGAATAATAAAGAAAAACAGACCTGAAAATTCTAGCAATGATGCACAAAGAACAGGCCTGTTTTTTGGTGCTATTGTAGCAAAGAGCAGAAAAGATTTTCAAAGTGACCGCAGCAATTGACCTTGGTTTTAGGAATGTTGTATGATATCACTCGGTGAAACAGCACCATTGTTTTGAGTATTACTATATTATTTATAGAGGAGCATTTTTATGATAGTTAAAGAAGTCACAGTGGAGAATCAGGTTGGATTGCATGCTCGTCCAGCGACATTCTTTATTCAGAAAGCCAATGAATATAAATGTGCTATTTGGGTAGAAAAAGATGAACGCAGAGTTAATGCAAAGAGCCTCCTTGGTGTTCTCTCTCTTGGTATTGTCGGCGGAACGACTATTCAGCTTATCGCTGACGGTGTCGATGAAGCAGAAGCAATTGATGGTCTTGTAAGGCTTATCGAGTTCGGCTTCAACGAATAATAGCGTAATACGAGCCGCCCTTCAGGGCGGCTTTTTTCATTTTGAGGGCAATGGACAGAAAAGAACTGTACAAAAAAGCATCAGATCTCCCCAAACTTCCCGGCGTATATATCATGCGCAACAGGAAGAATGAGGTTATCTATGTAGGAAAAGCAAAACGGCTTAAACTGCGTGTCACCAGCTATTTCCGCGTAGGGGCCAATCATATGCCCAAAGTGGAAAAGATGGTGTCAAACGTTGATGATTTCGATGTAATCGTCGTGGACAGCGAGTTTGAGGCGCTGACTTTGGAATGCTCTCTTATCAAGCAGCACAGGCCTAAATACAACATCCTTATGATGGATGATAAGGGCTTTTCGTATATCCGTATCTCAAAGGACACATATCCAAGGATCACGGCTGAGCTCCAGAAGAAGAAAGACGACGCAGAGTATCTCGGACCGTATATCAGTTCATATGCCGTCAAGCAGATGACCGAGGTCGCCAATACTGCTTTCAGACTGCCAACATGTTCATACCAGTTTGAAAAGGTGCCGAGAAAGCGGCCGTGTCTTAATGCGCATCTTGGATTGTGCAACGCTCCGTGTACAGGAAACATAGCGCTGGATGATTATCTGTCGGATGTAAGCAACGCGAAGATCCTTCTCACAAAAGGAACGGATGAGATCCTGAAGATGCTTCATTCCCAGATGGAGGAATACAGTGAGAATCTGGAGTTCGAGAAAGCAGCCAGAGCCAGGGATGCCATAGCAGCTATCGAGAAGCTGGACGAAGGACAAAAAGTAGTCAAAGAAGGGGCGTCCAAGGATATCGACGTGTTTGCTTTTGCAGGCAATGAAAAGGATTCATGCGCTGTAGCTCTTATCTTCAGGGGCGGAAAACTTGTTGATAAGCATGAGCAGATGCTCTATGAAACGACCGATCTGGCAGAAGTCAGAGAGGAGTTCCTTTCTCACTTCTATCTTGGTGGCAATGAACCACCGAAGAATGTCCTTCTGGACGAAGACGTAGATTATCATGAAGAGATAGAACAGTATCTTAGTGAGAGAAGGGGATCCTCGGTTAAGATCCTGGTGCCGCAGAAAGGTGAGCAGAAGAAGATCGTAGACATGGCATATCAGAATGCCCTGGAGCGCCTTAGAAGGGAATCTGGAAGGAAAACGAAGTCCGAGGCTGCTCTTGGAGAACTCGCAAACAGACTGGGGCTGTCCTCATTCCCAAAACGCATCGAACTGTACGACATCTCAAACTACGGTACAGATGCCGTCGGAGGGATGGTAGTTTTCGTCAACGGCGAGCCTAAGAAGTCGGAATACCGCAGATTCAAGATAAAGTCAGTCATAGGCATAGATGACTACGCTTCCATGCGCGAAGTCATAAGCCGCAGGATAAACAGATACGAAGAAGGTTCCCCCGGATTTTCAGAAAAACCTGATCTGATTCTGCTTGATGGCGGTAAAGGGCATCTTGATACGATAATGCCTATCATGGCTGAGTCTGCTTTTGCAGATGTACCGGTCTTTGGATCAGTTAAGGATGATAAGCATCGCACCAGGGGCATAGTATCTCCAGAAGGAGAGATCGAGCTGTCGATGCACAAAAATGCTTTCAACATAGTGTCAAAGATGCAGGATGAGGTCCATCGCTATACTATAGAATATGAGCGCAAGTCACACTCAAAAAAGGCGTTCAGATCCTCGCTTCTGGATATAGAAGGGGTGGGAGAGACAAGAGCAAAGATACTGCTTAAACATTTCAGGACTATCCGCGCTATAAGCGAAGCATCGGTCGAGGAACTGGCAGCAGTAAAAGGAATCTCGCAGAATGCTGCAAAGGCTGTATGGGAGTATTACCACGGTTGACATGTCGTCAGTGAGAGAAAATAATAGATTCAAAAGATACAGAGGTTTTATATGAGAGTTAATACAGGCACAGCGAAAGGCAGAGTCATCGAGACGCTTCCGGGTGAGGATCTGGTCAGACCGACTTCTCAAAAGGTCAAGGAGGCGCTGTTTTCGGCACTTCAGTTCTTCATTCCGGGTGCCACTATGCTGGATCTGTTTGCGGGAAGCGGACAGATGGGTATCGAAGCTCTTTCGAGAGGGGCTTCACACTGCGTTTTCGTGGACAATTCACGTGAAGCAATTACAGTGATAAAGAAAAATCTGAATAATACAGACCTGTTCAGTAAAGCAACGGTGGCTCAGATGGACGCAATAAGGTACATCGAACGTGCTTCGTCAAAGTTCGATTTCATCTTTGCGGATCCGCCATATCATAAGGAGATAGCAGGCGCTCTGCTTCCGCATCTGGACAAAATGCTGGAAGAAGGCGGCTGTATCGCCATAGAAACGGAAAGAGAAGCCAATTTGCCTGATGAAGTTCTTTCATTAGTTCTGAAAAAACGCTATAATTATGGAAGTACAACGATCTGGATGTACAATAAACGTGAATCTGAGGATGAACAGGAATGAGCATAGCTGTTGTTCCGGGAAGTTTTGACCCAGTAACTAAAGGCCATCTCGATATCATAACGCGTTCTGCCAGGATATTTGACGAAGTCATAGTAGTCGTCCTTCAGAATCCGGCGAAGGTCACCACTTTTTCAGTTGAAGAGAGAGTGGATTTCATCAAAAGGGTCACATCTGATATCCCTAATGTAAGGGTCGACTCTTTCTCAGGACTTCTTGTTGATTACATGACAAAAGAGAATGCCAACGTTATCGTAAAAGGACTCAGGGCTGTCAGTGATTTTGAATATGAATACCAGATGGCTCTCACCAACAGAAAATTGAAACCGGATGTGGAGACTTTTTTCCTGAATACGTCGCAGGAATTCATGTATCTCAGTTCCAGTATCGTAAAACAGATCGCCTCGTTTGGCGGAGATGTATCGGATTTTCTTCCTGAGCCAATTCAGGATGATGTGCAAAATAGATTGCGGAAAGGAAATTGACTATGGCTATCGATAAATACTTGGACAAACTGGATGACATGCTGGATTCAGCAGTTGCTCTGCCGCTCGCAGGCGGTAAGAAGATGATCGACGCGGATAAGATGCGCGATCTTTTGGACACGATCCGTTTGAATCTCCCTCAGGAGATCAAGGACGCTAAGGCAGTCGTTTCGGATCGCAATCAGATCCTTGAGGACGCAAAGGCAGAGGCTGAAGATATCATTACCAGAGCTGAGAACCGTGCAAGGCAGCTCATCTCTGAACAGGAAGTCACCAAGGCAGCCCAGCAGAGCGCCAATGACCTTATTGCTGAGACACAGCGCAAGACCAAGGAGATGGAGAGGGCGACACTCGAGTATTCCGAGAATGCTCTTAAGAAGAGCGAGGATGCTCTTCTCATGGTCTTCAACGAGGTCAAATCAACAAGACTTGCTCTTCGTGGAAAGGTAAAATAAGTTTTTTAACAGCTTTTGTTTCAGAAGTAATCAGGACCGCTGATGCGGTCCTTTTTTTGTGCAGTTTTTAACTGATTTTTGTGGAAATACAGGAGTGATTTTTGTTGACTTTTGATGTCATAGTGGGGCATAATGGAGGAGAATTCAACTAAAGTGGTGAAAAGTGGGTAATTTTCAACACTTTCAACAGGGTTTTCAACATAAAAAACGCGGAAAGGAGAAGAGAGATGCTTTTTGGTGAGTTTTTTCACAACATGGACCAAAAGGGCAGAATGAATTTTCCTTCCCGTATGAGAGATGAGCTTGGAGACCGTTTCTGTGTCACTCTGTGGTCGGATAACTGCCTTGCAGTTTTTTCCGAAAAAGAGTGGGAGAGGATCTGTGACAGGATCCGTCAGCTGCCACTGGCACAGGCGAGCAAGATCCAGCATTACATCTTTCCTAACGCGTGCATAGTAGAACCTGACCGCCAAGGCAGAATCTTGATCCCGCAGAACCTTCGAGAGAGTGCCGGACTTGATAAGGACGTCGCTGTCATAGGAGTCATGGACAGGGCCGAGATCTGGGACAAGGCGAGATGGATTGAGAATAAGAAGAATTTCAACAGCAAGAGTTTTGAAGAACATCTTGAGGAGAACGAGATCTGATGGCGGAATTCGAGCATATTCCGGTTCTTCTCAATGAAGTGATAGATGGACTGAACATCGATCCGGACGGGATCTATATCGACGGTACTGTCGGGGGAGCCGGACACTCATATGAGATCGCAAGGCGGCTGAACCCTGACGGAAGGCTTTTCTGTTTTGATAAGGATCCTGAAGCTATCGAAGCAGCTACAGCAAGACTGAGCGGTTTTCCCAACGCGAAAGTGATCCGATCGGATTACAGGGATGCCGGGATGGTGCTGGGGGATATGAAGGGCAAAGTAAACGGAGCTCTTTTGGACCTGGGGGTATCATCACACCAACTTGATGTCGCTGAACGAGGTTTCTCATACGCTAAAGAAGGCAATCTGGATATGAGGATGTCCGATTCCGGAATGACTGCCGCTGATGCAGTAAACACACTGCCTTTTGAGGAACTCTGCAGAATCCTCAGGGAATATGGGGAAGAGAAATATGCTCCTCAGATAGCGAGCAGGATCATCGCCAGAAGGGAACAGAAGGAATTTACGACTACTACAGAACTAAGCGATGTCATCGTATCTGCATTCCCGCCGGCTTTGAGAAGAAAAGAGAAACATCCTGCAAAGAAGACATTTCAGGCGCTGCGCATCTATGTAAACGATGAGATGGGTGCTTTGGAGGAAGGACTGAATTCAATATTTGATTTGCTGGCGCCGAAAGGAAGGTTCTGCGTCATCACGTTCCACTCTATCGAGGACCGGATCGTGAAGCAGTTTTTTGCAAAGCTCCAGCAAGGGTGTACTTGTCCGCCCGAATTTCCGATATGCATTTGCGGCAATAAAGAAAAAGCTATACCGATCACCAAGAAACCGATAGTTGCAGGTGAGACAGAGACAGAAGAAAACAGAAGATCAAGAAGTGCAAAATTAAGGATTATCGAAAAGATATAAGAGGGATAAGATGGCAACAAACGTAGCATATGATCTCAGCAGATTTGCAGAAACTGCACCGGTCAGAGAACCGGTAAAAGTAGTCAAGCCGGCTCCGAATGTCAGGACAGCGGAGGACCGCAAGTTTGCGGTGCAGTTGTTTGTCCTCTGCGTTGCGGTGATATCTCTCGCAGTGTATACTGTTTACAGCAATTTGCAGCTGACAAAAGTCAAATCACAGATCACGAACAGAAGCGCTGAGCTTGTCGAAATACAAAGCGAGAATATATATCTGGACTATCAGATAGAGAGCTTCATTTCGTATAAAAGCGCAGAGAAATATGCTCAGGAAGAATTGGGACTTATAAAGATCAATTCTGCGCAGGTCGAATATGTGAACCTCGAGGACAAAAACATGATAGTCACCGAGGAACCGGTTAAGAACGACAGATCAATGCTAGCTTTTTTGGGTACGGTAATAGAGTGGTTTAATCCGTGATTTTTACCGGGTCCTGCATAAATAGTTTCAGCGGGAGAACGGAATGGATAAAAAGGAACGCAAGCTTGTGACAAGCACGATAAAGAGGAGGATACTTGCCATCACGATGGTATTTATTCTCCTTTTCGCTGTTATTGTCGGAAGGCTTGCGTATCTTTCTATTATCCAGCATACATACTGGATGGACAGGGCTTCATCTCAGCAGTTGCGCGACAGTGCCATAGCTGCAGAGAGAGGTATCATCTACGACGCGAATATGAATATCCTGGCGCGGAGCGCTACAGTATGGACTGTTGCTCTGGCACCTATACGCATAGAGGAGAAGAACTACGACAGGATCGCTACGTTCCTTTCGGAGCAACTTGGGCTGGAATATGAGACTGTTCTTGAGAAGTGCAAGGGGGACAGTTACTATACCATCCTCAAGCGCAAGGTAGATAAGCCCATCGTGGATCGTATCCAGCAGTTCGTAGAGAAAAACGATATAGCAGGCATCCAGTTTACAGAGGACACAAAGAGATACTATCCGTATGGTAACTTTGCGTCTCAGGTGCTTGGTTTCGTTGGTACAGACAACAACGGCCTGTATGGTCTTGAATCATATTATGACACCACTCTTTCTGGGACTCCCGGAAGGATGCTTACAGCTGTCAATGCATACGGCAAGGATATGTACTACGAGCATGAGACTCTTACCGAAGCCATTGACGGCTACAGTCTTGTCCTTACACTTGACGCCGAGATTCAGCGCACATTGGAGAATGCACTTGATGAAGCTATGGTGGAGCACAACGTAAGGAACTACGCCTGTGGCATCATTATGAACGTGAACACCGGCGCCATCTATGCCATGTCCACGAAACCCGACTTTGACCCCAATACACCTCTTGAGGTCACTGATGAGAGAACTATAGAACAGCTGCATCAGATCCTAGAAGATGCAACTGAAGCATACAATGAAAGCTCCAAAGATGACGAAGATATCAAGACTCCGGAAGAAGTGTATCTGGAAGCTCTTTCTGAGGCACAGCACAATCAGTGGAACAACAAGGCGATCACGGACATTTACGAACCCGGTTCGGTCTTCAAGGTCGTCACTGCGTCTGCGGCTCTGGAAACGGGCACATGCTCTCTGTCCGATGAGTTTTATTGCTCTGGTGGAGTGCAGGTCACGCCTGAGATCGTAATGCACTGCGCTATAACAGGCGGGCACGGACAGGAGGACTTTACCCATTCAGTCATCAACTCATGCAACCCCGCTTTCATAGAGATAGGAAAACGCCTTGGGAAGACGAATTTCTATAATTACTTCAAGGCATACGGCCTTACTGATAAGACCGGTGTGGATCTACCTAGTGAAAGCAACAGTGTCTATTACACTGACAAAACCATGGGCGTCGTTGAGTTGGCCAGTTGCTCATTCGGCCAGTCCAACGCGATCACACCTATTCAGATGATCACTGCTTTCTCGGCATGTGTAAACGGCGGCTATCTCGTTCAGCCGTATATTGTCGGGCAGATCCTGGACTCAACAGGGAACATCGTCTCACAGCATGAGACTGTTACAAAGAGACAGGTTATAAGCAAAGAGACCTCAGATACCATGAGAGACATCCTGGAGCAGGTCGTTGAGACATCCAACGGACAGAACGCTTATGTCGCGGGATTCCGCCTTGGTGGAAAGAGCGGAACCGCTGAAAAACTGAACGGACGCGAAGGTGAATATGTTGCTTCGTTCTGCGCATTTGCTCCAGCTGATGACCCGCAGGTCGCATGCCTTATCCTGCTGGACGGCGCTCGCAGTTACTCAAGATACGGCGGTGTTATAGTGGCGCCAATCGTTGCTTCTGTCATGTCTGAAGTACTTCCGTACCTTGGAGTGGAAGCCGTGTACAAAGAGGATGAGGTAGAGACAGTCGGCACATTCGTCCCGAATATCATGGACTACTCACTTACAAGCGCGCGTGCAGCTTTGCAGAAACGCGGACTTAATGCGGAAGTCATCGGGGACGGGCAGAGAGTCACAGATCAGTATCCTGTAGGAGGAGTCGGACTGCCTAAAGGTTCTAAAGTATACGTCTACACAGAGGATAAGCTGCCAAAATATGTGGATGTGCCGGATGTTAACGGCAGATCCGTCAGCTATGTAAAATCGCTCTTTGAGTCGATTGGGCTCAACCTCGCAGTGGACGGATCAAGTTCTTCCTCTGCTGTTGCAGTGGCACAGGACTATGAGCCCGGAGCGAACGTCAGAGAGGGAACGGTAATCACCGTCGATTTCGTAAACAAAAACATAAACGACTAGGAGGCCTTATGAAACTGTCCCAGTTGATTTACAATCTCAGCGTTTCCGGGACATTCGATCCGGAAACTGAAGTTGGGGACATAATTTCAGATTCCAGAGCTATTAAGGAAGGCTCTCTGTTCGTATGCATAAAAGGGACCCGTTTCGACGGGCATGATGTCGCTGAAGACTGCCTGAAAAGGGGAGCCTGTGCCGTCGTAGTGGATCATTCACTTGGCCTGAAGCAGGAAGTAATCGTGGAAGATACAAGAGCCGCTCTCGCTGTGATGTGTTCCAACTATTTCGGTAGGCCACAAGATGAGCTCAAACTCATCGCAGTTACAGGAACTAACGGAAAGACCACCATTGCCAACGTCATAAAGCAGGCGCTTGAAGCGTGCGGCAAAAAAGCAGGAGTCATTGGAACCATTGGTATTGAGGCAGGGGACATAGTGTTACCTGCAAAGTTCACGACACCTGAGCCCTGGGACATGGAAATGATCCTTAGGACGCTGGCCAATTCCGGATGCGAGTATGTAGTCATGGAGGCTTCCTCTCAGGCGCTTGATCAGAGGAGGCTGGTAGATCTGCATTATGATACAGCTGTATTTACCAACCTGTCGCAGGACCATCTTGATTACCACAAGACGATGGATGCATATTTCGAGGCAAAGTGTCAGCTGTTCAAACAGTGCGATTATGCAGTGATCAATCTGGATGACCCGAAAGGGCGTGAACTGTTTGAAATGACAGAATGCCCCAAGGTAGGATATGCCCTCGAGAATACAGACGCAGAATATAGAGCGACTGATCTGGTACTGACAAGCGGAGAGACCAGTTTCACCGTGATCAAAGGAGATGAAACTGCCTCGTGTACTGTTCCGTTGCCGGGAAGGTTTTCAGTATATAATGCACTGGCTTGCACTGCAGTTGTTGACCGTCAGGTAAGAGATCTCATGACAGCAGTAAAAGGCGTGTCCTCAACAAAAGAGGTCAGCGGCAGATGCGAGATACTGCATAGAGGCAAACAGACGGTCATATCGGATTATGCCCATACAGATGATGCTCTCACAAAACTTCTTTCAAGCATAAAACCGTTTGTTGGAGAAGGCAGACTGGTAGTCCTTTTCGGATGTGCCGGAAGGAGAGACAAAACAAAGAGGGTCAAGATGGCGAACGCCATTGCAGATTACGCGGATGTAGCTGTGCTTACCTCAGATAATCCTCGAGAAGAGGATCCATATATGATCCTGCAGGAACTGATTCCTATATTCTCAGAGCGTAGGATCCCGTTTATCTTGATCCCTGACCGCTATTATGCAATAAGCCATGTGCTCAGGACACTGCGGGATGGAGATGTTTTCGTTCTTTGCTGCAAAGGGCATGAGGATTATCAAGCAATAGATAATTACACTCTTTATTTGGATGAAAGACGTATCGTGCGTGAGTACTACGCAGAGGAGAAATAGATATGGTTACTACGAAGTTGGGACTTCTGCTTGAAGGCATCGCTGAGACAACTTTTGATGATCTTCCGGTTGATTACATTACTACAGATTCCCGCAAGATCGAAGACGGCTGCGTGTTTATAGCAGTAGTCGGCGAGCGTTTTGACGGTAATGATTTTGCCCTGGAAGCCTTGGAAAAAGGCGCTGCTGTAGCGATAGTATCAAGGCATTTTGACGACAAGAGATGCATTTATGTGCCCAACACGCTGGATGCCTATTCAGCAATGGCCTGCAACTACAGGAAGCAGTATGACCCTCTCGTTGTTGCAGTAACAGGAAGCGTAGGGAAAACAACTACCAAGGAAATGGTAGCCACGATCTTCAGCAAATTCGGAAACACCCTCAAGAATGAAGGAAACCGCAACAATGAGATAGGGCTTCCCGAGTCAGTATTTCGTATGGATGAAAACACCGAGCTAGCAGTGTTTGAGATGGGTATGAGTGCTCTTGGAGAGATAAGCCGTCTTTCGCGCTGTGCTCTTCCTTATGGCGGCATCATCACCTGCATCGGGGTATCTCACCTCGAGATGCTTGGAAGCCAGGAGAACATTCTTAAAGCAAAGATGGAGATCCTTGACGGGATGCCTGCAGACGGTCTGCTGGTACTTAACGGAGACGATCCGTTCCTGAACAGTGCCAGAGAGAATCTGACATGCAAAGTAGCAACATTTGCTATAGAGAATGACTCCTGCGATGTCACTGCCAGGGATATCTCTTGCAAAGGATTCCCGACGACATTTTCAATAAAAGACAAGGAACATGGCACATTTTATGTGACTATCCCTTGTTCCGGAATACATTCGGTAAAGGACGCACTTGCTGCATACACTCTGGCAACGAGACTGGGGCTGGATCCCGGCAAGAGTGCAGCTGCGCTGTCGGAGTATGCTCCGTCCGGAATGAGACAGAGGTTCCGCACTGTCAGAGGAATCACTGTCATCGAAGATTGTTACAATGCTAACCCGGATTCAATGGAGGCATCGCTTAAGACACTGGCGGACCTGCCTTCCAATGGAATAAAGGTAGCAGTCCTAGGGGACATGCTGGAGCTTGGCGATATCGCAGATGATGCGCACCGCACAGCAGGAGCGCTTGCAGCTGCTCTTGGCATTGATATTCTGCTTTGCTGCGGGGAAAAGATGAAACTTGCGGCAGAGGCTGCAGAAGAAGCCGGTGTTGCATGTGTGCGACATTTTGAGGATAAAATGGAAATAGCGGAGTATTTGCGTGAATGCACGCACTCCGGGGATATGGTGTTGTTCAAGGCGTCCCGCGGAATGGCACTGGAAGATATAATCGAAGAATTCTATAAGGAAAACTGATCATGGAACGTACTTCAATTTTTTCGGCGGTTTTTGTAGGTATCACAGTTACTATGGTGCTGGGGTACTGGATGATCCCTTGGCTTAAAAAGATCAAATACGGACAGACGATCAATGATATTGGCCCTACTTGGCACAAGTACAAGGAGGGGACTCCTACTATGGGAGGACTGATGTTCATCATCGGGACTCTCTGTGCAATCATCGTTGGTTATATCTCGCTTGTTCTTGAGGCACCGCAGTTCCTGTCAAAACAGTACGCAGTGGAAAATTTCAGGCTCTTCTCCTCATTTTGTGTTGCGATCGCATTCTCCCTGATAGGGTTTCTGGACGACTTTGAAAAGATAAGTCATAGAACTAACCTCGGACTGAGATGGTATCACAAGATCATCATGCAGGTCATGGTTGCCAGCATATACGTGTATCTGATGAGAGTGTACGGCGAATGTGGAACAGAGCTGATGATCCCATTTGTAGGAACTTTTGACTTCGGCTGGTTCTATTATCCGTTCATCATTTTCTGTATTGTCGGTATAGTTAACTCGGTCAACCTCACAGACGGACTCGACGGCCTTGCTTCATCGGTTACGTTCGTTGTAACACTTGGTTTCCTGATTATCTCCGCATATCTCGGATATGCCGGAACAACGCTTTTCTCCGCTTCTCTCGCAGCGGCACTTATTGGTTTCTTGTTCTGGAACTTCAAACCTGCCAGAGTTTTTATGGGGGACACCGGCTCGATGTTCCTTGGAGGCGCTGTCGTTGCGATGTCTTTCGGAGTTTCGATGCAACTGCTCATGCTGCTTTCCGGAATAGTCTATGTCTGTGAAGCAGCTTCAGATATTATTCAGACCACTTATTTCAAAGCTACCCACGGAAAGAGGATCTTCAAGATGGCTCCTATCCACCACCATTTCGAGATGTGCGGCTGGTCGGAGGAGAAGATCATTGCTGTATTCTGTTTAGTCGCTCTTATCGGCACCGGCCTGTCAGTGTTTTCAGCCATAGCCGAATAGAAAGGAAAACAATTTGAACGACGAGAAGCTCACAATCAAAACTGACAGGTTCCTGTTGCTGGTGACTACGATCCTTACCGTGGTCGGCCTTATCATGATGTTTTCTGCCGGTTTTTCCCATGCTCTGTATCTCAAAGGTGATGGATTCTATTACATCAAGAGACAGGCAATATTTGCTGTTATGGGCTTCATTGCGATGCTGATAATCTCACATATCCCTTATAGGATCTACCATCATTTTGCGTGGATATTCTTCCTTATCTCGTATATTCTTCTGGCAGCAACGCTTGCTATGCCTCCTATCAACAATGCCAAGAGGTGGATCATTATCGGAGGCTTTACTTTCCAGCCGTCTGAGATGATCAAATTTACGATCGTTCTGTTGTTTGCGCATCTCATTTCGGTAGCGCCGGAGAAGATGGATAATTTTAACCTCGGGTTCCTGAGATTCATGATCATTCTCGGAATGGTATTCCTTATCACACTTCTTCAGCCACACCTTTCCGGAACGATCCTCATATTTGCCATAGGGATGGCCGTCCTGTTTATAGCAGGCGTCAAGATCAGGTATTTCTTTGCCGGAGCTGCAATGTCTTTGCCGATATTGGCTCTTATAGTGCTTACATCAGATAAATACAGATACGCACTTGAGCGAATCCTGACCAATACTCAGGGCGGCGATACCGCAGATGAGGCTTACCAGGTAAACCAGGGACTTATCGCTATCGGAAGTGGAGGTCTGTTTGGACTTGGACTCGGAAACTCGAGGCAAAAACAGCTGTATGTTCCGGAGCCGCAGAACGACTTCGTTTTTTCTATAATCTGTGAAGAACTCGGATTTATCGGTGCTTTCATAATCGTTATAATATTTGTGCTTTTCATTGTACGCGGGGCTCAGATCTCCATGAGGGCTCCTGACAAATTCGGCTCGCTCATAGCTGCAGGCATCACTGCACAGGTGGCTATTCAGGTGATACTCAATATCGCTGTTGTAACGGCGCTTGTCCCAAACACAGGAATCGGGCTTCCGTTCTTCAGCCAGGGAGGCACAGCGCTTTTTTTGCTGCTGTGTGAGGTGGGTGTACTTCTTAATGTCGCCCGTGAATCAGAAAGAGTTGAGATTATGGGCGATGAAGAGGAGGAGACTCAGACCGATCCGTTTGATGATCTTATACACAGGGAAGACTAGAACAGATACATTAGTCTCATCACTGTTTTGGGAAGGAGGTTGGCAGCCTGCACAGGTGCAGGGAAGAAAATATGAAGCTAGTTGTTGCGGCCGGTGGGACTGCCGGCCATATAAATCCTGCACTGTCTTTTGTTGAGAAGATCCTGCAGGAAGAACCTGATTCTGAAGTGATCTACGTTGGCAGGGAAGACGGTATGGAATACCGTCTGGTCAAGGATGCTGGCATACGTTTTTATCCAATAGATATCCATGGATTCAAAAGGAGCCTATCTTTTTCAGGTATTGCATATAATATCAGGACTGTATACTGCTTGCTGAAATCATCTATTCAGTGCAGAGCGTTCCTGAAAAAGGAAAAGCCTGACCTGGTGGTGGGTTTCGGGGGATATGTGTCTGGACCCGTGGTGAGAGAGGCCACATCATTGGGGATCCATACAGCTATACACGAGCAGAATTCCTTCCCCGGAGTTACATCGCGTCTGCTGAGTAAAAAGGTCGATCATATTTTTGCAGCTAATCAGGATGCAGCGGATAAGATCGGTTATCCGGACAAGACTACAGTCGTGGGAAACCCCGTATCCAATAAAGTCCTCGAGGCAGACAGGGAAGAAGCCAGAACGAAACTTGGAATAGGCGACGGTCAGACGTGCATCCTTTCTTTCGGAGGGTCATTGGGTTCATCCACAATAAATCAGGTCATGGTAAACGTGTTTTCCAGGGCTTACGGAGATGATTCGTTGTTCTTCCTGCACGCTACGGGAGAGATAGATACAACCGGATTTTGGGACGGTCTGAAAAAGTTTGACTTGAGCACTTCCGATTTTTCATGTAGAGTAAGTCAGTACATAGATGATATGGCGGACTGCCTTGCAGCAGCGGATCTTGTGGTCTGCAGGAGTGGAGCGATCACTATCAGTGAACTGGCAGCCGTTGGTAGAGCATCGTATCTGATCCCTTCACCATACGTTGCTGAGAATCATCAGTACTACAATGCTATGACGCTGGGCAATCTCGGAGCCGCTGTCGTCGAAGAAGAAAAGGATATGGATTTCCAGAAAACTGCGGAAAAGATCCTGCAGCTTGCACATGATAAGGAATCTCTGAAAACGATGGGCGAGCTGGCTAAGAGGATCGCAGTACGTGATTCAGCAAGTCAGATGTATCACGAAGTTCTGGCTCTAATGGATTGATGGCTAAACAGAAGAGTAAGCCGAAAAAAGAGAATAACAAGAAAAAAGGCAGGATTGCACTGCAGTTCATTTTGAGAAGGATTGCTGCAGTCCTTGTTTTCTTACTTGTTATAGCTGCTATTGTTGCAACTTTCACTCTGTTTTTCCACCTTAAAACCATTGATGTTAAGGGAACGCTTGAGATCTATTCCAAGCAGGACATAATGGATGCTGCTGAACTGAAATATAATCAGAGCATGTTCACCTTCTCAGCGAGGAGCATTGAGAAGCGCATAGAAGGAAAACTGCCGTATGTTTCCAAAGTGTCCGTAAAGAGAACACTGCCTTCCAAGGTCACGATAACGGTCCTGGAAGCGGACAATGCGCTGGTAGTTCCGAATAATCTTTACGGATATCTTGTCCTGTCCAGGGATCTACATATTATCCGGAGAACAGAAGGATACACGGGTAAAGCTCTTGAGATATATGGGATTTCTCCTAAAGAGACGGCTCCTGGGAAAGAGCTCATGGATGAAGATGAGCTTCATATAGAGCATCTTGAAATGCTGTTGGACCTGATGGAGAAATACCATGTTCTGTCCGGAGCGACAGCAGTCAATGTGAGCGACAAACTGAATTTGGAAGTCATTTACGGAGAACGGATATATGCTGTTTTGGGCACGTCAAGCTACCTGGAGCGCAAGGTAAGGATGCTCGAGGAGATGGTCACAAATCAGCTTGAACCGGACGAATACGGGAGGCTTGACCTGTCAGTCTCAGGCAAAGCGACATTTGCCTCACTTTCTGAAGAAGATTTTAAAGAAATTAAGAAAAAAGTTTGCACAATTCAGTGATACGCCTGTTTGAAAAGACAGGCGTATTATGTTATATTTTATTGTGAGTAAATAAATCATCTCAATCCAATGAAAAGGAAGTACCGGACATGCCTATGAATTTTATTCTTGATGATGAGATTCAATATGAGATTAACATTAAAGTAGTTGGCGTCGGCGGAGGCGGTGGCAATGCCATCAACCGTATGGCCGATTCCGGTATTCAGGGCGTAGAGCTTATCGCTATGAATACCGACAGCCAGATCTTGAAATATAGCCGTGCGACTTACAAGCTTCAGCTAGGCGACAAATTGACCCGTGGACTTGGTGCCGGCGGAGATCCTGAAAAAGGCCGCCGTGCGGCTGAAGAGAGCAAGGAAGAGATATCTGCTGCTCTCAAAGGCGCAAATATGGTATTCGTAACTGCCGGTATGGGCGGTGGTACAGGTACCGGTGCTGCACCTATCGTAGCTGAAGTTGCAAAGGAGCAGGGAATACTTACCGTTGCTATCGTTACAAAACCATTCTCGTTTGAGGGACGCAGGAAGATGCGTGTAGCTGAGCAGGGAATCGCTGAGCTCAGAAAGCACGTTGACTCCATTATCGTTATCCCGAACGACAGGCTCAAACTCCTTGAGACAGATGAGCCTATAACTCTGGCAAACGCATTCGATATGGCGGATAATATCCTGCGCCAGGGCGTGCAGTGTATTTCCGATGTTATCAATGTTCCCGGTATCATTAACCTTGACTTTGCAGACGTTGAATCTGTAATGCGCAATATGGGATATGCTCATATGGGCGTTGGCCGCGGATCCGGTAAAGATAAAGCTCGTATTGCTGCAACAGCAGCTATCGACAGCCCGCTGCTTGAGACAAAGATCGATGGCGCAAAGGGAATCATCCTCAACATCATCGCTTCCGCAGATATAGACCTCAACGATGTCGAGCTGGCAGCCAACATGTTTAAGGAAGCTGCAGATTCCGAAGCTAACATCATTTGGGGTGTCGCATTCAGTGATGAGATGGATGACGAGATGTCCATTACCGCTATCGCGACCGGTTTTGACGAGATGTTAGCTCAGCCGACACCTCCGGCACCGGTTGTTACCAGTGCTCCTAAGGAAGAGAAACCTGTTGAGGAAGCTCCTAAAGCCGAAGCTCCTGTAGAGAAGAAACCTGCTGAGCCTGAACCGGAAAACAAAGCAGCGGCGACTCAGGATACATCTGCATGGAGCATTGAAGATTTTGATGACTTCATTAAGATCCTTCAGAACAAGAATTCCCCCAGAAACGAATAATACTGTCAGAATTGACGCAAAAGATACATTGTGAGGTGAATCTAAATGGCACATGGTGGAAATGATAACGCTGTAATGTACCATACCGGACTGAGCAGGGAAGATCTTGAAGGAGCCAGGTTCGCTATCATGCCTGGCGATCCATTCCGCGTACCAAAGATCGCAGCACATTTAAAGAATGCAAAGGAACTCGCATTCAACAGAGAATACCGCTCATTCCTTGGTGAACTGGATGGGGAGAAAGTCCTCGTTTGCAGCCATGGAATAGGCGGTCCCTCCACGGCTATAGCAATAGAGGAGCTCCATCAGATCGGTATCGAATACTTTATACGTATTGGTACCAGCGGTGGAATGCAGATACCTGTTCTTGCAGGCGATGTCGTCGTTATCGATGCGGCGATCCGTGCTGAGGGAACAAGTAAAGAATATCTTCCTGTTGAGTTTCCGGCAGTGGCAGATCTTGACTGCACTGTCGCACTTCGTGATGCCGCAAAGGAATTGGCAGACGGTCATTACCATGTAGGAATCGCCCAGTGCAAGGACTCTTACTTCGGACAGCATGAGCCGGAGAGGATGCCGGTATCCTATGAGTTGCTGAACAAGTGGCAGGCATGGATCCGTGGAGGCGCTATGGTCTCTGAGATGGAAACAGCAACACTGTTTATCGTTTCTCAGACTCTGCGCGCCAAAGCAGGAGCAGTTATGCTCTGCGTATGGAACCAGGAGAGGGAAGCAGCCGGCTTACCGCAGGACAAAGACCATGACACAGAACTTGCAATTAAGGTTGCTGTTCAGGGTGTAAGAAATTTGATCAAGGCAGGGAAATAACCCTTAAGATATGCCAGCAGACAATAACAGAAAAAACGATATACCTGCTGATAGCCCTATAATGCGTAGTGCTATGCTGAACGTGACGGCGGATGGAAAGAATTCCTTCCGCACGTCTATTTTTGGTTTCAATAAAGAAGCGGTCATGAATTACATTGACCGCTTATATACTGAATATGCAGCTGAAGAGAGAAGGCTCAATGATTCACTTGAGCGACTCCAGCGTGCAAACACAGTATTGAGAGAGCGTTCAGACAGCATGGATGCGCAGATAACAGAGATGCAGGACAAGGTGTTGTCTGAGATCTCATATGTCAACGATTTCCATGAGATAGAGAACTCCTACCAGCAGAAGATAGAAGGCCTCAGCAAAGAAGTTGATGCACTGGCTGAGAAATACAACAAAGAAGTAAGTGAGAAGAACGAACTGTACACCAAGCTGGAAGCTGCTCTTTCTGGATCAAAAGATGCTAGAGATGATTTTAACAGATCATACAGAGAGCTTCAGAACAGTGTCACGGAAAAAGAAAAAGAGATAAACAGACTTCTTGCTGCTGCTGAAAAGAGTCAGCAGGAGATTGAACAGCTCAAGCAGGAGAATCTCGATCTTACTCAGGGAGAATTCTCAAAATTAGAAAACCGGATCAAGACTCTTACTCAGGAAAAGATCAATCAGAAAGATCAGATCGATGATCTGGCTTCTCAGATAGCGGCGCTGGAAAGCGAGATGATACTCGAGCGCACAAAATATGAGCAGCGTGTCGAGAACAATGCAAATGTGATAGATTTTCTCAAAGCTCAGCTCGAAGAGCAAAAGGAATTGCTGTCCGGTGCAGATAATTACTCAAAAGAAAAAGAACAAGAGATAGAAGTACTCAGGCAGTCTCTTGCTGAGAGCAACGCTGCAGCTGAGGAGATCCGTCAGAAGCAGGATGAATATGAGCAGAGGATATCCTTGCTCCAATCGGTGCTCGATAAAAGGAAAGAAGAGTACGAGACAGAGATCAAAGCTCTCAGGGATTCATTCACCCGCAACGCTGATGAGATCCAGAGCACAAATGATGAAAAACTTATTCAGTTGGAGCAGCAGAGCCGTGAGCAGATAGATCTTGAGCGGAAACGCCGCGAAGAAAGTGAGCAGGCGGGGAAGAGACTTCAGGAAGAACTTACTCTGGCTGAACAGAAACGCCGTGAGGAAGTGGAACAGGCTGAAAGAAAGCTTCAGGAAGAACTTGGCCTGGCTGAACAAAAACGTCGTGAGGAAGCAGAACAAGCCGAAAAGAAACTTCAGGAAGAACTTGGCCTGGCTGAACAAAAACGTCGTGAGGAAGCAGAACAAGCCGAAAAGAAACTTCAGGAAGAACTTACTCTGGCTGAACAGAAACGCCTGGAGGAAGTAGGCAGACTCGAAGCGGAGAACAGAGAAAAAATCGTATTTCTCCAGAGAGAGCACGAAGAAGATATCCGCTCTCTTTCGGACAAATATGAGACTGAAATATCGGGATACACATCAGAGATTGAAAACGCCCGGAATCAGTTAGTGGCAGAGCGTGAGGAAAAGCAGAAAGAACTTGATCGTATTACTTCAGAGCATCAGGCCAAGGTAGATGCGTTCGAGAATGAGATCTCGATACTGAAAGACCGGTATTCCCAGGAGAATCAGGAGAATTCCTCCATAATTCAGAGTCTTGAGGAGTATAAAGAGAAGTATCTGAATGCAGAGAAGAATCTTGAGGATCTGCGCACAGAATATGAGAATGAACTTTCCGACAGGGATAGAGTATTGGCTCAGATCAGGCAGAACTCTGCTTCTGAAATCGTAAGATACGAAAACAGCATCTCTGATTTGGAGAGAAAGTATAACGAGGAGATCACTCTGTATGAACACAGCATACAGGAGCTGAAAGCATATAAAGAAGAGATCGGCAAATATGAAGATGCTCTCACTCTTCTGGAAGCGCAGCAGAAACAGGATCAAGAGGATCATGAGAGACAGCTTGAACTGCTAAAGCAGCAGCATCAGGAAGAGATCGACAATTTCCAAAAGGGGATCACAGAGCTTCAGAGACAGGTCGAAGAAGAATCTGTATCCGCGGAGAAACGAGTAAAAGAGAGCGAGAGTAAGCATCAGCAGATCCTGAGCAAATATGTTGCTGAAGTCGAGAATCTTCGTGAAGAAATAGAAGCGGAAAAAGATAAGCACGCCGAGAACGTTCGTACATTGAGTGCTCATCATTCTCAGGAGATCGAGCAGATCCAGTCTGATCTCGACACTTTGAGAAAGAAGAACGAGGACGATCAGATCGCTGCACAGCAGAGTATTGCTCAGATAAGACTGGAGTATGACTCTGAAGTTGAGCAGTATCAGCAGCAGATAGCAGAACTCCAGAAAGCATATCAGCTCAGCAGGGAACAGCAGGACAGCAACATAACTCAGATGCAGAAAGAGTATGCTGCTAAGATAGTCGATTTTGAAAAGAATGTTTCCGAACTGGAGCAGAAGTATCAGTCTGAAAAGGATCTCCGTGCACTGAGCATATCCAAACTTCAGGAATACCGCGAAGAAGTGGAAAGATACCAATCCCGCATTTCTGATCTGGAGAACAGTCTGGTATCTGTCCGCGGCGAGCACAATGCGAACCAGGATGAACTGTACAAGTATCAGGAGGAGATCGAAGGTTATAAAGCAAATATTGCCGATCTTCAAAAGAAATATGATTCGGAGATCGACCGCCGTGACAAGGAACTGATCAATATCCTGAAGCAGTATCGCGATAAGAAGATAGAGTTCGAGAATACTGTATCCACAATTGAGGAGCAGTATAACGAGGAGAAGAGACTACGCGAACAGAGCGATCAGGAGTGGAGAGAAAAACTTGAAGCGGAGCAGTCCAGGGCTCAGGAGATAATCGAAGAAACGAAACGCGGTCTTGCCGAGCAGGCACAGACAAGCGAGTCAGACAAGAAGGATCTTCAGAAGAGACTGCAGAGGCAGTACGAACAGTACAAGTCGAGTATCGCAAAGCTTGAAAAAGAGCATCAGAGCGAGATAGATGGTCTGAATGAAACTGTTTCCAGTCTGAGGCAGCAGCTCGACGAGCAGAACCAGGGATTCCAGGATCAGGTGGCTCAGATCCGTGAGTATGTCATGAACATGCATAAACGGAATCAGGAGCTGCAGGCTGAAGTCGATGAGAAGGGTCAGATCATGCAGAGCGTTGTCAAACGTTACAACGATGCTGTTGCTGAACTGCGAAGACGTGATGCTATCATGAATCAGACCAAGCAGGAAATCAACGATGCCCGTCACAAAGTCCTCGAGTATGAACTTAGGATCAATACGCTGAATGGTGAAGTTGTCAGAAGAGACATCTCTCTGTCTCAGCGTGACAACGAGATCATAGCTCTCCGTCAATACGTCAGCGAGCTTGAAAGCAGACTGGGATATGTTTCTTACAACAACCAGAACAAGAGCGCAGGCGTTGAGATAGCGTACCGCAAGGAAGACGAAGAGAAACAGGGATAAAGAAAAAGATCTGATCACATAGATAACATGGATCAGATCTTTTGAATTTTAAGGCATAAATAAACCTCCAAAAGGATTTTTGATAATGATCCTTTGGAGGTCGTTTATTTATCATTGATATCCTAATTGTTTCCGCCTTCGACCAGATAAGTGGCTTCAAGGTCTGCAAGATGAAGCTTTACTGCTAGGGGATACCTGGAAAACGTATTGGCTACATTATACCCTCCGACACGGGCGTTGTCGTCAAAACCGCCCATGTGCCAGCGAATGGCTATCGCCTCATACGGTTTGAGTCGCATAAAACGTTCGATCAGATATACGGATTTTTCTCCGTGACCGTAGGGAAACTGATCCTCTATGCTGTAGTAGGGCACCTGTTCCCACTGCCCGGATGCATTTTTCACATTTCTGGTCGTTTCTTTGTAAAAGTTGGTTTTGCACAGGTCATGCAAAAGCGCACAGATAGCGATAGTTTCATCAGAATCTGTTTTCTCTATGTCGTTCCTCTTCTTAAGTATGTCATAGACGTTCAGGGAATGGATAAGCAAGCCCTCTTTGCAGGCACCATGAAATTTGGTGCTGGCGGGAGCCTCAAAAAAGTCGGTCCGCTTCTCCATCCAGTCCAGCAGTGCAGCTGCTCCGTCACGATGGATATACTGATCGAAAATATTGATAAATCTTTCGTGGTTTTCAGTGATGATCATAACTGTATCAAATATCCATTGAGTTAAGGATGTCTTTCAGTATCTGCAGCTCTTCCATGGAGAGGGAGATGCCTTTTCCCATCTTTTCGTTGTTGGGAGCCCAGTCGCGGATATCAAATTTTGGCTCTCTGCCGTTCCAGCTGATCTTGTTGATCTGACGGGACCATCCATTCGTGTTTTGTGAAAGAACACCGATCTGCTCCTGGATTTCATATGTGAATTCTGCCATGATTCCTCCAAATTAGTGTATTTCTTCGAGTTTGCTCTCAAGTATACCCTATTATAAATGGAAAGATTGAAAATGCAAACAGAAGTTTGCAACAAATAATATGCATAAATGGTGAGGGATTGTTTTTAATTCTTCACTTGACAAACAGGATTGAAACAGTATAGAATAGCGGACGTGAAGCGGAATTGTGTAAAGGTAGCACGACAGACTCTGACTCTGTTTGTGAGGGTTCGAATCCTTCTTCCGCTACCAACTTAGCCGTTGGATGCCACATCCAATGGCTTAATTTTTCGGGGTGTGGCTCAGTTTGGTAGAGTGCTTGGTTCGGGACCAAGAGGCCGCGGGTTCGAATCCCGCCACTCCGACCACCGGAGAAAGTGCCTGATGCAGGGCACTTTTTTTGGTGCAAAAAACAAAGAGGAAATAGCGGGAAAAAGGTAAAAAAAGAATTGCGAGAAAGTTGTCGACGCAGGACCATATTTGTTGACTTTAGATGTAAAAAATAAGATAATTATAAGAGTTTAATGGCTTATTAGGAGGAATGTGATGTTAGAGAAGATTAAAGATTTTTTTGGCTTTGATCAGGACGAACTTGACAATACACCTGATGATCTTCATGAGTATGATTCTGATACAGAACCGCAGCCTCAGGAGAGAAAATCAAGAAAATATGATGATCGTTCCGACAAGAAGAACGATAAGATCGTCAACATAAATGCTACCACTCAGTTGGAAGTGGTGCTGGTAAAACCGGAAGCATATGCGGACGGAAGTATTGTTGCGGACCACTTGATCAACCGCCGTACGGTTGTTCTGAACCTTGAATCCACCAACAAGGAAGTTTCAAGACGCCTTCTGGATTTCCTCAGCGGTGTAGCATATGCGATCGATGGCCAGATCAAGCGTGTTGCGAATAGCACATTCATCATTACTCCATACAACGTAGGCGTTGTTGGAGATATTTTGGACGAGCTTGAGAACAGCGGTGTCTACTTTTAATCAATAAAAAATCGGACGAGGAGATATAAAAATGTTAACATCGAAAGATATCCGTTCTACCTCTTTTGAGACAGTCAGACGCGGTTACGCAATGGAAGACGTTGATGCTTTCCTGAAAAAAGTTGCTAACGAGTTTGACGCTTTCCAGACTGAAACAGTAGCTATGCTCCAGGAAAAGGATGTGGAGCTCGAGAATGTAAAGAGAGAAAAGAAAGAGCTCGAGAGCAAGATGCTCGTTATAGCCGACAAGCTGGAAGAGTACCGCGCTCAGGAGACACTTCTTCAGAATGCTTTGCTTAATGCAGAGAAGATGAAAGAGAGCCTGCTTGGTGAAGCCAGACAGACAAGTGAGATCCTTATCAGAGACGCTCAGCAGAAAGCTGAAAAGATTCTTGAGAGTGCCAACAGCCGTGTAGTTAATGAGGAGCAGAACTATCTCCGTATGCAACAGGAAGTTGCTAAGTTTAAGAATAAGGTTCTCGACATCTACAAATCTCACCTGGCAGTACTGAATTCACTGCCCAGCGATCTTGAGAATGATGAAGAGCCTGAAGCTCCTGAAGCACCTGCATATGAGGAGCCTGCAGTCGATGAACCGGTAGTTGAGAATGTATATGAGCCGGCAGAAGAAGTTGTTGAGGCTGTAGAAGAGGCCGCTGAGACTGTAGAAGAGAAAGTCGACGATGCTGTGGCAGAAGTTGAAGAAACAGTCGATGAGCTGAAATATGACGATTTTGCTCCGACAGTGGATGCTGTTGAGGAGAAGCCGGTAGAAGAAAGAAAATCCCGTTTCGGAAACCTGGACTTTGGCGACAGGTTTGATTTCGGAAATAAATAAGAGTTATTGAGGTAAATTATCTTGGGTGTCGATTATAACAAAACTTTAAATCTTCCTAAGACTGAATTCCCGATGCGCGCTTCACTCGCGCAGCGGGAGCCTCTTTCTGTAGAGGCTTGGGAGAATGAACATATCTATGAGAAGGCTGTGGAGAGGAATAAAGGTAAAAAAACATTTATTCTCCACGATGGCCCTCCTTATGCAAATGGTGATATTCATATCGGACATGCGCTTAATAAGATCCTGAAGGACTTTATTATCCGCTACAAACTCATGTCCGGATTTTATTCTCCGTTTGTCCCGGGTTTTGATACTCACGGACTTCCTATTGAGTTGCGCGTTATGCGTCAGCTGAATGAGGACAAACAGTCCATGACAAAGTTGGATATCAGAAAACATTGTCGCGAGTATGCCCAGAAATATGTCGACATTCAGACAAAAGGTTTCAAACGCCTTGGATGTATCGGTGATTATGATCACAGTTACAAGACCATGACTGCGGACTTTGAGGCTGAGCAGATCCGTGTATTCGGCACCATGGCTGAGAAAGGCTATATCTATAAGGGACTTAAGCCTGTGTACTGGTGCTCTCACTGCGGGACAGCTCTTGCTGAGGCTGAGATCGAGTACAGTGACGATCCGTGTATCTCCATCTATGTGAGGTTCCCTGCGACCGCAGACAACGGATTCCTTGCTGAGCATGGTTTGCCTTTGAACAAGACATACTTCCTTATTTGGACCACTACAACATGGACAATACCTGGAAACCAGGGTATATGCCTTAACCCGGACTTCGATTATTCTGTAGTCAAAGTTGGTGATGAGTATTATGTGCTTGCTACAGAACTGGTCGATGAGACTATGAAGGCGGGGAATATCTCTGATTACGAGACAGTTCTTCAGGCTAAAGGTTCTGCTTTCGAGAATATAAAGAGCCACCATCCTTTCCTGGACCGTGACACTGTTGTTATGATCGATGACTATGTCACTATGGACACCGGTACAGGATGCGTTCACAACGCATCTGGACACGGCTTGGAAGACTTTGAAGTGTGCAAACGCTATGATCTTCCGGTGGTCGTCGTTGTTGGAAGCGATGGAAAGATGACTGCAGAAGCAGGCGAGGATCTTATGGGACTTACCACAGATGAGGCTACTCCTCTGATCCTCAAGAAGCTCGAGGATACGAAATCTTTGTTCGCAAGTTCAAAGATCAAACACCAGTATCCGCACTGCTGGCGCTGCCATGAGCCGGTTCTGTTCCGTGCTACAGAGCAGTGGTTCTGCTCAGTCAAAGGATTTGCCGATGACACAGTAAAGGCTATAAACGAAGTAAAATGGATTCCTGAGTGGGGCAGAGACAGGATGACATCGATGGTCCTCGACAGGACAGACTGGTGCATCTCTCGTCAGCGTACATGGGGCGTTCCTATTCCGGCTTTTTATTGCAAGAAGTGTGGAAAGTATCAGTTTGATCATGACAGCATCGAAGCTGTTGCTCAGCTGTTTGCAAAGGAAGGCTCTGATGCCTGGTACAAGAAGGAAGCGGATGAGATTCTGCCTGAAGGAACCACTTGCAAATATTGTGGCGGAACAGAGTTTACCAAAGAACAGGACATCATGGATGTCTGGTTCGATTCAGGTTCTTCCCATGTCGCAGTTCTTCAGAAACGTCCGGAACAGGTATGGCCATGTGATCTTTATCTTGAGGGCGGAGACCAGTACCGCGGATGGTTCCAGTCGTCTCTGCTCACATCTGTAGCATGTTTTGGTAGAGCTCCATATAAGGGCGTCCTCAGCCATGGATGGACAGTTGACGATCAGGGCAAGAAGATGTCCAAGTCGCTTGGCAATGGCATTGAACCGCAGGAAGTTACAAAGCAGTACGGTGCTGATATCCTTAGGCTGCTGTTTGCCTCTTGCGATTATCATGCTGATGTAAAGCTGTCACATGAAGTGCTGAAACAGCTTTCAGACTCTTACCGTAAAGTCCGCAACACAGCAAGATTCATGCTGGGCAACCTTTATGATTTCGATCCGGACAAGGATTGTGTTGCTTTTGATAAGCTTCAGGAACTTGATCTGTGGGCTCTCAACAGACTGAACGAGGTCATTGAGACTTCCCTTAATGCATATGACAACTACGAGTTCAATGATGTTTACAGGGCAGTTCACAGTTACTGTGTAGTGGATCTTTCCAACGTATATCTTGACATCGTCAAAGATCGTCTTTACGTTGAAGCTCCTGACAGTGAATCAAGACGTGCAGTTCAGACGGCTATGTATTATATCCTTTCTGCAATTACCAGACTTCTTGCCCCTGTCTTGTGTTTCACTAGCGATGAGATCTGGAAGATGATGCCTCTTGGAAAAGAATTCAACAAAGAAGCTGTATTGCTGAACGATATGCCTTCAGCTGTGGATGTTGATTTCAATGACAGTCTGAAAGAGAAATGGAATGCTATCCTTGGCATTAGATCCGATGTCATGAAAGCAACTGAGAATGCCAGGGTAGAGAAGACGATCGGCTCCAACCTTGATGCTACTGTCACTCTTCATGCTGACGGGGAGAAGTACGAATTCCTTGCTGATGTATTGGAAGATCTTCCTACAGTATTCATTGCTTCTGAAGTAGTGCTTACTAAGGAAGGAAATGGAGAATTCCAGGGTGACGGATTTACTGTTGATGTAGCAAAAGCAGAAGGCGGTAAATGCGAGAGATGCTGGCATTACGACAGAAATGTCGGAACAGATCCGAAGCATCCGACACTATGCCCAAGATGTGCTGCAATTCTTGGATAATACGACTATAGTTTCAGTGCAGCGGTGAATAAACACCGCTGCACTGTTGGTAATATATGATGAATCTGGTTTATGTTTTTGTTCTGGCCTTAGCAGACAGAGTCTTCAAGATCCTGGCGGAGAAATATCTCGCGTCGGGTGAGAGCGTCGTGCTGATCCCTAAGATCCTGGGCTTAAAACTGCTGCAGGGGGGAAACACAGGAGCTGCTTTCGGGATCCTTTCCGATAAGACATGGCTTCTTGCAGTGATCTCTGCAGTGTTTTCAGTCGGATTTTTGTATTGCCTGGTCAAAAAGAAGTTTAAAAACGACTGGATCAGATTTGCGTTTATTTTTATTACTGCAGGTGCTTTGGGAAATCTGTATGACAGGGTATTTATAAAATCTGTTACAGATTACCTGATGTTCTTGTTTGTGGAATTTCCGATCTTCAATTTTGCCGACTGCCTCGTGAACATCGGCGTCGCGATGATGATCGTCTATCTTTTGAAAGAGAAAGATGATTCGTTTTTTGTGGAATGATGGAGAACAGATCAGAACTGCTGCAGATAGCAATAGACAATGATTACAGTGGACGTTTGGATAAGTATATCCAGACGAGATTGCTGACCCTGTTCCCGGACGAAGAGGAGCGTTTCAGCAGGAGCTATGTACAGAAACTGTTTGCGGACGGCAATATTCTGATCGATGGAAAGCCAGTCTCCAAAAACGAAAAAGTGAAAGCAGGCGCGATAATCTGTATTGACCTTCCTGCGCCGCAGGCTCTGGAGGCAGAACCACAGAATATCCCCATCGATATCGTTTATGAAGACGACGACATTATCGTTGTGAACAAACCCAAAGGGATGGTCGTTCATCCAGGTGCCGGCAATCCGGACGGGACACTGGTCAATGCGCTGTTGTATCATTGCAGCGGAAGGCTTTCAAGCATCAATGGTGTAGAACGGCCGGGAATAGTACACCGTATAGATAAAGATACCAGCGGACTGCTGGTAGTGGCAAAAAACGATTTTGCACACTTCAAGCTTGCTGAACAGATTTGTGCCCATACAGTCACAAGATACTATTATGCTGTTGCATACGGACACCTAAAGGATAACGAAGGGGTAATCGATGCTCCAATAGGCAGGAAAGCAAATGACAGAATCAAGTTCTGTGTAACAGATAAGAATTCCAAAGAAGCTGTGACTGAGTACCGCGTCCTGGAAGAGATGGAAGGATATACGTATCTTGAGCTTCATCTCAGAACCGGAAGAACACATCAGATACGTGTCCATATGGAATATATCGGTCATCCTTTGGTTGGAGACAAGCTGTATGGCAATCACAAGCAGGTAAAGTACTTCGAGGGGCAATGCCTTCATGCAGGTGTTCTTGGTTTTATTCATCCGAGAACAGGAGAGTATATGGAGTTTAAAGCAGAGCTCCCTGAATACTTCGTTGAATTTCTCAACAGTATCAGATCCTAGGAGGAACCTATGAAAAACAACAGTGCTATATCAGAGTACCTTGTAATCTGTTCGCTGGACGGTACTTTGTTGCAGGCTGGATATGGACTGCCTCGCAGGAATCTTGATGCGATTGAGCAGTTTATTTCCAGAGGCGGTAACTTCACTATTTGTACAGGTAGAAGCAGCAGATCTGTAGGGAAGTTCAAGGAATGGCTTCCGTTCAGCGCGCCAGCAATCTTGTGCAACGGAAGTTATATTTATGATTTCAACAAGGAAAAAGTGCTGTACAGTCAGCCATTGAAAGAGACTGTACGTGACGTCGTCAATGAGGTGCTTGACCTGTTTCCGCAGATCGGGATCGAGATTGTATCAGAACCGGACATCTATGCAGCGCGGATGAGTGAACAGGTTGAGCAAAGAATGACTCTTCAGCATTTGCCGTATGTTCTGGCTGAAGCAGAAGATATTCCAAGTCCGTGGAACAAAGTAGTGTTCAGAGCTCCTTCGGAAGAGCTAGGACCGTTGGAGCAGTTTGCGCAAAAAAAATTCAGAGAAAACAATCATTTCTCTGACTTCCAATATATTAGAAAAGACGACGAATCTGTTGAGATAATCAACAGAGGGCTTTCTAAAGGGACAGGGTTGAGACAGCTGTGTGAATTGCTGGCAATTCCAAAGGCAAAAGTGATCGCAATTGGCGGATCCAAGAATGACGCGGAGATGCTGTCAGCAGCAGGGATCAAGATATGTGTCGCGGATGCCCCGTCAGATCTGAGATTTAAAATGGATCTTACAGTGTCAAGCTGTCTACGGGGCGGGGTTGCAGAT
This sequence comes from Oscillospiraceae bacterium, assembly GCA_017432285.1. Taxonomy (GTDB): domain Bacteria; phylum Bacillota; class Clostridia; order Oscillospirales; family Ruminococcaceae; genus RUG11783. The sequence goes on along the minus strand of JAFRJM010000025.1, from coordinate 5,459 downwards.
GTCCTCGAGAGATTTGACGATATCGTTGGTGACTATGAACAGCTGAGTCTGGATTTGTGAGGTGTGTGATGGATTTTCTGAAACGTGCATTTGAACTTAAGGAAGAAGCAGTTGAGATAAGAAGGCATCTTCATCAGTGTCCGGAGATAGGCTTTGATCTGCCCCTGACCACGCAGTACATCAAGGAAAAGCTGACTGAATACGGTTGCACATATAAAGAAATCTGCCAGTGCGGTATTATCGCAGATATCGGAGATCCCACCGGAAAGGTGATTCTTATCCGTGCAGATATAGACGCATTGCCTTCAAGGGAACTTAGCGGTGAGCCTTTTGCAGCTGTCAACGGGAATTCCCATTCCTGCGGGCATGATATCCACTGCACATCATTGTTGATATGCGCGAAGATGCTTAAAGAAGTGGAGAGTGAACTTAAAGGATGTGTGCGTTTATGCTTCCAGCCAGATGAGGAATCTATCCACGGAGCGATCGAGATGATAGAAAAAGGTGTTCTGGAAGATCCTCATGTCGACGCTGCCATCTCCATGCATACAAAAGCACAGTTCCCAACGGGGAAATATAATGTCGGAAAAGGAAACTACCTCTGCAGCAGCGATATATTCAGAGTCGAGATAGAAGGTGTCGCTGCACATGGCTCAGCTCCTGAAACAGGCGTGGATCCGATTAACATTGCATCCAAGGTTATCGACGCAGTTCAGACCATTCAGACCAGGGAGATCAACACACTGGATCCCAATGTCATTACCTTTGGAAGCATTCATGGAGGCACTGCGCCAAATGTCATCCCGGACAAAGTCGTTATGGAAGGAACGATACGCTGTTTTACGGCATCTTCGAGACCGGTTATCAAAAAGAGATTTGTTGAGCTTATAGAGCAGCTTTGTTCTTTATATAAAGCGAAAGCTAACGTCGAATTCACATCACAGACTCCTATTACATATAACGATGAAAAACTGTGTGATGATATCTGCAGATATCTGAGGGAGATGGTAGGGGAGGATGGAGTATCTACTCTTACCAGCGGTGTAAAAGGTTCTGACGATTTTGCATATTTCTCTGAGAAGGTTCCAGCCGTAATGTATCACGTCGGAATGGGAACGGCAGAGGATGGATATATATATACCCTTCATAATCCTCATGTGCGTTTCGATGAGGATGCTTTACCGTATTCATGCGCTGCATTTGCCGAGATAACCAGCAGATGGGTTAATGAGAACAGCTGATAGAGATTTAGGTATATAAAAACTCGGGATGATAATGTCCTGAGTTATTTTTTTGCTCTAATGAAATGAATTGGCATTCCTGCTTCTATGAATTTGCTTTCATGCTCTGTCAGTACCAGAGGATCAAGCGGATGGTCGGAATAGTAATCATCATCTTGTTCAAGTATTGTCAGTCCTGCTTCGCTAAAATAAGGTAAGCTTTGTTCGTAGAGCATGTCGCTGTCTGTTTTGAAGTGTATTTCTGCTGAATCACTCATGATGTTCTTGTACTGGAGGAGCTGTTTCGTGTGAGTGAGCCGTCTTTTCTTATGCGGTTCTTTGGGCCAAGGGTTGGGGAAATTGATTATTATCCTGTCGATGCTGTCTTCCGGTGAGAAAGCAAATCTGACACGTTCCACATCCAGTGACAGAAGCAGACAATTGTTGACAGGTTTGTTTTCTTTGTCGTATGCCTTTTGTATATTTCTGCGGGCATATGCAAGCATAAGGCTTTTGATATCAGCTCCGACGAAATTGATCTCCGGATGATATGGGGCGAATCCTGCAAGATACATTCCTTTGCCACAACCCAATTCAAGCCATATCGGATTGCTGTTTCCAAACAATTCTCTCCAATGACCGGCGTGACCAAAAGAATCCTGGATGAAATAATCGCAGGATTCCAGTTCGGGTTTTGCCCAGGGTCTGTTTCGCAGTCTCATATGATAAACATCTTTCTGACTGATTCACCAAACAAAAGGGATCAGCCTGTATTTTATCTTTTTTTCATACTCAGTATAACCGTTCAATTCCTGTTCAAGGACTTTTTCCTCATTGCGGATGCGTTTAACGATAAGAGGAATATATAAAAGCATTATCAGGAATGAGATAGGTGATCCTAAGATCGCAGGCATGCTGAGAAAGAGGAGAATAGTGGCAGAATACATCGGATGCCGGACTATACCATATAGACCTGTATCCACTACTGTCTGTCCTTCCTGAACTTCTATAGTCCTTGAGAGATATTCATTTTCACGCAGAACCTCTCCGAATAAAAGATAAGACAGAAGGAATATTACGGAACCAGCGATTACGATACCTTTTGGTATTTCGAGCCAACTGAAGCGGTAGTTCAGACCAGCGATGAGGAAAGAAACAAAAAACATCAGTCCACTTAGACCAATGACGCTTTTTTGCTCGTCCTGCTTTTCTTTTGCGCTTAGCCTGCTTCTGAGAAGATTTGGGGCTTTAAGATACATAACCACTCCCGCTATGAACATCGGAACGAACAGGAGGAGCATGAACAGCCATCCGTTTGGCCACGATATGCTTCCGGCGGGAAGGAACAGTATCACTCCAATAAGGATTAATCCTGATATGTACTTAATAATTGCTTCTTTTAGCAAACTGTTCTTCATGATTTATTTAAACCTCACCAAGTACATTTTCATCCTTTTATGAAACGTGGATCATATATCTTTGACACATTTCCATGCTTCTACTAATTTATCTAGTGACCATGCTGCATTCGCCGGACTGGTTGAAGGCAGACATGTCGCTGGAAGCCCTATTACGGGCTGAATGTATTTTTCATAATTTTTGTATGCGCTTTTCCCATTTACAAAAATAGCCTTTATATCTGCTTGTTTCAAGATGATACTTAAATCGTTTGGTGTGACGTTTTTGATACTGGCATCCGAAGATCCCACAATGTCACATGAGCCGATCACGTCCCAAAGGGCAATGTGATTGCGTAAGATAAATGCTCTTTTTTCTTCGATCGTCTGAGGAACTGTTTCCTCATAAATGCATGACAGCACTTTCCAAAAACGATTCTGCGGATGCCCGTAAAAGAAATTGGCTTCTCTGGATTTTACGGACGGAAAACTTCCCAGGATCAGGATCCGGGAATCGTTATCAAATAGCGGTGGTATCGGATGGATAAGCATTTCTTTACCTATAAAGCGATATTCAAAATAAAAAGTTGAGCACAAAAGTTCTAGTTTTCAACAGCCTTTTGTACCATCTCTGAAACTTCCCAGTAATATTTTCTGGCGGATTCAGGGAAATCGCTAAGTACTCCATGTTCTGGATCAAAGAATGTTCCATCGAAGAAAAGAAGCCAATGCCAGCAGCGCGGAGTTTCACAGCTGAGGACGCATAAACGTGGCAGCTCTTCCTTCTCTGTGACCTGTATCCGCTTATCAGAAATATAAAAGCCATGCTCATGAAGATAACTTCTCATTTCTTTGAGCGTGGTTTCTCTGTCATTTTTTAGTTCATCAGAAACTGCTTCCGGTGTTGTACCTGTGATCATAGCGAGAACAGCCTGTCCGCATTGTAGGTCGGTAGGTTCATGTATATATTGTATTTCGTTCATGAATACCTCTTTAATATTTCGGTGATCATTGCTCTAATTGATCTTCGATAGAGCTGAGATAACTTCTACATGTCTTGTTCGGGGGAACATATCTATTGGCTGGATAGAATCTATTGTGTATCCGTTTTGTGCAAGTATTTGAAGATCTCGTGCAAGTGTGGCAGCGTTGCATGATACCATTATCAGATTCGGGCTATCGCTGCGTATTATCTGCTCCAGGACTTCTGGTGAGCAGCCTTTTCGGGGAGGATCAGTGATTATGAGATCCGGATATATTCCGGTATCTATTAATGCTTTGATCTCTCCTGCATCGCCGCAAATGAAGTGCGCATCTGTTCTGTTCATGGTTTTCGCAGATGAGATCGCACTTTCGATGGCATCGTCTATAAGCTCTATTCCATATAGAGTCTGTTCACTGGAAGTAGTCGCCAGTCCTATAGTTCCGGCTCCACAATACAGATCGATAACCGTTTTGACTTTAAGATCTTCAACCATGCTTTTAATTGTTGAGTAGAGCAGTTCTGTGGAGAAGTGATTGATCTGGAAGAAGGATAAAGGAGTAATTTCAACAGGAACTCCTAGTATCTCGTCATGAATTGAAGGTTCTCCCCATATTGTTTGGTAATTCGGAGTGAGTATTGTGTTTCCTTTGTTTGTATTTATGTCTATACTGACTGAAGCAATGGCAGGGAATTTGGATATCAGATCAGAAACTATCTCACCCTGATGGGGAAGAGAAGAACCGTTTATTATGAATGAAATCAGGATCTTTTGGGTTAACGAACTCTGTCTTACCAGGATGTGCCGAATCAGGCCTTTGTGTTCCTGTTCATCATATGAAGTGCATCCGTATTTTTCCAATATGCTGCAGGCAGTTTTTACAAGTTCATCGAAACAGACAGGCTGCAGTTTGCAGGCGGACGGGAACTGAAGCATCCTATGTGAACGTGGCGCATAAAAACCTGGGAAAAGATGATCTTCATCATTCCCAACAGGAAACTGTGCTTTATTGCGATAATATTCCGTCACATCGGTATGAAGGATTTCATCGACTGGATGATCTATTTTACCTATTCTTTGTATAGCATCTATGACAAATTGACGTTTGGCTCGTAGTTCTTCAGAATATGTTACATGTCTGAAAGCACATCCACCGCATCTTTCGAACAACGGGCAGTCCACATCTATCCGGTGCGGAGAGGGAGAGAGCAGATCAACGATCCTGCCATAGCAATATCTTTTTTCCACTCTTTCTATTCTAACTACTGCTTCATCGCCGACAGAAGAATATGGAACAAAGATGGGAATGTTATCGTTGAATGCGACCCCGTTTCCATCACTTGAGATATTGACTATCTTCACTTGATACTGTTCGTTTTTCTTCATTGATGGCACCTGTTTATTAATATCAATAATATTAACATTTCAATATTAACATTTCATTGTTGAAAATAACAGATGAACACAACAGGTAGTGTATTTATCTGCTTTTAAATATATATAAATACAATATCTATTGTAAGGGGTTTCAACAAGGTTTAAACTGCTCAAAAAAGCCCTAAAAAAGTGTCAAAAATCTTTCAAATTATTATTGACAAGCATTTTTGCTGATGATAAAATACAAATCACGCTGCCCTGTACGGCGAGTAAGGGCACGCTTTGGACCTTGAAAATTAAACAATATCACGAAGTGCAAAACCCTTGTCAGCGCAGCAGGAAGCTGTGCAAAACAAGTAAATTAAAGACGTTAACGTCGTAATGAGCTTGACTTTAGCGGACCGAAAGGTCCGATAAGATACAAACGAATAGAGAGTTTGATCCTGGCTCAGGACGAACGCTGGCGGCGCGCCTAACACATG
>JAFRJM010000006.1 GCA_017432285.1 Oscillospiraceae bacterium | reverse complement strand
CTTCCTCATGTTCCCGCACAATATCTACTTTTTCTTCATAGCTAAACTGCTTGTCTCTCATTTGTTTTTCTTCTCCTTGACTTGTTTATTATATGTCAAGGTGTCCTATATTTATTTGTCTACTTTTTGGGGACCATAACATTCAAAAAGGGACAAAGCAATCTCTTGTGTTAATTAACCAACACATAATCATAAAAAGGAGGTGGCGCTCCTCTCACGACTAAAGTCACGAGTGTCCGCGCCAAGTATTCATGAAACACATCAAAGTATTAGTTTTTATACTGGTCCTGTCGTTGCTGATGACCTCATGCGGTTCACAGCAAAGCAGCGGATCTCATAATGATTCTTCATCTCCGTCCGTGAATGACGTACTGGAAGAGAAAACATCCGAATCAGATAATGATACTCCTGAACCTTCTTCTAATACTGAGAGTAAGACGGACACATCTGACTCCCAGACCAGCGCACCTAAACCGGCACACTATGATAAAGTCGATATCGATCTGACTGCTCTGAATTCCAATCTGGTTTATCCTCAGGTATACGATATGATCACAGAACCAGACGAATACATTGGAAAAACCGTCAAGATGTCCGGGCAGTTTGCGATATATGAAGGAGAAAAAAGAGTATACTGCGCCTGTATAGTTGCAGATGCTACTGCCTGCTGCTCGCAGGGTATCGAATTCATCCTGGAAGGCGAACCTCCATATCCGGAGGGCTATCCGGAACTCGGAGAAGAAATAACTGTCGCCGGAGTTTTTGATACCTATATCGAAACAATGGCTGGACAGGATTTCTTATACATTCAACTTATAAATGCAGAATTAGTGTGAATTACCCATTTAGGATCTTAATTCGTTAACGAGTAAATGCTTGTGATCCGGCAAATAAACATACGCATTTTACTCGTTTTATGCCAAACAAAAAGCCTTAGAAGCAGATGCTTCTAAGGCTTCATTTGGTGAACAAATAAAGAATTACTGTTTTTCAAAATTTTAAGTAACAATGAACTTGTAGTTCAAAATGAGCGATTCATCCCATGTTTGATAACACGGGTGTTCTCGCTTAGATTATAAAGACTGATGCTACCGCGTTTTTCATGTTTTCTGATGCCACATCTTCACGTAAGGCGATGTCGAGCGGCATATCAGGAGGGGTTATCGCATAGCAATGATCTACCATCGGAGCTAATGACTCCTCAGCTCCTTCCTCGACTTTTCCCCCAAATGCCAGAACCTTGCACCCGTATTGTTTTGCCATTGAAGCAATACCATAAGGGACTTTCCCGTTTCGAGTCTGCATGTCTATCTTGCCTTCCCCTGTAATGACGATATCGGCGTTTAACATGGCAGCTCTTAGCCCAATCGCTTCACTCACTACCTGTATTCCCGGAAGCATTTCAACGTTTTTCATAAACGAAGAAAATGCGAATCCCAGTCCCCCGGCAGCACCTGCTCCGGCGATATTTCTGTTATCACATCCAGTGAAGTTTTCCGTTACATCAGCAAAATGGGATAGCATTGCGTCAAATTGTGCCATCTGCTCCGATTTAACGCCTTTCTGTCTGCCGTAAACATACACTGCCCCGTTCTCCCCGCACAGAGGATTGGTAACATCACAGGCGATATGAAAAGAGCAATTTTCGAGTTCTTCAGGTACTCTATCATCCCTGATCTCCGCGATACGCTCAATGTATTTGAGATATGGCTGCACCTCTTCGCCTTTATTGTCAAAGAATCTGTATCCAAGAGCATAGAGCATACCGATTCCTGCTTCAGTAGTAGCGCTTCCGCCGATACCGATGACAAAATCATTTACTCCTCTGCTTAAAGCATCCAGTATCATCTCACCCATTCCGGCAGTATTTGCGTTCAGCGGGTCTCTTTCTTTCTCAGAAATCAATGTCAGACCTGAAGCCTGCGCCATCTCCATGACTGCAGTATTCCCGCCGGGAAGGATCCCATATTCAGCCTCAACAAGTTTACCTAAAGGACCATGAACAGACACACTCACAAAATTCCCCTTGAGGCCTTCCGTGAGCACTCTTGTAGTTCCTTCGCCTCCGTCCGCGACTGGAAACACAGAAGCTTCAGCATCTGTGACAGATAGTAAACCATGTTTTGCGGCGTTTCCTGCCACAACAGATGACATACATCCCTTGAATGAATCTATAGCAATAACTACTTTCACGTATCTTTACCCTTTATATTTCGTGTTCCGGCATCAACAAAAGGTTGATTATTTGCTTGTCAATATAGCAGAATAATATGAGTACATATAGTCCACAGCATATTAATAGTACCTCAAAACAGAAAGAAATCATATCCAATGAAGAAAGCATCAAATAAACCTGTTATAGGAAATCCTTCTTATCCGTATCTGATCGCCAGTGATCTGGACGGAACCCTTATCATTCATGAGGGAGATGAAACAAATCCAAATGATACCCTTCCTCCAGAGTTCTTTGAAGTACTTGATAAATTAAACAAAAAAGGTATCTACTTCTGTGCAGCTACAGGAAGAAGCCTGCCTCATGTAAGAGGACAATTCGGAGACCATACAGATCAGATATGCTGTATGGTAGAAAACGGAGCTATGCTTTATTCCGGCGGTAAACTCCTTAATACTATTTCCATTCCCCGTGAACTTGTAGAAGAACTAGTTGAAGGATGCATCTATAAAAGGAATGACTGCGTTGCAAGTATCCGCACCACAGAAACCGTGTATTATCGTGTAAAAAATGAAGAAGAGGCTGATCTGATGCGAAGCTGGGAACATCCTTATGCAACATCAGCGTACTCTTTTGATGCGATAAAAGGCGATATCACGATGGTCACCGCTGTAAGTTTCAAGGAGATAGAGCCTATCGCGAAAGAACTTATCCCGATATGGAAAGACCGGATCGGTGTTTGCGTTGCCGGAGTTCACTGGTTAGACTTCAGTTTTGCCAGTAAAGGTGTTGGCCTTGCCAGGCTGTGCGATATACTTGATGTGCCAATTGAAAACTCTTTTGCATTCGGAGACAACTTCAATGATGCTCCAATGCTGGAAACGGCAGGGACTTCTTATATTATGGCTTCTGCTGCGCCAGATCTGCTCGAGCGCTTCCCTCTTCACACAAATAACGCTCTTGAAACGATCCGTGAATTAGCTGAGATACTGCCTGAATACAAGAAGAAATAAGCAAGAACAAAAGAAAGATATGCCCACGAACAACTTACAATTGTCTGTGGGCATATTTGTATTATTTATGATCAATCATGTTTCAATCTGCTTTAGTGTACCGCCGATCTGCATTGCCTCCATGATCTTGTATCGATCCATCTGAAGATGACGTTCCATCTGAAGTGCTTCATCTATCGGGATCTCGACTATATTGCCTTCCTGTGTACCGATGATGCAGTTGTATCTTCCTTCAGCAAAAGCCTTAACTGCATAGTATCCCATTCTGGTAGCTGTCTCACGGTCTCTTGCATTGGGAGATCCGCCCCTCTGGATATGGCCGAGAACCGTTACACGGGGATCTATTCCAATCTCTTCTTTGATCCTTTTGCTGATATCCACAGCACTTCCTGCACCCTCTGCAACCACTATCATGAAGTGTGTGTTTCCGGCAAGCCTCGACTCCCTGATACGCTCAATAACATCCTTTTCAAAATCCAGTTCATGTTCAGGAACAAGGACTGCTGTTGCGCCGACAGAGATCCCAACGTACAGTGCAAGGAATCCAGCGTTGCGTCCCATAACTTCCACGATAGAGCAGCGCTCATGGGACTGCATCGTGTCTCTCAGTCTGTCAATACATTCGACAGCGGTATTGCATGCTGTATCAAAGCCTATCGTATAGTTCGTGCATCCAAGGTCATTATCGATAGTAGCAGGAACGCCTACTACAGGAATACCATATTTGGAAAACGCCTGAGCACCGGCAAATGATCCATCGCCTCCAATAACTACAACACCATCAATGCCTAGCATCTTGCATGTTGCAACCGCCTTGCGCTTACCTTCGTCCGTCATAAACTCATCGCTTCTGGCTGTGTACAGAATCGTACCGCCTCTGGAAAGGATATGGGCAACGCTCTCTCTTGTCATCATGGTAAAGTCGCCATTGATCAACCCCTGATATCCTCTTCTTATGCCGACACATTCCATGCCGTACGCATGAGCCGTTCTGACAACTGCTCGTACTGCAGCATTCATTCCAGGAGCATCACCTCCACTGGTAAGAACAGCGATCCTCTTAAACGTTTTCCCCATCCTTTTATCCTCCAAATCTTAAACACTTACATATCTACGATTATAGTATTCCTAAGAAAATAATCATGCAAGAAAAAGTTCAGGAAAGGCATTCCTGCCTTCCCTGAATCCTTGTTGAAAATTATTCTAGAACTGACTTCCCTCTCCCATGAGATCCTCAAGAATCGCTTCTTTTACTTCAGACAATGTAGTCTCGCGGATCTTCTTGCGCAGAGGCAGTACAGAACGAGGAGATACGGACAACTCATCAATCCCTATGGAAAGGAATGTCTCGGTGAGATCGAGATCTGCTCCGAGTTCTCCGCAGATTCCTACCCAGATGCCGTTCTTGTGTGCATTGTCGCAGACCATCTTCAGAAGACGGAGAACTGCCGGATGATGCGGGTCGAAGAAACGTCCAAGGTCATTGTTCTGACGGTCGCAGGCAAGTGTGTACTGTGTCAGGTCATTTGTGCCGCAACTGAAGAAATCTACTTCCTTTGCAAGGCGGTCGCTCATAACAGCAGCTGCTGGTGTCTCCACCATGATGCCTATCTGAACGTGCTCGTCATAAGGAATTCCTTCCTCTTTCAGCTCATTCTTGACCTGCTCACACATTTTCTTTGCTTCACGGACTTCCCATACACTGGTTACCATCGGGAACATGATTCCAAGATGGCCATAAGCAGATGCACGGAACAGTGCACGGAGCTGTGTGCGGAATATCTCTGGACGGTTCAGGCATATACGGAGAGCACGGTTTCCGAGTGCCGGGTTCTCTTCGTGAGGAAGATCAAAATACTCAATCTGCTTGTCAGCACCGATATCAAGTGTACGGATAATGACTTCCCTGTTGCCCATTTCCGAAAGAGCCTGTTTATATGCTTCGAACTGATATTCTTCATCCGGATAATCATCGCAGTTCAGATACAGGAACTCGCTTCTGAAAAGTCCTACTCCGCCGCCGTCATTTGAGAGAACGGAATGAACGTCCTCAGGGCTTCCGATATTGCAGTATACGCGGATCTCATGTCCATCAAGCGTGATATTCTCTTTTCCTTTGAGCTCTTCAAGCATCTGCTGATACTCGATCAGTTTTCTTCTCTTTTCCATAAGGTAGGTTGTAGTATCCTCATCAGGATCAACATATACCTGACCTGTGGAACCGTCGACGATCGTAGGTCTGCCTTCATACTCTTTCTTTATCTGATCGCCCACACCAACGATAGCCGGAATGCCCATCGTACGTGCAAGGATAGCGGTATGGCTGGAACTTGAACCTCCCTCTGTTACAAAAGCAAGGATCTTTGTTTTATCCAGCTGGATAGTCTCACTTGGCGCAAGATCATCAGCAGCAAGAATTACAGGAACATCGGAATCGATACCGCCTTGAACCACTCCGTACAAGATGTTGAGGATCCTGCTGGAAACGTCCTTGACGTCCGCTGCTCTGGCCTGCATATATGCATCGTCCATGGAAGCAAACATATCGGCAAAAGTCGCCGCTGTATCTGTCACGGCTGCTTCAGCATTATTTGCTTCTTCCATAATTGAAGCCTGAATTGCGTCCTCATAGTCGAGGTCTTCAGCCATTAGCTGGTGAGTTTCAAAGAGCATAGCAGCGTCATCACCAGCTTCTTTTCTAGCTTTTTCAGCAAGTTCTCCAAGCTGCTCGATGCATTTCTGCTGAGCATCTTTGAATCTCTGCCACTCACTCTCGGTATCTTCTACTGTGTACCTTCGCAGAGTAGTTGTGGCACGCTGATAGAAATACAACGGTCCGGAAGCAACACCGTTGGAAACGCCTTTTCCCTGAATCGAAATCATTGGATCTCTCCTTAGAAATAATTTGTACTAAAGACAGGCGGATCAACTACCTGTCTTTATTAGATTATAAATTTTCTTTGAGGTATGCTTCGAGGTCTGCAGCAACCGCTTCCTCATCTCCGCCTTCAATACGGAAAGTTACGGTGTCGCCCTGTTTGACACCAAGTCCCATAACGGCCATCAGGCGGAGAGCATCGACTGTCTTCTCGCCTTTTGTCAATGTGATCTTGGAATCAACATATTTCTTGATCTCACGAACAAGGTTTCCTGCAGGACGGGCATGGATGCCGACCGGATCGGTTACAACAAATTCAAATTCCTTCATGTTATTTCTCCCTTTTTATATAAATCAGTTCTGACCATAGTACGCATTGGCGCCATGTTTGCGGAAATAGTGTTTATCCTGAAGTTCCTGAGGAGCAGGCTGAACGTCTCTGTTGATCAGTTCTGTCCAGAATGCCATCTTAGCGACTTCTTCAAGAACTACTGCGCAATGTACGGCATCTACGGGGTCCTTTCCCCAGCAGAACGGACCGTGATTCTTGCAAAGTGCTGCGGATACTGCAAGATAATCTTTATTGAGTCTTGCGAATTCATTTACGATAAGGTGACCTGTGTTCTCCTCATAGGCATCCTCGATCTCCTCAGCAGTCAGGCAGCGGAGACACGGTACCTCTCCGTAGAAATAATCCGCATGAGTTGTTCCATAGCACGGAATGCTTCTTCCGGTCTGTGCCCAGCTGGTTGCATAAGGAGAGTGTGTGTGAACTACTCCGCCGATATTCGGGAAAGCCTTATAAAGCTCTACGTGTGTTGCAGTGTCTGAAGATGGTTTTAACCTACCTTCAACGACTTTCCCCTGAAGGTCGACAACGACCATATCGTCAGCGGTCATGACATCATAATCTACGCCGCTCGGTTTAATGACAAAGAGTCCGCTCTCACGGTCGATACCCGAAACATTGCCCCAGGTAAATGTTACAAGATTGTACTTAGGAAGAAGCATATTAGCTTCATATACTTCTTTTTTCAGTTGCTCAAGCATTTATTGTATCCCCCTCATTTATAGTCCTAATTTATCTGCAACGGATTCGATCTTTTCACGAAGGAATCTGCTCGAATCGTTGATAGTCTGGATATAATCCTGGCCTTTCTGATACCAGAATTCACCTGTGAACATCCTCACGCCCATCTTCAGGCTTGCTTCGATACAGCGTTCATACTCAGTATGTCCGTCTGCCTGTCCGAAGTTCATGTCTCTGTACAAACCAGGCTTTGTCTCTTTGAGGTGAACCGCGAAGATGTGTCCTTCACCGAGCATCATGTCTTCAACCACATCCGTGCCATAAAGGACAGCAGCATTCTTGAGGTTTCCGATATCTGGATATACTCCCAGCCACGGTGACCCGACTTCATTTACGTATTTCATGGACTTTTCTACTGTGTCCATAAAGGGAGTTTCCATCGTCTCAAACGCAAGAACCATACCGGACTCAGCAGCCATCTTTGCTGCAGCGCTCAAGTTCTCCGAGAACCATCTGCGGGTATCCTCATCTCCCTCTTCATAATACACATCATATCCTGCCAGCTGGATGATGGAAATTCCTGCATTGTCAGCAAATCTTATAGCTTTTTCCATGATATCCATGGATCTTTTCCTTGTTTCCGCATCATGGGATCCAAAAGGATATTTGCGGTGTCCTGACAGGCACATCGTCAGCAGAGGCGTACCCATAGCTCTGGATACCTGCCCAAGCTCTCTCTGCTTTGATGCATCCCAATCAAGACGTTCAAGACGCCAATCTGTCTCATCGACGCTTATCTCAAGTCGGTCGAATCCGCCCTCTCGTGCGATCTGGAACATTTTGGGAAAATCATATCCGACAGGGATAGCTTTCTCATACAGTCCTAGTGAGTATTTCATGTTTACCTCTTTCTAAACAAACAATTGATATATTGCTACTTCATCTGTCTCGCGGTTAGAAGCGATCAGCATGTCTTTGTCACCGTCTTTATAATACATGCAGTTTGCTGGACCTGCACCTGCATCCAGAAGATCCATCACATATCCGCCATCATAATGGACAGCAAATAGTTCTCTTTCTTCCTGACGGTTTCCAATAAATGCCACTTCTTTGCCCTGAACATTTGCTCCCCATATAGCATGCAGGAACGGCAGTTTCTTCTCGCAAGTGAATACCGGGACAAATGCATTGCCGTCATTCTTGTAAACAGCCAGTGTATCTCCGTGGAAGGGTGACATGATGAGAAGTTCCTTCTCTCCGTCTCCGTCATAATCCTGATACAGCATATCGCTAGTTGGAACGTCAAGAATGCATTCTGCATTCCACTCGCCATCCTTTTCAGCAGGAGGAGTGACTTTATATACGCCGTTCTGCGTACCTACCAATACATAACTGTATCCGTCTTCCTCGCATTTGCAGAAACCATGGTTTTTATACAGTCCGCTCACAAGAGGTTTAAGCTGAAGCTTATTCTCCTCACTATAGGCTCGGATATCTGCAGGCAGCTCAGCGACCCAGATCCTGCCGGGGCAGGTCCAGTCATCTCTGAATGCATGCGCTGACTTCAATGTGCAGGCTACAAGATAATAGTTCCCTGCGCGCTCAACAATGCCGAAGCGATGGACAAACGGAAGATCGCACAGCACATTGCAGATCCATTCCCCGTTCTCCCTCGTGTAATAAACGATCTTAGCTTCTGCCGAATCGTTGGGAGAAAAGAACTTCTGTGTGGCCATAAGGACAGGATCATCATCCTCTGTCAAAGGATACTGGCAAAGCGTCATTACTCCGCCGGGACCTTCCCACAAAGTATCGATCCTTTCCCCATCCATATTGTAAACATAGCATGGGTCTGTCTTCTCAGCAGCCGAGATAAGATGGCGCTCTCCATCATAATCAAACTCAGCAACTGCATAGCACTTATTAAGTTGGTCAATTACTTTCTTCTCTGCTCTCATTCTTATCCCTTTCCATGCCGCTACATCGGTCAGACATTTTTCCGACCGATGCAGCTTTTATTCAATTATATATTTTTATAAGTTTTTTAGAGAACACTGCGATAAGGAACATTGGGCTCATACTCGAAGCAATCGTGGAAGCCCCTGTCATGATGATAAGCCATGCGGTCTTTATCATCAGGATACACATAGTGTCCGCCGACTTCCCAGAAGAACGGATGGAACTTGTAATCCAGTCTGTCCTTTCTCATCTCCCAAAGGACCTTGATCTCATTCACATCTGCCTGGAAGTTTGTCCAAACATCATGATGGATCGGGATGACGACCTTGCAGTTAAGGGCTTCAGCCATCCTCAGAACATCTGTTGTCTCCATCTTGTCCTGAATTCCTACCGGGTTGAGACCAAATGCAGCTGTAGCTACATCGATGTCGTAATCCTTGCCGTGTTTGGCAAAATAGATGGAATAATGTGAGTCACCGCTGTGATAGATGTTTCCGCCAGGTGTCTTAATGATGTAGTTGACGGCTTTCTCATCCATATCAGTCGGGCATTTACCGGCGAGATCCTCGCGATCCGGACCGGTGGAATCTGTAGTAACGATACATGTGCGGTCAAAGGAATCTACTGCCACTATTTCAAGGTCTTTGATCTTGATAACATCACCGGGTTTAACAACGATGCATCTGTCTTCCGGAACGCCCCAGCTCACCCAGTAGTCAACGCATTTCTGAGCTCCGATGAACGGAACAGGGATCTCATTTCCGTTCTCGTCAGTAGTTGTCATACCGCTGTTGACAACATGAGCTGCAAGCTCTGCACTCATGTGGTCCTGATGATAGTGTGTAGCCAGAACAGCGTCCAGATGATTGATCATGAAAGGATCGATAACGAAAGGAACGTTTCTGAGGTTAGGCTGCATGGCACGTACTCCTGCCATATTTGCCATCTGATGGCCGACCTTCATCTTGCCGTCACCATGTGTGCGCTTGCCATTTCCTGCCCAGAGGTCGACTGTGATATTCGCGCCGCCAGGTGTCTTAAACCACATACCAACACATCCAAGCCACCACATAGCCACAGTGCCAGGCTTGACATCCCAGTTCTCGATCTCTTCAGTAAGCCATGTACCCCACTCCGGGAAAGTGCTCATGACCCACTTTTCTCTTGTCATCTCACTGATTTTGCTCATATTGTCCTCCTAAACTTTATTTGATTAGTATTCCGTTCTATTTCTTCTGGAATGTTACAGTGACCATTACGATCGTATAACGATCATATATTTATTTCATTCGCACATCCAATCATAAAACAATCATATATGATCATCCGGAACATTTACACGGTAATAATACTGCTTTTTTAATGCTTCGGTCAATAAACAAAGTGATATTTCATAGTAATTTATTTATAAATATGTGTTTTTCGTGTATTTGCACCAAAATATTCTACATTGTCTGTATATTCTGACGATATGCAATTTCCATATCATCTTCTTGTGCTGATTGTGCGTTTTTCACAAACTTTTATTTTTATGAACAATACGAACATAAATCAAACATATTGTTGTTGCTTTTTGTTCTTTTATAAAGTAGTATTACTTCGAAAGGAGGATGAAACATATGGCTGGATTATTCAAAGATATTGTAGAGAAGAAGCATTATCGTTTCATCGATGGCGAAGGTATTACATGGCAGGAAGCAGTACGCTTGAGTGCTGAACCGCTTGTAGAAGATGGCACTGTAAGTGAGGACTACTATAAACAGATCGTAGCTTGCATTGAGAAGTACGGTCCTTATGTCGTATTTGACCACAATGTGGCTATGCCTCACACCACTGAGAATGCAGAAGGCGCTTATAAAACCGGGATCGGTTTTATGGTCACTGATAAACTGATCGATTTCGGTTATGATGAAGACGGTGAGAAGAAGGAAGCCAATTTGTTCTTCACTCTCTCTTCCACTAACCCTGATGAACACACAGAAAACATAATGCAGCTCTCTCAGATCTTTGTTAATGATGATCTTCTGGATGCCCTTCAGGCAGCAAGAACACCTGAAGACATTTTGGCTGCTGAAGAGAACTTTCCATGTGAAGAGGACTGATCTTCACATCACTAAACCGGAATAATCCGAATAAAGAGATTTCGGACAATTCATATTATTTAAAAAAGGAATTAATAAAGGAGAAAAAGTATGCAGATTCTTAGCGCGATTTGGAACTTTTTTGCAACCTACATTTTGCAGAAAGCTCCGTACATGGTCGGCTTCCTTACCCTCGTAGGTTATTGCCTTATGGGTAAAAAATGGTATGACACACTGGCCGGCACACTTAAGGCGATCATCGGCATGTTGATCTTGAACGTCGGTTCCGGCGGCTTGACCAGCAACTTCCGTCCGATCCTTGCCGGTCTGAAGGATCGCTTCAACCTTACAGCATGCGTTATCGACCCGTATTATGGCCAGAACGCAGTTACCGCAGGTGTTGAGGAGACCTTCGGAAAGGGATTCGCACAGGTCATGACCCTGTTGCTCATCGCTTTCATCGTTAACATCCTACTCGTCCGTTTCAACAAAATCACAAAATGCCGCACTCTGTTCACAACGGGCCACGTTCAGGTTCAGCAGGCTGCTACAGCCTATTGGCTCATCCTGTTCGCTCTCCCCGCACTCCGTGACAACAACGTTGCTCTTCTCATAGTGATGTCTGTCATCCTCGGAGCTTACTGGGCAGTCGGATCCAACCTCACAGTAAAGCCCATGCAGGAGCTTACTGAAGGCGCTGGCTTCGCAATCGCTCACCAGCAGATGTTCGGTATCCGTCTTGGCTCCTGGCTCGCTGAGAAGCTGTTCGGCGAAAAGGAAGGCAAGAGAAAAGTCAAGAAAGTCGGAGATCTTGAACTCCCCGGTTTCTTCTCAATCTTCAATGAGAACATGGTCTGCACCGCTATCCTCATGACTGTATTCTTCGGAATCATCATGTCGATCATCGGCAAAGACTTCTTCGTTGCCAGCGGCGCAACAAAAGAAAGCGAATCATTCGTATTCTACGTATTCAATACCTGCCTGCAGTTCGCAGTTTATCTTGCAATCCTACAGCTTGGTGTCCGTACATTCGTTGCTGAGCTTACAGCTTCCTTCCAGGGAATCGCTGACAAGCTCCTCCCGGCTTCTGTTCCTGGTGTTGACTGCGCTGTCTGCTACGGCTTCGGCGACTCCAACGCTGTAACATTCGGCTTCCTCGCCGGACTTACAGGCCAGATAGTAGCTATCCTTACCCTCATCCTTATCGGCTCCCCCACATTGATCATCTGCGGATTCGTTCCTGTCTTCTTCGACAACGCAACAATCGGTCTGGTTGCCAATGAAAAGGGCGGACTGAAAGCTTGCTTGGTAATCCCCTTCTTCTCCGGTCTCATCCAGGTCTTCGGATCTGCTCTGATCGCTGGCTGGGTAGGCCTTGCAGACTACGGCGGATATCTCGGAATGTTCGACTGGGATACAGTATGGCCGTTGTTCACAGTTGCAATGCGCTTCCTCGGATACTTTGGTGTTGCTCTGGTCGTTATCGTCCTTCTCGCAATTCCTCAGATCGAGTACCGCATGGATCCGGAAGGATACTTCCTCATCACAGAGGATTACGATGCTTATGTAGAGTACAAGGAAAAGAAGAAAGCATAATTCTTTTCATCCTTCTTCATTTGCAATATAATGTGTCGGGATGCCGGTCTTGGCATCGGCATCCCGTTTACATTTAGCTCACTGATAGGATCAGTAAATTCTATATTCAATTATGGAGGCCTTATAAATGGCAAAACTCGACAACAAAAAAATCCTTGCATGTTGTGCAAATGGTGCCGGTTCTTCCCTCATGATGGAAAATGCAATCAAGAAAGTCATGAAGAAGTATAACATTAAACCTGCTGAACTCCGTCACTGTTCAGTCTCCGAAGGCAAGAGCGCTGCCCGTAACTATGATTTAGTCTTCTGCGCACGCACCTTCGCAAAGAACTTTGAAGAACTCGCTGCAGCCGGAAAGATCATTATTCCTTTGAAGAACGTCATGTCTGACAAAGAGATCGAAGCAGCTCTTCAGGAAGCAGATCTTCTCGACTAATCCATCTTTGTTATGCTGAATAAGCAATAACGTAGCGGATGTTCCGGTCTCCTGCGTGTTCTGCGCAGGAGACGAAACGGAATGTTTATTGACCGGAGCGCACCGAGAGAACAGAATCTGGGCGTGTTCCGGTTTTTAAATACTTCTTTATCTGCCTGGAAG
Organism: Oscillospiraceae bacterium; assembly: GCA_017432285.1. Taxonomy (GTDB): domain Bacteria; phylum Bacillota; class Clostridia; order Oscillospirales; family Ruminococcaceae; genus RUG11783. The sequence continues at coordinate 179,476 of JAFRJM010000006.1, read as the reverse complement.
GACAGTTTCATGATAAAAGCAATAATATTTGATATAGACAACACTCTCTATGACTATGACAGTGCAAACGCTGACGCTATGAAGGCACTGGAAAAGTATACATACGACAATCTGGGCTGGGACAAAGCAGAAACTCGAACCAGGATCAAAACTGCTTACAGCAGGATCCAAAATGAGATAGGCCAAAAAGCAGCGATCCACAACAGACTGATACGCTTCCAAAGAGTTCTGGAAGCCAACGGTCTTCCCCTTCATCCTTACGCTCTTGAGATGCATAACCTGTACTGGGATACACTTATTGATTCCGCCAGGGTTTTTGATGGTGTTGATAAAGCTTTGGCACAGTTGAAAAATGCTGGCTTCGTTCTTGGCATCGGGACAAACATGACAGCTGATATCCAGTTTCAAAAACTGACCAGATTCGGTCTCCTGCAGTATTTCGATTTTATCGTATCAAGTGAGGAGGCAGACTGTGAAAAACCAGACAAAAATCTATTCCTTAAATGTGCAATCAAAGCAGGATATGATCCTTCTTCCTGCCTTTATGTCGGCGACAGCCTAATACATGATATCGTCGCAGCGGATGACGCCGGATTTCAGGTATTGTGGTTCCGGCCAGGTAAGACTCAGCTGGAAGAAGGTGCTGCCCTTCCAGTAGACCACAATGAATATGTATATACAGGAGGAGACTCCTACCCATCTTTTTCCGATTTCAACTTGTTGCCTTCAATAATTGAGAAACTAATATCAGACCCACAGGAATCAGATCAATGAAAAAAGACAAAAAAAGTGTAGATCTTCGGCACCAGAACATCCTCAAATATGTCCGCGAAAACGGTGAAGTCCGTTCAGAAGACATCGCTGAAATGTTCGGCATCTCTCTGATGACTGTCCGCCGTGATCTTCAATTACTTGCCAGAAAAGGCCTGCTACACAGGACACACGGCGGCGCAGCGACTATCGATGCTTTCTACAACACACGAAAACTCAGTGCGGAAGTCAACAGCTGCCGTGACAGCATCTCTGAATTTGCAGCGTCTTTTGTCAATGACGGAGACACTGTTTTCATCAATGGGAGCCAGACAGCGTTGAATCTGCTGCGATTCGTCGGAAACAAAAAGGTCCATGTTATCACAAACAACGGGTGGTGTATCGGAGCCGATTATCAGGACGGTGTCACGATCCAGATGACCGGAGGTGACCTGCGCGGACGCATCCTCATTGGTGAACACACGCTGCAAAGCCTCCTGGAAGAAACTGCAGACAAGACTTTCATCGGATGTGCGGCTGTATATGAAGACGCTGAATTCGTTTACGATATCCCTACGGAAATAGGCATAAATGAGGTCATGATAACAAAGACCCGCCAACATGTATATATATTGGCGGATCATACAAAACTTCATTTTCGAGAGGACAGGAGCAGTTCCTATGGAAGCTGCACCTATGACTGCGAACACACACTGATAACCGATGAACTCGCAGACCCTGTGATCATTGACAGGCTTCGCCAGAACGGCACCGATATCATCGTAGTCCCGATCAGGCGCGAACAGCTAGTCTGAATTCAAGATAAAACGGTCGATTATTTCTGCAACACCTGCATTGTTATTGTCCAATTCAGTAATATAGTTTGCACTTGCTTTTACTTCATCTGCACCGTTGATCATAGCACAGCCGATTCCTGCCATCTTAATCATAGCAGTATCATTCGCCGCATCTCCTGCGGCGATCGTGTTCTCAACAGGAACACCTAGCAGCTGCGCCATCTGACGCAATGCATTGCCTTTATTCAGGTCTTTTCTGACGATCTCGATATATTCGTCGCATGAGAAGAAAGTATCTATCTCATCCCCTGCCCAAGATGCGATCCATTCGCGGAACTCTTGAAGCGGGCTCGGATCATGAAGGTCTATGGCAAGCATTTTTACAGGCTCTTCCTCAAGCAATTCAATGTCAGGAATCACTTCATATTCGACAAGTATTTTTGAGCAGTAAACGCGTATCTCCTCGTCATCGCATCGAGGTTCGACCAGCACTTTCGTATCATTATAGGTCTGAATATGGATATTGCGGCGCTCAGCTTCTTTGAAAATCGTCCTGACATATGTCAAAGGTACAGTTGACTTAAATATTTCCTTTCGGTTTGAGGTATCATACAATATCCCGCCGTTATATGCTATAAGATAGCATCCCGGACCGGTAAGATTCAGCCTTTCCGCTTGAGTAACAGCACTGGAAAGCGGACGCCCAGTAGTGATGATCACGCTGTGTCCCCTATCGAGCATCTTATCTATCGCTATCCTGTTTTTCTCCGGGACCTCCTTGGCATCATTGAGCAATGTGCCGTCCAGATCCAGAAAAAGCGCTTTTTTACTGTTTTCCTGCATGAACAGACCTCATAAATCTTTTATTTATTGTACTATATTATTTTCATTTTTGGAGGAATCATGACTGATTTTTCACAATTGCTAATGTATATCCCTGGTGTAGTGATCTTTTTGGTAGCTTCAGGCCAGGTTCGCGAGTATCTCAGAACAAGCAAACCGGATGCTATTAGAAAAGGAACTGTCAGATCCAGCAAACATGTGACCAAAAACGACAAATACGGCAGGCAGGTATTTGACTACTATGAGACGACTGTGGAATCTTCAAATCCGTCTTCAGGAAAGAAAGAAAAACACACCGTCAAATCTCCTATCGAATATCCCACCAACCAGGAAGTTGAACTGTATTTTGATAAAGTATCAGGTGAGCCCACACTGACAAACGGTCTCCACGAATGGCTCTTCCATCCCTGGGCAGGAATGATCGGAGGCGCTTTGCTGATCCTACTGGCTTTATTCCAGACACAAGGGAAAGAAATATACGCTATGGTATGCCTTTCTCTGATACTAATAGGCATCGGTATCAGCATGATCGCAAATTACATATTCCTCAAGAAAAAAGGACTGGAAACCATATCTTCCGAGATCGTCGATATATATGAGAGACAGATCTCTAAGCAGGGCCGATTTTCAGGCGGTTCCAAATACACATATTATCCGATAGTGAAATATGACCTGAAAGGAAACAGCACTCTGCGCCGTTGCAATGTGAATTCCAGCAGAAAGGAATCTTTTAAGGTAGGCGATACGATCAACCTTTATTACTCTCCTTCCGAGAATGCTATCAGAGAAAAGAAGGCCAACCCGATCATCCTCAGTGTAGGAATTGTCTCCCTTATATGCGGTCTTCTTGCCGGAATAAGCATTCTGTCAGCTATCTGACCTAACAACAAAAAATTGGCTATGATGTTATTAACACCATAGCCATTTTTGTTTGCCTTCGATCCACTAATAGTCAGGCCAGTTCTGTAGCCAGGCCGCTTTTTCCATATCCGTACGCATTTCTGTACTTCCAGATGAAAAACAATGAAAAAGCAATAGTCATTATCTCTGCTGCTGTAATGGAAAGCCATACGCCGGTAACTCCCAGCAATCTGGGCAAAATAAGTACCGATACATTGCAGAACAATATGTTCTCAAGGAAAGACAGGATAGTTGCGGGTCTGCTTTTGCTCACAGCCATGAACATGACCTGAACATAGATATTGAAGAACATGAAAGGATAACATAGCGGAGCCAGCGTCAGACCTTCTTTGATCGTCTCCCTGTACTCTTCTGGTTCATTACCCGAAAGATAGAGCTTCAGGAAAAGGCTTTTTCCGCAATAGAACAGAAGAATAATCACAAGAAGAAGCATAGCTGAGATAGTCAGGATCTGCTTCAGATCCTTAACTAGTTTTTCCTTGTTCTTTTCTCCGTAGGCATAGCTCACTATCGGAGAAGTAGCTCCCATAAGACCAAAGAAAGCGCTGCAGAAAGAGAACTGAACTCCATTTACTATAGAACTGGCTGAGATCAGGCTTTCACCGCCGAGATCGAGCATAACATAGTTTGAAACAAGGGAATTCAGCGCGATCGCGAATGATGTCATCATATCTGTGAAACCGTATCTAACAGTGGTTGCGAGCAGGTATAATACATTTCTTGCGGGCTTGGCAAAATGTACTTCGGCTTCTTTCGAGTTATAAAAGACAAGCGCAAAAGTGTTTACTGCTAGTGTTGATATAAAGTTCGCTAAAGAAGATCCGCGTATTCCCATGTGCAGCTTAACCATAAGCAACCAGTCAAAAAAGAAGTTGCAGAAAGCAGTCATAAGCATAGTGACTGTGGAATACTTTGGTTTTCCGGCTATTACATAAAATCTGGAATAGATATAAGACGCCATATTTAGCGGAATATACCACCTTGAAATGGAAAAGAAATCCCATGCATAAGGAAAGATCGTTTCTGTCACTCCAAGGAAATTCATAAGCGGCTTCAGGCCAAACAGCATGCATATAGTGATAAGTGACCCTATCCCGTACATACACAGCGTAATAGTTGTGAAGACGCTGTTCGCTTCACTGTTCCTTCCCTCGCCCATCTTGGTAGCGCAGTATATCGAGATCGATGAGAGCATCATTGCGACTGCATCGATCAGCATGAAGATCGGGAAACAAAGGTTGAAGGCAGCCAGCGCTTCTTTGCCGACAAACCGAGAAAGAAACAAACCGTCATCGATATTTTGCAGCAATGACATAACAAACTGGGTAACTACAGGAGACGCGACGAACTTTATCAGTTCCCACGTTGAGAAATCCTTACCTATAGTATTCGTTCTTTTATTATCATCCATTATTTGATCCTTCCGATCTGTTCTTTAAGTGCGTCAGTTTCCTGCCGCGCCAGCTCAGCCATCATCGCAGCCTTATTCTGACCAATAGATTCATAAGCCATGTTTTCTGCCTCTATTAAAGGTTCGATCAATAGGCGCATTATTTTATGTCCAGTTTCCGTAAGAAATACCCTTTTCTTCTTTTTATCTTTCTCATCATTCGCCAAATATATGAGTCCGTCAGATTCCATTTTCTTAAGAGCGCTGTTCACGGTCTGTTTGGGCACGTTAAGTATCTGCCCCATCTCAGCCTGTGTGACCCCGTCTCCGTCTTCATGAAAGACATACATCAGAAACAGAAAGGAATCTGACACACCATGCTTTACAGCATATGCATGATAGATGTCTTCCTGTGCCTTGGCATTCCTCATCTGGCTTTTTCTGATATTATCTATAGTCAACATCGACACACCTTTTTGTATTATTGTCCGATTTCGGACTATATGATTGTATTTCATTTATTATCTGAAATCAACCCTTGATAGAGATAATCGTTAATCTGCACGATATATATCAGAAACATCGCGTTTTTTTAGGGAATATTATGCCTTATCAAGCAAAAAACCGGATCCTGAGATACCTCAGGATCCGGAATTAATAGAAATAGTTTAGTCGGTCAAACTGATTTACAGGTTCTCTTTCAGATAAGCTTCAAGTTCTGCAGCAACTGCTTCTTCATCTCCGCCTTCCACGCGGAACACTACTGTATCACCCTGCTTTACACCAAGGCCCATAACTGCCATCAGACGCAGAGCATCGACTGTCTTCTCGCCTTTTGTCAATGTGATCTTTGAATCAACGTATTTCTTGATCTCACGAACAAGGTTTCCAGCAGGACGTGCATGGATACCAACAGGATCTGTAACTACAAACTCGAATTCCTTCATTAAGTGTTTCCCTCCTAGGATTCTCCGCTCTTGCGGAATAATACAGCGATATCGCTGATACTACTTTACTCTATTAACAATTCTTTAGCAATATATCTGAAAAAGCCAAAACCTTCTTGACCTTTTCATTCGTGATTGAACATCTCCATGGCTGAATAACCTGCATTGCGGGCATTGGATAATCCGCTGACTTCATAACGCATTCCAAATACATAAGCAGCGTCATACGCTCCGTCTGCAGTATTTTCGCATTCCTTCAATGCATCCAATACTTTCGAATATGGACCATTGAGCTCATGCTCCATGAATCTGACCTGTCCGTCTATGGTCGTGTAATCATAGCCGTTTTCGCTGCACCAATTAATGAGATTGGTGTAACGGTTTCCGCCCCACTGGCACATCCCGTAATATCCTGACGGGTTATATGCGGTCGGGAGGAATCTGGATTCCCTTCTTATATGCGAAAGAATACCAAAAGCTACTGCGCGGTTAAGCCCCATCTCTTCGGTAATGTACTTATAGATCTTTCCCATATTCGTATCGGGATCGGGATAAGCCGTTCCTTTAAGGGTATCTTCACCGCTCACTGCTTCTTCATCTATGTCGATCTCTTTGACCTCTACGGGTTCCGGCACGATATTGTTCTTGAGTATATCGAAAGAGTTGTATTTTCTGCCTTCTGATGCAATCTCAGTCTGTTCTGATTCTGTCAGATCTACCTCTTCGCCATATACGACTGCTGTCAGGATCGGAATAACAAGAGAGATAAGCAGCGCAGCAAGCAAAACTATAACTATTATTTTTTGAAAACTGCTGTAGGTTTTCATGATAAACGATTTTATTGACTCCTTATTAATCTCCCCAATAAAGGGATTTTTATGGAATGCCTGCGAATTATATCATAAGATACGTTAAAAATTCAACTTTTTGTCCACAATGATGTTCTCTGAGTCTCACTTCCTGTCAACAAGAAAGTACATAAATACCATACAAATTGATCACATTTTACAAAGGAAAAGATCCCTTCCATGCCAAAAAGGAAGGGATCAGATAATGTACAAAAGTTTATTTTACGATCGTGTAGTAGTCCGGTCTTCTAGCTATAGGAACCGGATATTCTCCATCTGCAAAACCGAGTGAGAATGAAGCTACTCCAACTAGATCATCAGGCAAACCCCATTTGCGCAGAAGGGCTTTGCCCTCTTCGCTTTCAAACACTTCCTTGCTTCTGTTGATCCAGCATGAAGCAAGTCCAACGGCATGGGCAGCATTCAGCATGTTCATGCACACAGCAGAACCATCAAGATTCCCTCTCGTGTTGTCTGCCTCAGCAAATACGATAACGATCGTAGGTGCACCGTAATAAGGATCACCGGTGCCGTTCATAACAGCAGCATTAAGTCTGCGCACTTCATCACAATCATCAGGATTCTGTATCGCAGCTATCCTTACTTTCTGCCGTCCCGAAGCGGTAGGGGCATATGTCCCTGCTGTAAGGACTTCTTTCAGCAGATCCTCGGGTACCTGCTCTGTTTTGTACTTTCTCACTGCACGTCTGGTAAGCAGTACTTCCATTGCATCAGCCATAGTCTTTTCCTCCTGTATCGGCTTCTACACTAGTCTGAAAAACTCCTCCACTGCTTCAACCTCATCACCGGTCACTACCAGATGATGGTTATGAATTGGATTCGTTGTGAAATAACTGTAATCATCGAGCTTGATCTTGATCTGGCTTCTGCAGAGACTGGGTTCTCTGAGGTTAGCAATGATCTCTCCCTTCTTAACGAAATAACGGGAAAGATCTCCGGACGCCTTGAATATCGTCATATCGCCTTCAGGGATAGAACCTGCTACAGCTACTCCGATACCGGATTCATAGTGAGTTGTGAGTTCATACTCATACGGCATATTTATCGGCAATGTGCAGTGAGCGAAGACCATCTCCTGATTTATGGTGTCGATCCTGCTGGGGTTGCAGAGGAACACCGGCTTGTCTGTAAGATCACCCAGGATAGCCATAGAGATCAGTGATGGGATATCCCCCTCACATCCGCCATATACGCCGTCCGCATTGAGGATAGCAAGGCCTAAGCAGCCTGTGGTAAACACTGATGTAAGAAGATCGAAGCAGCGAACAGTGACTCCGTGGAGGCCGTATTTGTCGACCAGTCTGCGGAATCCGCCATATACATAGAAGGCCTTCTCCATCTGCTCTTTATCGTAGCCTTTGGCAAGAAGCTCTTCTGTCCAGCGGTTTGGTTCGTACGTCTCTTTGGCTACTTCTTCTTCCAATTCTGACATGGGGATGTTAACGAGACTGATACCGAGTTTTTCTTTAAGAACAGCCTCATTTGCCATACTTGCGATCAGCCAGTCAGACGGGTCGCCTATTACACCGAATTTGGCTCCGCGGAGCTTCTTCAGCGCTTCATTTGCCTGGGCAAGGGCCTTCAGTTTTTTAGCAACAGTCTTGCCGTCTCCATGAAGGATGGCGCCTTTCTTTCCGCGATCGATCATGTATGAAAGGATCTCCATTGAAGCCGCCAATGAATTGCTGTGAAGAGTAGACAGAATATAACAGGGTTTATCGGATATCTGATCATATATCCTCAGAAAAGCGTTTTCAGAACCGCCGCTCTGAACAAGGATAAAACGCAGTTCCTCCTCTTTCAGCTCTTCTACAGATTTAACAGGTACAAGTTCCCATCCGAGCTCACTGCGGATCTCATCCAGGAACTGATCAGACAGTGTATTACGCTCCTGTCCGGAAATTATACTTACGATGGGATAATATTTTACAGTCATGCTAAATGTCCTTTCACTTATATTTTATGTTTTTATTATAATTCATCGGTTCAAAATGTAACAAGGTGACAATCGATAATCCTCAAATGATTTTGTGTTATCCTGCGTTCACATACATGCAAATCTTTCCACTTCTCTTTTCGGATTAAATTGATATAATAGTGATAATCATTTCTTTACAGGTATTATGTGTAATGGCAAACAAAAAAACAGATAAAAAAATCTCATTTATTGACACTGTTATAAAAAATCCGCTTATCTTCCTAGCAGCCATAGGCATCATAGCGGTTCTTATTCTGGGAATAGTTACCATGATCGTTCCCAGAAACCATACCAACCCAAACCGGGCAGATTATCCCAAAGTAAGGACCACCCAGGTCGGCTCTTATGTATTTGATGTTCCCGGTGAATGGCAGATCGGCGGAGATTTCTCATATTATAAAGATTTCTTTCTTGATTCAAGTGACAGAGTTAACTATTCAAGGGTATGCTATAAGCTTCTTTACCCTGTAGAACCAACGTCGATCAGTGATTATGCTGAACAGTTCTGGACTGAAACATCATCTTTCTGGGACATAACCGTAACAAAAGTTGAGTATGAACCCATAACGATCTGCGGTTCCGACGCAATAGAGATCACATACTCAGGTACTGTACCAGGCAGAAATACCAACGGCACTTTTATTCTTATGAATGACACCAAAGATGATGCCGTTCTTTGCCTGTCCTATGAAAGGGTTGGAGCTGCCTCATCTGCAAACAGCAATTTCAAAAAGGTCAAAAACAGCCTGAGAGAATATGACGGCAAAGAAGAGATCACACATGATATCTGGTATGACCTCAATGCCGACACTCTGCAGGATTTCCATTTTGATTATGCATTATTGGAATTCGATTCGAACGACTTCAGCGGTATTACCAACTCCTGGAACGTGTATCTGTATGATACCTCTAACCAGCTTATCTTCTTTTTCACAGAAACACGTGAAGAACCTCATCACGTGGAAAGCCAGTGGACGCCTGAAAACCTTATTATCTATCGCTATGTCGGCGATCTTGAGACCGGTGCTTTCGCATATATGAAAGAAACTGATTATCCGGATACCTTAGCAGCAACAAGAGACTGGTTCATAAAAGAAAAAGCACACTGGGCAAAAGGAAAACTCCTGTACGACGTTCATGTCAAGCTGGATGTCGACGAGACTATCGAAAAGTTCCAGAACGAATTCGGAGCGTACTAATTTATCTATAAAAGAAAAGCCGCAGCGATGCGGCTTTTTTGTATGACTTTTTTCAATATTCACTGTGCTTTTGCCCTTATAAAACTGCATACACCGAATTCCACAGGCATATTATATACCTGGCCTTCCTCCATCTTTATGGCACTGTAATCCAGCTGCGTGAGATATGCTATTACTCTCTCATATTTCCCGGAAGAAAGATTGTATTCTTCCTCATCGACATCTGTTATGTCCAGCTGCAGATACCAGCCCCGGCATGAATAAAATCCGTCCAGATCGCCTTTGAATTTATCCCTGGACATATCAACACCCATATAATAGCTTTCTCCGTTGTAAAAGAGATATGAATAGATCAGATCCCCTTCTATAGTAATCTGCCCTATTGTTATCTCAGCCTTCTCGCCAGCCGATGACCGTTCAATAAATCTGTCCCAGATTGAAGTGTCTTCCGTAACAGGAAATGTGGTATAGAATACTTTATCGCTGCTCCCCACCCTGTTTTCGAAACTGCTTAAATAATCCCTGACTTCCTCATCATTTTCAGCAAATAACGGATCAGCATCATCTTCAACCAGTGCAGGATCAGACGTCTCTTCTTTTCCGGAAGACACCTCTGCAGGTTCCGGAGCAGATGTTTCCTTTTCTGCACATCCTGCAAGAAAGCACAGCATTAAAAACAGCGACGTTAAAATAACAATCCTTTTCATAACGCTCCTTTCTTTCCTAATCCGTATACAGACGCAGAATATAACCATTTTGTTCTGATCCGGGGAATTTCTGCAGTTCCTCAGCAGTCAGATCTGCAACAAGGATGAACTGCTCCTCCTCCTGCTTTATCTCCGAATATAAACCTGCTTCTTCCAGCCTGATCTTTTCATCATTCAGTACAGCCTGATCTGTGATCAGTTCCCCTTCCCAATATACATCGATTCTTACAGGGATTTTCTCGTCTGAATTTGTTTCATTAAGTTTATCACAATACTCTTTAATATCGTTGTAAACTACGACCCCACCTTTAGCAGGCATAAATACAGAAGAAGATTGTACCTCAGAACCAGCCATCTTCCGATCTTCCGCACCGTCTGATCCATTCTCCTCAGAAGAGATTGACGAGTTGTACTCGTTATTATCACTGAAATAGACCGAGCTGCCGTCATTTCCGGCCGGATTCTGTTCCTTCTGCGAAACACTGTCTTTCAAGGAATCCGTTCCTTCTGAACCCTTATTTTCTTCTTCAGACACAGAGGAAACCATAGGCTCTTTATCCTTTTCAGGACTGTTTTCAAAGTCAAAACCCTCTGTAAAGGTATGTTCCTTGTCAGTCGAAATCAGCTCATTTGTGGTAACGATGTTCTTTTCCATTGCGGTCCAAACTGCTATTCCTATCACAAGACATACTGCCAAAGATGAGCTCAATGTTATAATCCTTTTCCTTTTGCTTATATATTCGCCTCTTAACTTCTCTCCGCGCTCAAAAACGCGTTCTGATACTTCTAAATACGATCTCATCGTAAATTATCCTCTTGTTCAATTATGCTTTTTAAAGCTTGTTTTCCTCTGTACAAAAGATTCTCTACCTGTCTTCTGGTTTTGCCTAAAACCTTCCCTATTTCTTCATTTGAAAGGTCCTCAAAGTACTTTAAGTAAAGGGTCTGCCGATATTCGCTGTTCATGCGGTCCATTGCAGATATCAAAATTACATCGTCTTCTTTTTTCAGATAATCCTGTTCAAGCTGTACCTTATCCGCTACTGTGTCTCCCATGTCTTCCAATGACCTGGCGTTTCTTCGTTTTTCCCGCCTGAGATGGTCAATCGCCACATTTCTGCCTATGGTATAAAGCCATGTCTTAAATGAATAATTCTGGGAATAACGCGGGCGCTTGGCATAGATTTTCACGAAAGTATCTTCCATCAGATCCTCAGCATCATGGATATCGTGGACATAACCATTCAGATACAGCATAAGTCCATCTTTGTAATCACGAATTATCTCTACAAATCCCTCATTGTCGCCTTCAAGGAAACGGCGGTAGCTACTTGCACCGTTATCCATGAATAATTCGGTCCCTCCTTCCATGATGTATTCATCACATAAAACGAGTTTTACGGCAAAAACTCTCATATCCTATTATTAATGTTCTCTAATATCAATATTTTGTTGCACAAAAAAGGTATCCGATATCGGATACCTTAATTCTTTCAAAAAACACTCTTGCTAATCCCGGGTATAAATGATCTCCAGATCTCCGTCAACAAATCCGACTCCAACACCTTCAGCTTTCTTCAGAACTCCAGAATACTCGCCGTTTGAAAGATACTCTGCAATTATCTCCGAGCATTTGTCCTGGATCGTCTCCCATCCCGCCTGCTCTTCCCATGAGAACGGTTCATCCCGTGTACCGAAGTCATCGATCTCATCGCATCCCCAGTCCGGGTCATTCTCATCGAATCTGGATGTTGCAACGACCTCCATAGACCAGTTGTCATCACCATCGTCATAAAGATTGAAGATAAATCCTTTTGTATCATCAGGGATCTCTGTGTTCAGCACATTGTCGAGCCAACTTTCGATTTCAGAGTACATCTGTCAAATCCTCCAACTGTTTTCGCTGTTATTGTATCACAATTTTACATCTGGGTGAGTAGACATCTCTACCCAGGCGGGAACAAAACCAGAGCCCAGGGCTACTCGCTGTGATGCTAAATGAGAAAATGAAGTGCCGTAAAAAGGGAGTATCCCCCTACTGAGAATCTCATTTTTAAGCAGCGACACCAAAGCAGTACCAATTCCCATGCCGCTGTACCCATCGGCAATGTTTATCCCTATCTGCCACATTATCGGGCTATCCATGCTTGCCCCTGCCATACCGAGTATCTCATCCCCGCGTTCCGCAGTAACTGCCAGGACATCCGGAGCAGTTACGCTGAAAGATAAAGCTTCGTTCCATCTTTTATCTCCCCTGAAGACCTCGATCTCGGATCCTTCGTACCATCTTACATCGTAATTACCGGTAAAAACGGGAGAAATCCGATCCGCAATGTAAAACGGATGAAGCATCCTGACCGTATATCTATCTTCATGCAGTCTGCGTTCCAGATCCCTGATCGTTCCGGGTTCAAAAAACCATTCCCCACCCGTCTTGGAATACCTTTCCCTGCACCAATCGATAATATCAGGTCTGCCGGAAAAAAGTATCTTACCGCCAACTACTGCAATTTTCAGGAACACATTATCATCATTTTTGTATAACCGTCTTCCATTTAATGGCGAATATACGGAAAAATGGTTGCAGCTGTCCGCAATATCTTCCACTGAACAGCAGTAGTCTAAAGCCAGCTGTCTGCAAAGGATCTCGTTCATCACACACACCTCTCCAGCGATCTCGCTACAAATATAACAAAACGGTCCGCCTTTTTGAAGCCTCCACACATTATTGGATGGAAACTTCCATGGCAGACCGTATTACCTATTTGCCTGTTCAGGCAAATGACAGGAGCGACATTGCGATCATGAACAATACTGCTACCGGCAGAAGTCTGAAGATCAGCACCACTGCATGAGCTGCAAATGAAATGCTTGCAAGGAATATTGCAAATCCAAAGAATGCTCCTGCGAGTTTTCCTGCTATACGGATAGTGAAGCGAAGAATTTCAAATACTAATCCAATGATTAAAAAGAACAGAATGATCATTTTATTGTCCTCCTTCATACGTATTGTTTCAGTTCTCTGATGATACGCTCTATCTTGAGCGTCGCATCATCGATCTTTCTTCTGCAATCCCTGATACGGGACTGCACTAAAATGTCCGCTATCGGACCGTCCCAGAAGAAATCTGCAAACGTGAGGAAATCTCCTATCTCATATGACATGTCCGGTATATCACGGATATCACCGAGCTCAGAGCGGAATTGCTCTACCTCTCTTTTCGCTTTACGCAAAAGCACGGTCGCATCACTGAGATTTGAATGTTTCATAAGTCCTGAAAACCATTTTCCTCCCAGAAGATCAAGGAATCCCCAATCTGATGCGTTGCTCATCTTGCGTTCTGCAAGATATAAACTGTCAAGCGCTCTCTGCCCTGCATTTATTGCCTCGCGGACTTCCTTTTCTCTGTTGTACATTTCAAAATCCTCCGTTTCTTCTGTCACAGCAGAAGCGCAAAAAAATAAGACCTCTACCGTGACTCGTAATCACGATAAAAGTCTTGCAGTCTCACTTGATACGGAAGCTGTTGCTTCGTAATGACGGTTTCAAGATCACCTTACGGTGTTCCGCTACTCCCCTTTATCTGGCAATATAGTACCACCTTTCAGCACGCTGTCAAGGTAAAGCGTTAAAGATTAACAGTTTGTTCACAATACGATCCTGTTACCGGTCTCAGGAGAAAAAAGCATAAGCTTTTCTTTTTTGCAACTGAACCGTACTTCTCCTTCTGAAATCTCCTCAAAACCCGTAGGCAGAATACTTTTCAGTACTGCGCCATGATATTCACAAACTAGAATGCGGTCTTTTCCCTGTATCTCCGAACGGTTGTACCTGCATAAGATAACGCCGTCTTCTCTAAGCTCCAGATCTTCAGGACGTATCCCTATGATCACATCCTGATCTTCAAGAGCCATAGAATCAAACAGCAGGTCTGAACCGCAGTACAGTTTTTCAGAGCGGACACTCCCGGACACCAGATTGATCTCAGGATATCCAAGGAATCTTGCAGTGAATATGTTGTCCGGAAAACGGTATACCTCCTCTGGACTTCCTGCCTGCTGGATCATGCCGTCTCTCATAACAACGATCAGATCTGCGATCCCCATCGCCTCCTCCTGATCATGTGTGACAAAGACAGTTGTAACATGAAGGTCTTCCTGGATCTTTCTTATCTCCTCGAGTATCTGCATGCGGAGCATCTTATCAAGATTCGACAATGGTTCATCAAGAAGAAGGATTTCCGGTCTCCGCACCAGTGCACGTGCGATGGAAACTCTCTGCTGCTGTCCGCCAGACAGTTCATCCGGCCTTCGATCAAGGAGCTCCCTGATCTGGATCAGGTCTGCTATCTCCTCCACTTTTCTGTCCTGTTCTCTCTTTTCCGGCGTCTCTCCTCTGAACGGATTCTCAAGGGGCATCCTGATATTCTGCCTGACGCTCATATGAGAATACAGAGCATAGTTCTGGAACACCATACCTACCGCTCGTTTTTCCGGTGGCCATTCGGTAACATCTTCATCACCAAAATAGATCTTTCCGGAATCCGGTGTCTCCAACCCGTTGATCAGACTGAGCAGTGTGCTTTTCCCGCATCCTGAGGGTCCAAGCAGACATACCATCTTCCCTTCCGGAAATACGAAACTGAAATCACGGACAGCAACGATCTGCTCGCTGTATCCTTTACTTCTTGCGATATATATCTTATTCAGATTTTCCAGTGTGATCTTCAATGCAGCTCTCTTTTCGGTTTTGTTAAATTATACCACCACTACATATCTCCGATATATAGATACAGTTTATCGCTGATATCCGGTACATTCTTCCTGCTGAGATCCTTTCCCTTATCCTCAGCAATAGCTTTGCAAAGGAGCAGTGACTGATATGTCAGATAGAAATCATTTACGACCGGGTCCGAGTATCTGCCTTCCATCCTAGTAACAGATCTGTAAAAAGTCGGCAGTTCAATCTCATATATTTCATCCAGGCCGTTATCCCCCGGAAAATATATGAGATCATTTTTCTGTTCATCATTCAGCTGGCATCTTCCATGGCAATAGTTGTATTTTTCATGCAGGACAGGAGCAGCCAAAGCCCCTTCAGTCATCGTCGACTCAAGCATTCTGGCGGCAGTACTCTGTTCATATCCGTAAAGGACCTCGATAACTTTCGAAGAAGGAAGACCGGACCAGTTTACGGATGTACGGATTATCTCTTTCAGAAGATCTGTATCGTCATCCGCATAGTATAGCAACAGCAATGACATCGGGATCAAAGTACCGGAAACAGAAACAAAACTCTCCTCTTCCTCAGATACTGTGTACTGCAAGGGTTCTGTGCCTTCAATAGTATTTACGGAATATAAATACTTCTTCAGTCCGTTAGCGAATGACGCTTTAACACCTATATTCTTCCCCGAATAGCTGCACGCCACAACGTTTCTGTATCCATCCAGCGGCATGTACAGCATATCTCTCGGCATTACTTCGTTGCATATGACATTGTTCTTTGTGCGTATGACCTTGCTGAAATAAGCGCTTACTACGCTTGAACCGCCGACTCCTGTAACCAGTGTTGGTAAACTGATCTGCCTGAAGCCGTCAAACAAAATGTCTGTATCGGTTTTATCGACCGCACTTAAAATACGTTCCTCCAATCTGGAAAAACAGTATTCCATCTTTTCTCCCCAATTATCCATATCCGACGTTCTCCTTTTTCTCTCTCATTATAACCAGTATCTTGCTCTTTCCGCTACAGCATGCAATTATCTTGATTTCTTTGCTTCCTTTAGCGAAAATGGTATTGTTACGTATTCCTGTATCATATCAAAATCGAGATAGCAGAATGACAGTTCAGATCACCCCTTCTATTTTAAAAGGAACAGTCACGGCAATTCCGTCCAAATCCGAATTGCACCGTGCGTTGATCTGCGCTTCTTTTTGTGAAGATCAGACCGATATCATCATCCCGGGATCAGCATACGCATACGAAGAAATCATCCCGGATGATATCAAAGCTACAATATCATGCTTATGCGCTCTCGGAGCAGACATATCGTTCGTTCCCAACATGTTCCATGTGCGTCCGCTTTCATCCCGTACCTGCAGACCGGAAATGGACTGCAGAGAGAGTGCGTCAACGCTTAGGTTTATGCTCCCTATTGCCGCAGCATCTTCTTTTAATGCCAGTTTCACTGGCGGAGAACATCTTTCTGAACGGCCTATCTCGGATCTTCTGATTACTCTGGAAGAACACGGAATAACAAGTTCAGCCAAAGGACTTCCTTTGGAATTATCCGGTAATCTGTCAGACGGAAGGTTCTACATATCAGGCAATGTCACATCCCAGTACCTGTCCGGCTTGCTTCTCACGCTTCCTCTTCTCGACAGTGGCAGCGATATCGTTCTGTCAACCGAATTGCGTTCTTCTTCATATATCGATATCACCGTCGATATAATGTCGAAATTCGGAGTCAATGTCATTCGTGACGGAGACAGGTATTATCTGTCCGGACCAATAAGGTACCGTTCACCGGGAACTGTCACAATAGGCGGAGACTGGTCCAACGCATCTGCTTTTCTGGTAGCAGGTCTATTGAACGGCTGTAATTCGGTAACTGTAAAAAACCTGGAAGTTTCTTCTCCTCAGGGAGATAAAAACATAATACATATCCTTGAGTCTTTTGGCGCTCATCTCAAAACCAGCTCCGGCGGAATACTTTCAGAAGGAGCCAGACTGCACGGAGCTGCTATCGATATCGATTCGAACCCTGACCTTATGCCTTCTCTTGCTGTCGCTGCAATGGCAGCAGACGGAAACACTGAGTTCGTAAACGCGGAACGCCAGAGGTACAAAGAAAGCGACAGGATAATCTCTATAGAAAGAATGGTATGCAGTCTAAATTGCCAGGCAAGATCCTCTCCTGATTCGCTGGTCATATCCGGAGGTTCTGATATCAGAGGAGGAACCATTGATTCCTTCGGTGACCACAGAATCGTAATGGCAGCTGCGATAGCGTCTTGCCTTACAGATACACCCGTAACCGTTACAAATGCTGAATCAGTCAGCAAATCCTACCCCACTTTCTTTGACGACTTTAGATCTATCGGAGGAATTGTCAATGTCATCTGAATTCGGAAAAGCACTGAGAGTATCTATTTGGGGAGAGTCGCACGGCCCCTCGATCGGTGTTGATGTTCAGGGATTTCCCGCCGGTTCCAGGATAGATCTCGACAAGCTTAATGCATTTATGGAAAGACGCGCTCCCGGGAGGAACTCTCTGACTTCCAAAAGAAAAGAATCCGATTCTCCTGAGTTTCAGTCAGGACTGGAAGGCAACACATTGACCGGTGAGATTCTTTCTGCTGTGATCTATAATTCCGATCAACGTTCTTCAGATTATGAGTCACTGGCAGATACACCAAGGCCATCCCACGCGGATTACACAGCAAGGCTTAAATATGGTGATTCGGTGGATCTTCGCGGAGGCGGACATTTTTCCGGACGCCTTACTGCCCCGCTGTGTATAGCAGGAGGTATTGCCAAGCAGCTTCTGGAAGACCGCGGGATAAATGTTGGCGCACACCTGATGTCTGTGGGAACAGCAATTGATGAATCCTTTCCGCTGTACCCTTCAAAAGATCTGTTTGATGATCTGGCGGCAAAAGAGCTTCCGGTTATCAATGAAGATGCGATGATAACGATGAAAGAAGAGATACTTTCGGCATCCGAGACGCAGGATTCTGTGGGAGGCATCGTTGAATGCTGTGTCACATCTTTCCCCGGCGGGTACGGAGATCCGATGTTTGACGGACTGGAAAACCTGCTGGCAGGCGTTTTGTTCGGAATACCAGGTGTCAAAGGCGTTTCGTTCGGTTCCGGTTTCTCTGCCGCATATCAGAGAGGATCTGAACACAATGATCCTTTCTGCATAAAAGACGGCAGGATAGCCACAGAGACGAACAATTCCGGAGGCATACAGGGAGGTATCTCAAACGGGATGCCTATTCTGGTGCAGGTCGCTTTCAAACCAACGGCTTCTATAGGTCTGCCGCAGAAGACAGTGTCGCTGTCTCGTATGGAGGAAACAGAGATCTCTATAAATGGCAGACATGATGCATGTATCGCTGTTCGTGCCGTTCCTGTAGTAGAAGCTGCCGTCTCATGCGTTTTACTGGATGTTCTACTCGGAGGTTGACAATGGAACTAAAAAATCTAAGAAACAGAATAGATGAGATAGATGACAAGATCCTCTCACTATTTCTTGAGCGTATGGAATGCTCTGAGCAGATCGCAGATTATAAAAAAGAGCACAGTCTCCCGATTCTCAACAGAGTGCGGGAAAACGAGATCCTTGAGGATGTACAGAAAAAAGCCGGTGATAAGGCGATCTATGCCCGCCAGCTTTTCAGTACACTGATGGAACTCTCCAAGGCCTGTCAGGTCAAACATCTTTCACAGAAAGAGGCCATGGCTTATTCAGGCAAAGAAGATCAGCCGGAGAACAAAAATGAGTGAACCTGTATATGGTCTGATCGGCTCAACCCTAAGGCACAGCTGGTCAGTACCCATCCATAAAGAACTGGGAAATACTGATTATCAGCTATTTGAGATCGCTGACGGAGTTCTGGATCAGTTCTTCAGCCAGCATACTGTAGCCGGATTAAATGTAACGATCCCATTCAAAAGATCTGTGATCCCTTTCTGTTCATCTCTTGATGAAAGCGCTTCTGAGATAGGCAGTGTCAATACGCTTATACCGGATGGCAATGGCGGGCTGATAGGCTACAATACTGATGCTTATGGCTTATCATATATGGCTAAGCGAGCAGGAGCTTCCTTCAAGGACGCAAAAGTCATCATACTCGGTACCGGCGGAACGTCCCGGACAGCCACATATGTTGCCCGTAAGGAAGGTGCAGCTCAGATAGTTTCTATCTCGAGGACAGAGCATCCAACCTATGACTCGCTCTCCGAGTATTCTGATTTCGATATACTGATCAATACTACGCCGGTGGGAATGTATCCTGACACAGGCATATCCCCTGTGGATCTGACTGTTTTCAGCAGTCTGAACTGCGTTCTTGACGTAATTTACAATCCAGCCAGAACAAAGCTTCTGATGCAGGCTGAAAAACTTGCTATCCCCTACTCCGGCGGCCTTCCGATGCTTGTCGCCCAGGCCTGTGAATCCGAGAGATTGTTTACCGGCAAAACGACACCAGCCGCAGAGATAGAAAATCTCATCTCTATGATCAGAGCGAAGACCGAGAACATAGTTATAATCGGCATGCCGGGATGCGGTAAAACGACGGTCGGCAATCTGTTGGGAAAACTGTCAGAAAGGCCTGTTATAGATATAGATACTGAGATCGAAAAAGATGCCGGCATTTCTATTCCAGCTATCTTTTCTGAATCAGGCGAAAGCGGATTCAGAAAACTCGAGACGAGACAGCTGGCGAAATACGGAAAAGAAAGCGGAATCATACTGGTCACAGGAGGCGGTTCTGTTACAAGAGAAGAGAACTATGACCTCCTTCATCAGAACGGGATCTTGTACCAATTGGACAGAGATCTTTCCCTGCTTTCAAAGGAAGGCCGTCCGATATCTCTTTCAATGGATCTCAATGATCTGTTCAATATCCGCAAACCAATGTACGATTCATTCCGTGACTATCTGATAGACAATAACAGAACCCCTCAGGAAGCCGCAGAAGATATCTGGAGACATTTTTTAGAACATTGCTAATACTAGTGTTTTTTTAAGGAGAATATTCATGGATTTCGAAATTCGTTTTGTTGAACAACGGGAAGAAAGAGTGCAAATCGCAAGATTGATTCTGGAAACACTTACCGACTGGTTCGAAGTTACAGAATACCGTGAGCAGTATATCGCTGATTCAGCTGATTGGCTGTTCTTCTGCGCTGACACAAATGATGGTCCCAAAGGTTTTCTGTGTCTCAAGGAAACAGGAAACGCCACCGTCGAATTGGCTGTTATGGGGGTACATCCGCAATATCATCACATGGGAATCGGTACAGCACTGTTCAATGCCGCTAAGAAAAAAGCCAGCGAGCTTGGCTATGAATTCTTCCAGGTAAAAACGGTAAAAGAAGGTATGTACAAAGAGTATGACGTGACCAATGCCTTCTACAAAAGCCTTGGCTTCAAGGAATTTGAGTGTATACCGATAATATGGGGTGATGACAACCCGTGCCAGATCTATGTTATGAGTCTGAAGTAAAAAATCGAGCCGTTTCCGGAGATGATACCGGATACGGCTCTTATTTTCTGCTGTTCTTCATAATATCTTTTTGGGGCACCATTTGAGGAAATCGCCTGATACAAGGGAATAATATACTCCATCCACCATTCCTTCCAGGCTGTCATGAAACCTCATTTCTCCATGGCTATGAGCATATATTACCTGTTCTGCCCCATATTCTTTCGCCATCTTTGTAAATATACTCTCTTCCTCCAGGATATTTGTTGGAGGGTAGTGCAGGAACATTATGAACTTCCTGAATCCATCTGCCTTTGCAGCTTCGAATGAAACTCTGAGTCTTTCTGCTTCTCTGGCTATCAGGGAATCCGCATGCTTTTCCCTTTCTTCATCCCATCCGATTATCTGACCTTTTCTGTTCAGATAGAATGGTCCTTCAAAGGTAAACCCTTTTGTCCCTACAAGCGCATAGTCTTCATAACTGTAGTAGTTGTTCTGCAGGAATTCGAGCCTGCCCTGAAATCTCTCGTTTAATTCAGACGTCTTCTTTGCATCCCAGAACATATCGTGATTTCCGCGAAGCAGTATCTTCCTTCCAGGCAGCGATTCTATATACGAAAAATCTTCTTCGCACTCGGACAGGTTTTTGCCCCATGTATGGTCCCCCACAAGCACAAGCGTATCTTTGTCTGTGATCTGCCGGTCACAGGCGTTTTTAAATTTCCTCTCATGATCTCGCCAGACACCCTTTGTCTGCCCTTTAACCTTTATGTCTGTCTGAAAATGAAGATGCAGATCGCCAATTGCAAATAAGCCCATAATCTCCTGCCTTCAATCCAAATATGTGCCGGCTATTGCTGCCCTTATCCTGTCAGAAGAAAGATTGGTTGGCAGAGTGCAATCTGCTCCAAGCATAAATTTCTTCCACCCCATCTCGCTGACCACTTTCCTTGCTTCAGCTTCTATTTCTTCTTTGCTTCCTGACACCAAAACACCGTCTCTGTCGTCCATTCCGCCCAGATATACCTTATCTTCACCAAACAATTTTTTCCCCTCCAGGAGCGAAATATTCCTCTCATGGACACCCCAGTTAAGGACTGTTGCAGGATATTTCAGATATCTTTCCAGATTAAGGTCTGCTTTGCACATATGAAGCACGTTGAAGGCCGGGACTTTCGGAATCGAGTTCAGAATATCTATCTCATACGGGGCAATGAATTCCGCAAACTCCTCATCTGTGAACATACGGCGCTCTCCTCCAAGTGAAGCATAATATATGCCGTCTGCTCCTGCTTCTAAGCACAGCTTGATAAACTTTTTGATATATTCAGCCAGTTGCGAGAAACAATGGTGCATTGCTGCAGGATCTTCTCTTACCAGTTTGCCGAGAAGCGTTCCGTTTATCTCGTACAGGTCGCTGCCTCCAAATATATGGTATGCACATGACACCAGTCCATGAACAGTAGCAAGAAGCACTGCTTCCCCGTCCATCCTGGAGACTATCTCACGGATAAGGTCGATCTGCCTTGTGATGAATTCCTCGTCCATTGAATATGCACTGAACTTCATCCAGTCTGAGGCATTTCTGATCTCCGGGTCCTTGGGACATAAATTATCATTCATTATCTTGCACAGATCTGTTCCGCTGGAATTGAAAAAATCCAGATGAGCCTGCACTGCCTTCTCCCCATATACACAGTCTGAAGGAAAGTGATACCAGAATGCTGCAGGAACTCTGTCCGGTCTCTCTCCTCTGTATGCTCTAAGCACTCTTTCTCGTTTGTTCATGGCACTTTTCTCCTTTTTCCTACTGATAGTATGATACCAAAAAAAGATGGCTCAGAGCCATCTTTTCAGGATTCAGTACAAAACATAAGAAACAAGGTTGTGACCTTTGACAGCATTCATGGAAGTGCGATAATACATCACCTCACCATCAGCCTGAGCATAGTATTTGCTCAAAATATTGCCGTAAAGGTCTTCCACTTTACCCATATAATCTCCGCTGTGAACTACCTGATTCAGCTCAACTGCTGGGTACCACAGACCGTTATCAGCGGATTCCATATATATCGCTTCTGTGAAATCCCTTTTTTCACATGCAGTGACCATATCTGTATGATACATTCCCAGATTATCAAGTATCAACCTGAGGTCTCTGTAGTATTTATCACCCCATTCCTTCTCATACATACCACCGTAACCACGCTCCAGAAGCAATGAAGGAATACCTAAAATATTTCCTGCATATCCTACCTCTCCTGTTGTCGATCTTGACATGATAAAAACAGGTATATCCGTCGCATCAGCGATCTCAATAGATTTTTTCCTTACATCATCATTCGCTCCGGGATAAAACAAACATGGCGACAACCTCTCATTCATACCACCGCCATGAAGATCTATTACGGCATCAACAAAAGGAAATACTTCATTGACAAAGAATGATGCGATCCTTCCGGAAACCGTATCTGTATTGCCCGGATAACATCCGTTCAGGTTGCCGTGGTCTTCAGGAACATATGCATTCATTCCCTCATAAAACCCTGTGATATTGACCAGATGAAAAAGGACAAGGTTGCCATCCAGCATGTCAGGGTCTACTTCGTTTGCCAATCTGATCACAGCAGGAGTACCTGCATATTCTCCGGAATGGATCTGTGCCGTAATAAGCAAAGTCTTTCCCGGATTTTTACCGGAAACCAGTGTTACCGGCATAGGATAACCTTCAGGACCTAAACTGCACTTAAGTTTACTTCCGCTTTCTAATACTTTCCCGCATATCTTCAGCATCTAGATCTCCTTCGGATTCGTGCATTCCATCGTTTCCTCGATTATTGACTTAACAGCATAAAGGTCACTCACTATGGCAAGCGCGACATCCTCTTCGTCTTTTGTAGGTTCATTTACTGACGGCACCATTATAACATCACATCCAGCCGCATGGGCAGCAGCAACTCCGTAACCTGTATCTTCCAGTACAAGAACCTCCTCCGGATCAAGCTTCAACGCTTTCAGCACATTGAGATAAATCTCAGGATCGGGTTTGCGTTTTACAACCTCATCTCCGCAGAGGATATACTCAAACCTGTTATAAACATCTTCTTTTTTCAGACGGTATTCTGTAAGATCCCTGCTGGTTGTCGTGGCAACAGCAACACGGTATCCTTCGCTTTCCAGATAATCAAGCAGTTCAATCAATCCGGGCATCTTTACCAGTTTATCGTCAGTGACTTTGCTGCCGTATTTTCGGACATCTACCATCAATTGGCGCCTTTCTTCTTCAGAAACAAAGGGAAGCTCTCTATCCAGCATGTCTTCTATATCTTTTCCTGTTGTGCCGACTGCCTTATGAAAAAGAGGGCCGAACTCAGGGAGATCATGATCATTGCCCACTTTCATCCAGCACTCAAGCCACACGAATTCTGTGTTGAGCATCAAACCATCGACATCAAATATTACTGCTTTCTTTTCTTTCATAATGTACCTTCTATTCGATTTAGAGAAACAGCCTGCATGCGTTCCACATGCAGGCTGTAATATTCTTCAATTCAGCTGCAGAAATGGATTAATATCCGAATTTCCACATATATTTTCTCCAGCTCAGCGGATGCTGACGGCGGTCTGCCAGCAGATCGTTGTATACTCCGAGAACTCCATCATAGAATCCCTGATCATAGTATGTTGATACTTCGCCAAGTTCGCACATACCATATTCTGCGCCGTCAATGACTGTTGTATGACGGTTGAACTTATCCAGGAAACGGAGAGCTCTGTCATCTACTTCGCGGGTCTTTCCTGTGCTCTTCAGGAACAGATATGCTGTTTCGGGCTCTGTAATCTCAAACGGTCCGTTGAAGAACTCGTCAGGATGAATGACACAGGAGTTGATCCACTGCATTTCCATGAAGATGCAGATTGACTCGCCATGTGCAGCACCCCAGGCGGTACCGGAACCAAGTGTATAGATGATCTCATCTTTATAGTATTCCATGGAGAATTTGACTGCTTCCGGAACTACAGCAACAACTGCTTTGGGAAGGAGCTCATTCATCTTGGCCATGGCGTCAACCATCTTCTCATACACAGCATCATTGCCTTCGAGCTGATGAACTAACTCATAAGCGATCTTAAGAGCTGTTGCGCCTTTGCCTTCTTCAAAGAGAGCACCGTCAGCGCCTACATCCTTGAAAGAGATCGTATAATCACAGGTGTTCTTCAGAGGTGTCTCATCTTCTCCGAACTGAAGTCCGACTACAGTAGCGCCAAGGTCTTTTGCCTTTGCAGCTGCTTCGACAGTCTGCTTTGTCGTTCCGCGACGGGAAGCACATACCACGAGAGTATTCTTGCCAACACCCTTTGGAGGATCATTTGTGAACTCATGTGCATTGCAATAGAAAGCAGCAAGGTTCTCAGCCTCACGGGTCACGAAATAATACGGTGCATGGAAGCACACAAGAGATCCGCCACAGCCTACGAAAGCTATGTTCTTGACCTCTGTTTTCGCCAACACTTCGGCGATCATTTTCTTGACGTCAAACATCGATATTCTCCTTAAACAATTTATTGGTCAGTAGTAGCATTACTCACGCAATCATTATATAACGTATTATATCCTTTTGCAATACCAAAAATCACATTTGACCGGTTTCTTTTAAGTAGCTTTCGAAAAATTTCAGTCCCTGCTCATATGCTTCATCCGCACAGTTTATGTACTGGAATCCCCAAAGTTCCGGGCTGATGCCACCTTTGTAGTTGTACTTATCAAGAATCGCAAACCACTCTTTGATCGGAATATCGCCTGTTCCGATGACCTTGCAGTAATCGTTCCCTTTAACATCGTTTGCATGGATATGATAGAGATCTTCCCCAAGGAGTTTTACTGTCTCTTCAAAATCCTCAACGTGCCAGCTAGCCCCAAAGTCGATCATTCCCGTAATGTTAGGGAGCCCAAGTTCTTTTATAGTGGCTTTGATGGCTGCTCCATCACGTACTGTTGAAGTAACATCGGATTCAAGTATTACTTTCATTCCGAGTCTTTCAGCATGTTTGCATACACGATACAACCCATCCAGAACTCTATTGTGATAGTTGTTCTCTTCCATCTCTTCATATGAAGCAAAACCGCCCATGATCTGAAGAGCTTTTGCACCGAGTTCATAACCCTGCTCTAGAGCCCGCTCATAGTAGCGCATAGAACGCTCTCTTGCGAAAGGATCTTCTACGGCCATGGAGATCGGATAAAGGCACTGTTCTGCCGTAATGATCATTACTTCCAGATTTCCGTTATCCAACTGTCTTCTGATCTCCCTGGCTTCACCAGGTGTATAGTCATCGACATACATATGCGGAGAAGCTGCATAGAATTCGATCTTATGCACATCAAAACGGTTCATCGAATCGATAAAATATGAAAGCGGATGACGGGTATAGTGGAAATTGCATCCGTAAAACTGTTCTCTTTTCACTTTACTTCCCTCCTACTCCGCTCTGCTTCTCAGGAATTCCAGACTCTGGCGCATTGCTTCTTCACACCAGTCGTTGTATCTGGTTCCCCATAATTCCGGGGTCAATGTTCCGGTATATCCGTATTCAGCCATGATCTCAAGATCCTTCTCCAACGGAAGATTTCCCGTTCCGGGAATCAGACAATGTTGGGGACCGATCGCATCTATAAAATGCATATGTTTCACGTGGCTGCCAATTTTGTTCAATACTTCTGCAAAATCCTCTCCTGAGCCCATAAGACCATTCGTGTCTATAAGAGCTTCGAGATTAGGACTGTTGATGATTTCCAACACCCGGGCAACATCAGCCATACTCTTTACAGAAGTAGTTGGGTCTGACTCAAGCACAATGGTTACACCGACTTTTTCCGCGTGCTTAACGATGCGGTACATTGCATCAATAGTGCGCTGGAAATCCTCCTCCGGATCATCTCCGATGTATCCGCCACCCGTGACCATCTGCATATATGGAGATTCAAGCACTGAAGCAACATCCAGTGCTCTTTCGTAATACTCTAATGAACGCTCTCTCACCCGATAATCATTTATCGCCGTGGAGACAGGATAATTACACTGCTCAGCAGTGAAAACACACACCTCTATGCCATTCTCTTTCAACTGGCGGGAAATAGAAAATGCTCTCTGAGGAGTGACATCATACAAGTAACAATGCGGAGCACAGCCATAGAATTCCACTCTGGAAACATCGAGCCTTTTCATGGATTCAAACCAATAACTTAGGCGATGGCCTGTATATGAAAAGTTGGTTCCAAGTATCTGCTCCTTCTTTATCTTTGCCATTTTGTTTCTCCTAAAACCTCATTTTCCTGAAAAAAGAAAACAAATAAAAAGACCACTGCAAAAAGCCATGGTCTCATGTGGTCAGTATGACTGCCTAATGATAGGCATATACGAAATACAGGGTCCTTACCATACCACTAGAGCCCTATACAATTGTTTCCAATGAATGCGCCGGGAAAGAATCCCGGCGCATTCCGGATTCAAGTCAGATCAAAAACTCTGAATCAATGCTTATCAGCCGTAATTGGACCAGTCAGTTACCGGTTCGCTCCAAATTGTATCGACGAATGTTGCAGAGTTTTCAGGTGTCAGAAGGCCATTCTCCATCCAGACGATTTCGTCTGCTGTGCCCTTCTTATAGCCATTGGTAAGAACTTCATGAGCTGCCTCAACACAGACACCGCCCATAACACCAGGGAACAGTGCGACAGAAGCAATAAGGTTGCAGTCTTTGCCATCTTTGTTCATGATGTCAACCTGCTCTTGAGTTGCGTCATAACCAACGATCTTGATGTCTCCACGATCTGCTTCCTGGCAGCCATAATATGCGCCGATAGAAGCATCGCCGAAGTAGCAGAAAACACCTTTGATCTCAGGATCGGAAAGGATCCAGTCCTGTACCCAAGCCTGATATGCTGCACGGCCGGACTCGGAAGGACGGCTTGTCAAGAACTTCAGGTTCGGATATTTCTCAGCTGCTGCACGGAAACCATTGTTACGATACAGACCAGAACCTACACCAGGGTTCTCCTGGACATAGAGGATAGTCGCATCTTCACCTACTGCATCAACCAGCAACTGGAGTGCAACTTCACCACCGTTGTAGTCGTTGTTCTTGACAGATGCTGTTGCGTTGGACGTTCCATCAGCCTGCATTACCAAGCAGTCGAAGTCGACAACTACGATACCTGCATCCATAGCTTCCTTAACGATAGCACCCTGAGATGTTCCGTCACAAGTCTGAAGGATGATTACATCATAGCCCTGAACAATGCAGTCCTGAAGAATGTTGTTCTGCAGGTCGGTCTCACCGTTGCAGTCGAAGTCATCGCATTCATATCCGTAATACTTGCAAGCTGCACGGATTCCGTTAAGAACGGTCTGTGCCCACTCTTCCGGCGGATACTGCGGGACTGCTGCTACACGAATCTTTTTCTCTGCTGGAGCTGGAGCTGCATCGCCACCACCAGATGGTGCAGGCTGCTCTCCACCGTCGCTGCTACCACCGCAGGCAACCAGGGAGAAAGAAAGAACGAGGATGAGCAACAAAGCGAATAATTTTTTCATATTTTCCCTCCATTGATATATATTCTTCCCTACTTGGGAACAATTTACGAATTAGAATTACTCTCTTGCAAGAGATGCTGTTTTCTTGTTGATCCACTGTGCATAGAAGACAGAGAGGATAAGCATGACACCACGGAATATGTACTGATAGTTTGTGGAAAGTTTCATCATATTCATTCCGTTAGTCAGCATTGCCATCATAAGAGAGCCGAATACCATTCCTATTACAGAGCCCTCACCACCTTCAAGTGGAACACCGCCCATAGCGCAAGCAGAAATTGCAACTGTTGAATAACCATTCATTGCAGTAGGCTGTGCTGAGTTTGTACGAGCAGAAAGAAGGATTCCTGCAAGAGATGCTATGATTCCACAAATGATATAGCAGTATAGAGTAATGCGCTTAACATTGATACCTGACTGGTATGCTGCCTGAGCATTTCCTCCAACGGCGAATACTTTACGTCCAAATGTGGTTTTGTTGAGTATGAAAGCTGTTACCAAGAAGAAACATGCAAGGAAGTATATCTGAATATTGATTCCGAACAGTTTTGCTTCAGACAGCCAGAGGAATCTCTCGTCAAGCTGAGCAATAGGCATATTATTTGTAACAATATACGTCATTCCACGCAAAGCGGTCTGAGTACCAAGCGTTACGATAAATGCAGGAATAGTAGTGTAAGCAATCAATACACCATTGAGTAGTCCGCAAAGAGCTCCAACTACTACACCGATGATGATAGCCAGAACAGGGTGGATTTGTGCCTGAATTATTCCCGGGTTGGATGCTGAAACCAACTCGCACGTAATTGCTCCGCAAAGAGCTCCGACAGACTCAATACCCATATCTGTGTTTCCTGCAATCTGCGGGAAAGAAAGCGCACAGGCAATAATACCAAAGACGACCATCTGTCTTCCGACGTTCAGGATATTTGCCTTGCTGAGGAACAACGGGTTAACAATTGTTACGATCGTTGCAAATGTAATAATCAAAACGATAATACCCGTCAGGTTCGCATACTGGGACTGCAGTATTTTCTTCATGAGAGAACTATTTTTCGTTTTCACGGTTCGCATTTCCTTTCTCTTATTTCATTAAGAATTAAACACACAAGGCCATGATTCCTTCTTCAGTGGCCTCCTTAGCAGGCATCTCACCTACCTGATCACCTTCACGCATGACAATTATGCGGTCACTAATTGCAATCAATTCAGGAAGTTCCGAAGACACCATAACGATTGCAACGCCCTGACAGGCAAGATCATCAATGATTCGGTATATTTCTGCTTTAGCTCCAACGTCAACTCCTCGTGTCGGTTCATCTAAGAACAGCACTTTTGGTTTGGAAGCCAGACATCTTGCGATAACAACTTTCTGCTGGTTACCACCAGACAATGCCATAGCTTTTGTATTGCCATCAGTAGCTTTGATCTGGAGCTTGTCCATGAATTCCTGAGCGGTTTCATTCTCTGTCTTTGCGTCAGCTAACCCATGTTTACTGGTCATATCAAGAATTCCGAGACTTATATTTTTCAGAATTGCGTGTTTAAGGATAAGTCCATAGTCTTTTCTGTTTTCAGAAACCAGGGATATTCCATGTTTTATAGCTTCTTCCGGGCTCTTACAATGGATCTGTTTGCCGTCCAGTTCAACTTCACCTTCATACTTATCTATCCCGAATATAGCTTGAAGTATTTCAGTTCTTCCTGCTCCGATAAGCCCACCAAAACCCAAAACCTCACCTGCACGAACATCGAAGTTAACACCGTGCACCCGGTTGTTTTTGAGATTCCTGACTTTAAGTACTACATCACCTGGAACATTGTGCTTCTCACCATACTGATCTTCCATATGACGGCCGACCATCATGGCAATTATCTGCTGTTCTGTAAGCTCACTGACAACACCGTACCCCGAGTTTTTGCCGTCTCTGAGAACCGCGACATTCTCACCGACTGCATAAATATCTGCCATTCTGTGTGAGATAAATATGACAGAAACACCGCGTACCTGCAGGTCCTTGATAATTCCGTACAATATCTGGCACTCATCAATGGTTAAGGCTGCCGTTGGCTCATCGAAAACGATAACTGAGGAATCATAAGACAGTGCTTTGAGGATCTCAATCAGTTGGCACTGTGCAATGCTGAACTGACGAACTTTTGCTTTAGGATCAAAGTGAATGTTGATCTTGTCCATCAACTCCTCAGTGTCCTTATAAAGCTGATCGTAATCTACAAGACCATGTTTAGTTGGTAGACGACCAGCAAAAATGTTTTCTGCGACTGTTAATTTCCCCATCTGTACCAGTTCCTGGTGAACGATACTGATGCCTCTCGCGAAAGCATCTGACGGGTTCTTAATGACTACCGGCTCTCCATGGAGTATGATCTCTCCTGAAGAGGGCTGAACAACACCTGTAAGAACATTCATGAGTGTGGATTTTCCT
Organism: Oscillospiraceae bacterium; assembly: GCA_017432285.1. Classification (GTDB taxonomy): domain Bacteria; phylum Bacillota; class Clostridia; order Oscillospirales; family Ruminococcaceae; genus RUG11783. The sequence goes on along the minus strand of JAFRJM010000006.1, from coordinate 148,812 downwards.
GCGCCGTTCTCTCCAACCAGACATAAAACCTCGCCTTTATGAAGAGTAAGACTAACATCAGTCAAAGCATGGACACCGCCGAAGTTCTTAGAGACGTGATTCATTTGAAGGACAACTTCGCTCATATCACATTTCCCTTCTACTATCTCTCATTCATAACATTCTATAACGCTTATGCTCGTTATATATCGTTATAGATACACATTTATTATGACTATTTTTGATACATTATTCAACCCCTATAGGTTATCTTTGTGTAGTATGCACAATCAACATCAGATTGTATTCATCTACTGGAAAATTCGTTACTTTTTGGTTACAGAAATATACACGAAAAAGCTATCCATCGTTTATGAACAGCTTTAGTAAATCAATAATCTACTTTCCCCATATATCTGCGCATAAGGAGAGGATGCTTCTTCGCCTGAGCAAGCCCTTCAGAGTACTCCAGAGCTACTGTCCACAAAAGCACAGGGCAGAAGAATTCAACTACATTCTCATCCAACGTATCAATGCCAAGTTCTTTAGCATCTATGAGAGTTAACTTTTTCCCATAATTACGTACAAATCTCAAAGCTCTCTCGTCCAAGCATCTTGTAGGACCTACTCCTTCAAACATAATGAACGGTACGTCAGGATCTGTTACTTCAAACGGTCCATGGAAAAACTCAGCACAATGTATTGATGAAGAATGAACCCATTCCATCTCCATGAGCATGCAAATACTCATCATATAAGCGACATCATAGTTGGGGCCGCTACCAAGAGTATAAACAACCGGCTCATCCTTATGGTCAACGCCAAACTGCATTGCACGCTTCTGCACCTTTTTCTTAGCATTCTCACAGACATCGATGATCCTTGAAAACCCGGTCATCATATCGCCGTATTTGTCATATCCTTCTGTTTGATTAAGAAATTCATTTGCAAGCGCAAGAACAACATACTGATTCTGTACATCAGCTGTGTTGCCAATCTCTATGCCGTAATATGCGACTTCGTCTGCTACTGCAGCTAAAGGAGCATCTTCTTCAGCAACAAGAGCGACTACAGTAGCTCCTTTCTCTTTTGCCAGTTTTGCCGCATTCAATGTCTCCGGTGTTTTTCCGCTAAGAGACATGCAGAAAACGAGGCTCTGTTTGCCAAAAGATGCAGGCTGAACACAGTTGAATTCATTTGCAGTAATGTTGTAAACAGATAGTTTCTTGGACTCTTTTCTCAGGAAATACTCACCGATGCCAAAGCATGCATGAGATCCTCCGCATGCCAGGAACACAACGTTATTAAAACCGCCGCTGGCCTTTCCGCCATCAACGACACGGCCGATCATTTCTTTTACTTCTGCAAGATTTGTGACTTTCATGGTCTCTACCCTCTCTTTGCTGCCGGGGAGCTGTCCTCCCCGGCAGTAAAGAAAAACAAACTAACGGTATTAATACTCCATCTGACGATAGTAGCGTCTCACTTTAAGGTCATGGTTTCTCTCTACTTCAAACGGCTTCATCATTGTGTATACAACGGCATCTGCCAAGAGAGAGGAGAGCAACGGACGGAATTCATCATCAACTGGGAGTTCAATCTCTTTTGTGTCAAATACGATGACTTCCTTTGTGAGAGGAGCAATGAAACGCTCTACGCGTTCAACAAGCTCACGTCCGCCATCTTCACCTTTGACAAGGATAAAAGGAGTGTCCTTCTCAGTAAGCTCGATAGCGCCATGGAAGAATTCAGCAGCGTTGATGATCTTTGTATGCATCCACTGCATCTCTTCCATAACACACATTCCCCAGCAATACGCTGTTCCGAATGTGGCACCAGCGCCGACCACGAAATGGAAAGGAGCATCATAAGTGCGAGCTGCATAGTATATGCTGCGGGAATTGTAAAGCTTAGGAGCATTTTCAAATGCTTCTCCGCAGTTTGAGAACTGCTCAACGAGTTTCTCATATTTCGGGAACTCGCCGCGTTTGTAGAATGCACGGAGCTCTGCGAAGAAAATAAGAGGATGCATGATCTCACCGGGAACTTCAGCGAAGAAATCATCCGCCAAGGGCTCCATCGGGCTTTCTTTTGCTTCAACGAGAGCAAGGTTGTGTGCGCCTTTGCTGCGTGTATACTCCATTGCATTGAGGATATCTTTGGTGTTACCTGTAGCAGATGTCCAGATGCAGAGAGAGTCTTTACCAAGCTGCTTGTGATTCATGTGAACAAGCTCGGGAGCTGCCTCATTGTATACAGGCATATCAGAAAGCTGATCTGCATAGTATTTGAAAGGCATACCGTAAGAATATGTTCCGCCTGTTCCGACGTAGAAAATGTTCTTCAGTCCGTTTTCGAGTTCTTTGTCAACGATCTCTTCAATCTTCTTCAGATACTCTGAGAATTTTGCAAAATTTTCGAGAGACATTGTTTATTCCTTTCTATATGTTTTTTATGTTTGTGAGTTATTACCGATTAATATTCCATCTGACGATAGTAACGTCTGACATTCAAGTCATGATTCCTTTCTACTTCAAACGGTTTTGCCAAAGAGAATGACATAACATCTGAAAGGATAGGAGTCATATAGGGACGGAACTCATCATCAACCGGAAGCTCTATTTCTTTGGTATCAAATACAAGAACTTCTTTTGTAAGAGGAGCCAGAAAACGTTCGACACGCTCTACAAGCTCACGTCCGCCATCTTCACCTTTAAACAAAATGCAAGGTGTATCTTTTTCTACAAGTTCAATAGCTCCATGGAAGAATTCAGCAGCATTGATGATCTTGGTGTGCATCCACTGCATCTCCTCCATAATGCACATTCCCCAACAATAAGCACATCCGTATGTCGCTCCTGCGCCTACTACAAAGTGGAAGGGAGCAAATGAATTTCTCGCTGCATAATAAATGCTTCTTGAGTTATATACTTTCTCAGCATTCTCGATGGCCTCGCCACTTTTAGCGAACTGATCAGCGAATCTCTCGTATTGAGGAAACTCGCCACGTCTGTTGAAAGCACGCAACTCAGCAAAGAATACCAAAGCAGATGTAATTTCGTGCGGTACTTCAACAAAGAAATAATCTGCAAGAGGTTCCATCGGACTTTCTTTTGCAGCAACCAGAGCAAGATTGTGTGCGCCTTTGCTGCGTGTATACTCCATTCCTCTGAGAACATCTTTTGTGTTACCGGTGTTGGAAGTCCAGATACAGAGCGAACCTTTCCCAAGCTGCTTATGATTCATTTGCATAAGCTCCATGGCATTTTCATTAAAAACAGGCATATCAGAAAGCTGATCCGCAAAATATTTGAACGGCATACCTGTAGAATATGTTCCGCCGGTACCTACGTAAAAAATGTTTTTAAGGCCGTTTTCATACTCTTTATCTACAACTTCTTCGATCTTCTTCAGGTATTCCGGGAATTTTGCAAAATTTTCGACAGACATTGTTTATTCCTTTCTATTTATGTGTAGTTAATTACCGATTAATATTCCATCTGACGATAATAACGTCTTACAGACAGATCGTGGTTGCGCTCAACTGAGAAAGCTTTGCTGAGTGGCCCGACGAGGCAAGAAGCGACGATCGGGGTGACCAGTTCACGGAATTCTTTGTCCAGAGGAAGTTCAACTTCTTTTGTATCGAATACGATGACCTCATCTGTCAGGGGTTTGAGGAAGTTCTCGACTCTGTCAACTAACGGACGGGACACTTCATCATCACCTTTGAAAAGGATGCAAGGTGTATCTTTCTCAACAAGCTCGATAGCACCATGGAAGAACTCAGCGGCATTGATGATCTTTGTCTTCATCCAAAGCATCTCTTCCATCAGGCACATACCGAAGCAGTAAGCCTCACCGTATGTAGCTCCTGCACCAACGAGGAAATGGAAAGGAGCAAAGCAGTTGCGAGCTGCATGATAAATGCAGTCATTGTTCTTAAGCTCACGAGCCTTGTCGAATGCTTCACCACACTCGAGCAGCTGATCTGCAAACTCTTTGTACCTCGGGAATTCACCTTTTTTGTTAAAGACATAAGTCATGATCAGAAGCATAAATGTCATATACATAGCTGATCCGCCTTCGACCACAAAGTTGTAGTCTGCGAGAGGCTTCATCGGGTTCTCTTCAACACTCACTACTGCAAGGTTATGGGCACCTTTGCTTCGTGTGTACTCCATAGCCTGAAGGATATCCTTTGTATTGCCGGTTGCAGAGCAATAAAAACACAGAGATCCTTTTCCAAGCTGTTTGTGCTGATTAGTCATCAGTTCTTTTCCGTTCTCTGCATATATCGGAAAATCTGAAGTCTTCTTTGCAAAATAAGTCATAGGAAGCGCATAACTATATGTTCCGCCCGTACCCACCAGGAAGATGTTCTTAAGGCCGCTCTCCAGCTCCTTATCAAGCAATTCTTCCAGCTGTTTGCGAAACTCAGGAAGCGCTGCAAAAGCTTCTTTAAGTGTTGCCATTACCTTTCTACCTCACTAATAATCTGAATTTGTTTATTTCTTGTTTCCGCTGGAAACATTATATAACGTTATATAACCATAAATCAATACCTCTTATGATGTTATGTCAAAAAATTTTTTTTAGTTTCTTTCTTTTTGCTACAAAAAAGAACCGGGAACACACCCGGTTCTTGAGATATCTATCACAAAATCGATGATCAGTAATCAAACTGTCGGTAATATCTTCTTACAGTCAGCGGATGATTGCGTTCTTGGGCAAGATGCGCGGACAGTCTTTCTGTCATGGCATAGATGACCATTGGTGAGAGGATCTTTCTGCATTCTGCATCGTCAAACGGCAATTCCACTGTCTTAGTATCGAAAACCGTCACTTCTTTGCTGACATTCGTTACAAACCTGTATACCCTGTCCATCAGTTCCCGTGTCTCGTCCTCACCATAAAACAGCATGACATGGGTATCTTCTTCTACAAGCTCAAGCGTTCCGTGGAAGAATTCACATGCATGAATGGATTTGGTCTTGATCCACTGCATCTCTTCAAGAATGCACATAGCGTAGTCATACGCTTCTCCCCACAGCATGCCCCCGCCTACGATCATGTGGTAATCCACATCTTTGAACTTCTTTGCCAGTTCCTGACATATAGGATCATACTGCTCCTTTGCACGGATCAAATAAGGGGTGAGTTTTGCCATTCCGTCGACCAAAAGATCGTATCTGTCAAATTCACCAGCATTTTTCATGAAACGTGCCAGAAGAGTGATCGTATATGAGTAGATTGCCTCACAAAGATTCGGATCTTCAGCAGGACTGAAGAATTTGTAATCTGCGTATTCGCATACTGGAGTATCATCATTGGACACATAAACCAATGTGCGTGCACCAGCATCTTTACAGAACTTTGCAGCAGCCACGATCTCCTTTGTGTTTCCTGATCTGGTAGAAAAGACGCATACAGAATCTTTGGAGAATTTCTTGTGCCCCATCGCCATGAATTCAGCTGCTATAACAGAATAAGCCTCTACTTTTTTCGAGGTACTGTCTAGCCAGTACATCATCGGCAGCGAATGAGCATAGGTTCCGCCGCATCCTATAAAGAAGATATTGGAATAACCTTCCTCACAGATCTTATCAACTGCTCTCTCTATCTCCGGTCGCAAAGCAAGCGCTTTGTCAACCACTTCTGTGTAATGGGTAAGATCGATATCAAACATTCCTGTTTCCTTTCCTCACTCTGTTCTCTTCAGCCAATCGAGATAATAATCATAGCTTTGTTTTACCGCAGCTTCCGGATCATCATAATACCTCGGATTCATCACTTCCAACGTCATATATCCCTGATAATCAACATCCTTCAGATCCTGGAAACAGCGGTCAACATCGAGAAGACCGTCCCCAAGAGCGAGATGTCCTCCGGGCATTCCATCAACGATATGTACATGTCCGAACTGGTCATTGTCGAAAAGATCCGTAAAATGCTTCGGATACTCATCAACACGGAATGATTCATCTGTATCGATCATCGCCTTGATGCCGTCATAATCATTTACATCGTCCAGCATTCTTTTCTCTTCAGCAGCATATACGATCAGGTCTATTCCTTTTCTGGTCAAAGGCTCAAGAACCATACATACTCCCCTGCTCTTTGCATAAGAAGCCAGTTCTTTGTACGAGTCTACGCATCTTTTCCAGCACTCATCGGCATCCTCATCATATAGACGATGCCCGGAAGTACAGAGAGCTTTTTCAGCCCCAACAACAGTGGCAAGGTCAACAGCCTTCTTGAACACATCGATACTGCGGCGTCTTGTGTCCGGATTAGATGAACCGAGATTGATGGGATACATACACTGTTCAGGAGTTACGCAACAGACCTTCAGTCCGTGAGCCTTTATCTGCCTGTTAAACTGATCAGCCTCTGCAAGAGTGAAATCCTCAAAATGGATATGAGGTGTCGCTCCCCATATTTCGATCGTTTCTATGCCGATCCTGTTCATTGAATTGAGGAAAAACTCAAATGAGTGATGCGGATAAGTATAGTTACCAACGGAAAACTGCTCTTTTCTCATCGTACTTCCTCCTCAATGTTTATCCATATAATCCCTGAACCAATCCAAAGTCCTTTGGATAGCAGTATCAGGATCTTCATTGTATCTGGAATTCATGACCTCTACAGCAATAGTGTTTTCATACCCAGCCTGGTCCAGTATCTCCAGACAATGAGTCAGCGGAAGTGTTCCGTCTCCAGGAACTATGTGTCCCTTGTAGTGCTCACAGACTCCGTCGGAGAAATGCACGTTCCCAAGTCTGTTACCAAAAAGTCTTACGAAATCTTCTCCCCACTCGCCGCTTCGTGCTGCGCAATCTATGTCCCAAACAGGCAGCAGCCAATCGCCGCCGTCAACATCATCCAGAAGCTTCTTAAGCCCTGCTGCGTTATTGGGAACTTCCAGTTCAAAAGGATTAACCTCTATCACAAGATAGATTCCTTTATATTTCGCATAATTAACGAGTTCCTTCAGAGAGTCAACGCCTCTAAGATAAGCGTCCTCCCTGCTCTCATCATGAACATGGCGTCCAGCAGTAAGGAATGCCTTTGGTGCATTGAGCACTTCTGCGACTTCTATAGCACGCTTGAAATAATCAATACTCCTGCGCCTCTCATTTTTGTTAGAAGCACAAATATTTATCGGATAATCACATTGCTCAGGTGTAACGCAGCTAACACTTATTCCATGATCGGCAATCTTTTTCCCAAGTGATTCAACCTGTGTAAGAGTAAAATCTCCAAAATACAGGTGCGGCTCTGCAGCCCAAAGCTCTATCTGCTTTACACCCATTCTTTCCATTGAGTTAAGGAAATAATCGAATGAGTGGAGCGGATATGTATAGTTGCCGATAGAAAGCTGAGACTCTCTCATCGTTCTCCTCCTATCTCTGATGCTTATTACAGTGCATCAAAATACGCAACAGCCTTATCTATGTCGATATTGCTTCTGCTGATCAGTGAATGATCATAAGGCATGCTGAATCCATAGCAGCCTTCAGACATGCAGGCATAAGCGCCTCCCATAGCAGCATAGCTCAGTGCATGCTCTATAAGCTTATCTTCACATTCCTGAACATGCTCGTTGTCATCCCCCCAGCCTGTAACGTTCTCATAATTCGTGAGCAGTTTTCTGCCGTTGAAATACAGAGAAGTAAATGTGGAAAGGAATGTATCTCCTGCACCGAGAGTATCCACGGGCTTTATTGCAAACGCTTTCTGACGGTAGAATTTTCTTCCGTTGTACAGCCAGGATCCATCCATGCCCATAGTTCCTACAGCCATTTTCGCGCCATATTCATGCACACATTTTTTAAGAGTTTCCTGAACATCTTCTTCATGACCGTCGAATGACATGTAATAATAGTCAACTATACCGGCAAATGATTTCAGATCTTCAGGCACCCAGTAGTTCGTAAAATCGCGGACGATAGGAACATTGCCTTCTCTCATAAGCTGCAATGCTTCATCTGTGTATTCTGCTTCAGCATTGATATAGATAAGATCATATTCTCCACTGAGCCCAGGCTTTGTCATCTCAGCATCAACAGTATTGATATCACGGATCGTCCCTCCAAAGACACCGAATACACGGTCTCCGTCCTTCACCTTGATCCAGCACCATCCAGTCTGTCCGTCTCGAACCTCGATATGGGAAGTGTCCACTCCGTTTGCTACGCAAGAATCGATCTGCAGTTTACCCAGTTCATCGTTGCCAACGACAGTGGCGACCGAAGCTTTATTCCCTGTTCTGACAATGTTTACAGCAACATTGAACGGAATACCTCCGGCAAACACTCTTTCGATGTGGCGGTAGATATCTACATTGTTAGCTCCTAAACAATAAGCATTTATCATTTATTTCTCCTCCTGATTCGGACTATTAACAATAAGTCATACTATATCGTTATATTGTTTATTTCATATTATCATAAGTGTCAGTCATTTAGTATCATTTGTTCAAAAAAAGTTGTTCAGCAAAACATCCATATTTCACTAATAAAAACATATAATGCATATTAAACATATTTGAAAGCTTCTATTCGTCATATTGAACAAGTAACGTATTGTAATGTCCTATAAAATTTAGTTGAAAGGTTATATTTTATATGATATGATTACAAAAGTGTATTTATAATACTTTTGAAAGCAGGATATTTATATGCCACTGGTTTATGATTCAAATGACTTGAACCTACGTAGCGAGGGAGCCCGCTATAAACAGATAGCTAAGGTCATCTCTCAAAATATCGCAAGCGGTAATTTGGCCTCTAATACCCAGATCCCTCCTGAACCTCAATTGATGGAACTGTTTGATTGCAGCCGTATAACGATACGTGCCGCCATCAAGGAACTTGTTGATAAAGGACAGCTTGTCCGTAGACAAGGTCTTGGAACCTTTGTTACTGGAGAACTGAAAAATGTCTCTTTCAATGATTTCTCAGGGTTTACTGATAGCTGCCTCATGGAAGGCCATAAACCGCTTACTAAAGTGTTGTCAGTAAATAAAGCTCCTGTTAATAACCCAGCTATCGCTGAATTCCTTTCGCTTGAATTGGGTGCGACTGCATTTCAGGTCATTCGTCTTAGATATGTTGATGATATGCCATGTGTATATGAAGTAAGTTACGTATCAGAACAATACAGCAGTCTTTATACGGCAGGAAAAGAAGAATGGGAAATATCGCTGTATAAACTGATCAGTAAGCTTTATGGCAATATTAAGATCGAGGGAAAGAGATTTTATGATTGTGTAAAGCCTCCAGTTGAAGTCCAGAAAGAACTAGAGCTGCCAGATGACAACAACATTCTGGCGATGGATGACCTTCATTGGGACGCTGATCACAATCCTATATTTTCATCTACGCTATATTACAAACCAAGCGCGTTCCGTTTCTATTCTACTTTCGTAACTCTTCTATAAGTTTTTACATCAAAAAGAGCCGGACATTTGTCCGGCTTTTCTTTTACGCTGAATTATTCGTAACGAGGAAGTTCGACTATCATCGGATAATGACCGATATAAGGAAGCAGTGTGTTTATTACATCATCGGTTTTGATTTTTAATGTGGAAGTATTGATGCAGGGATGACAGCGGATATAATCATTCTGCACTATCTCACGGTCTATAAGAAGTTTAACCTGTTTTTTCTTATCATACATGAGTCCCAATATACTGACCGATCCAGGTGTAAGATTCAGCATACTTTCCAACATGTCCTCTTCTCCGAATGACAGCCTTTGTATCCCCATCTGTCCTATCAGATCCCTTGTATGAAACGGTTTATCACCAGGCATCATGAGAAGATACCACATAGTTCTAGCACGGTTTCGCAGAAACAGATTCTTTGTAGCCTTAACATGAAGAAGAGGCTCCAGCTTGACACAGTCTTCTATGGTATCCGCAGGAGTGTGATCGATCCTCTGAAACTGTATATTCAGTTTGTCCAAAAGATCGTAACAGTCCTCCTCCTTACTGATCCTTACATCATCAGGCCTCCCGTCATATAAAACAGGTATAAATTCAAAAGCCATATCAAACGCTCCTTATATAGTACGTATTATACCAAATAGCCGGATAATATACTAAAGTAGCAATTTTTTAACAAAATGTAAAACCGCAGCGCATAATACTTGACAATGCGTTTTTGCGCTGTTATCCTATGCAGGAAGATAAAGGGGAGTAGCGGAACACCGCAAGGTGATCTTGAAAACGTCAGTACGAAGCACCGCTTCCGGATCAAGTGAGACCGCAAGACTTTTATCGTGACCGCGAGTCACGGTGAAAGTTATTTTTTTAACCTTTTACCGTGATTCAAACCCCAGATAATAATCAGGAGGAATGAACCATGATCACGATGATTACCTTTATCATTTCACTTTTTGTAACCTTCAAAATCTCAGTAGCACTCGTACGTTTGACTGCAAGACTCATGAGAAGCGTTTCTTTCTTCTCCATATTCTTCTTCTTCGTACTCCTGGGATCAATCTATGAAGGTTCCGCAAGCATCTTCCTTCTTTCTCTCTTCTTAATGTTCCTGGTACACACCATTAAGAACAGAAAAGAAAGAGACCTTTTTGAGGAAGATACTTACAAGGACATCAAAGATGTAAAATTTGAGCCCGTAAAAGAAAGCATTCCGGTAAGACAGCTGGATGAGAACGGCAAGATCCTCTCCTCCGCTCTTCAGGAAGTTTATTCCATGAAGAAATTAGTCTCAGGGCTTCGCAATGAGACGATCCGCAACAATGCTTACAGACTCTGCGGGAGAGCAAAAAGCATCCTGGATGTTCTTCGCAGCAACACAGACCAGATTGCTTCAGTGCGCCAGTTCTGGAACTATTATCTCCCTTCCACAAGCAGCATCCTGAAGAAATATGACAGACTTGAAAAAAGCGGTGTCGCAGACTGGGAGACTGTACAAAAAGTCAATCAGTATCTGAACGACGTAAATACCGCTCTTGACAATCTCTATCATTCCCTCTTCGATGTCGACAAGAAGAGCCTGAATATTGAAATGGAGGCTCTCCAGTTGGCAATGCAGCGTGAAGGCCTCGTCAGCAATGACGAAGTAGTAGAGCAGGACGATGGCATCAGACTAGCAATCTGAACATGTGTCAAGCAGTAAAAGCAGGAGCTTGCTCCTGCTTTTTTATTTTGTTCTGCCCTTGCATACCTCGTAGTTTTAATGTACTCTAGATATAGTAACGTAATATAACGTATTGTTGGTGAATAAATGAAACTGATCGGTACAAAAGAGTTTTATAAAAGCGTTTTTCACATTGCAATTCCCATAATGATACAGAATGTTGTTACAAACTCAGTAAGCCTTGTAAACAATATCACTGTAAGCAATTTAGGGACAGAATCACTCGCAGGTGTTGCAATCGCGAACTCACTCATATCTATATATTACCTGTGTATTTTCGGAACAATATCCGCTACAGGCATTTTCGGCGCACAGTATGCAGGGCGTAAAGACTATCTTGGAGAACGCTTTATATTCAGGCTGATGATTACCCTTTCAATCGTTTTCAGCTGTGCATGGATGCTTTTTTTCATGCTTGCAGGAAAGCCTATGATCGGACTGTTCCTTCATGACAGCGGTGACGGTACTGACCTTGCACTCACATTATCTGAGGCATACCGATACATATTTGCCATGAGTATCAGTTTCCTCCCCTACAGCATCAACTCCGCATACTCTGAAATGCTCCGTGAGAATAACCGTGCACGTATTCCTATGATCTCCAGCATTGTTGCTCTCGTAATGAGCCTTGTATTGAACCTGATACTCGTTCCGCTGCTTGGTGTTATTGGAGCTGCGACTGCATCAGTGATATCCAGATTTGTGGAATGTATTATAAATGTTCTGTGGACACACAAGTATCCGGAAGAAGTTCCTTTTATCTACCACGCTTTTGATACTCTTAAGGTACCTGCTCCTCTTGCAAAAACAGTCCTCATCAAAGGAATCCCGCTCATAATCAGTGAGACGCTGTGGTCTGTGGGAGAAACTGTTATCACCCAATCATATTCCTACCATGGTGTAACGGCAGTAGCCGCTATCAATATGGCTGTAACTATATCAAGTCTTGTTAACACCGCTTTCTTCTCAATGGGTGTAGCGATAGGAATAATCCTTGGCAATATTCTTGGTACCGGAGATATGGAAAAAGCAAAGGAGACTGATTATAAGCTTCTCACGCTTTCTTTCTTTATCGGTATTGCTGTCGGCGCAGTATTGATAGGAGCAGGTCTTGTTGTCCCTCAGATATATACGAGCCAGACTGCAGAAGTCAAAAACCTTGCCCGACTGTTTATATGGTGCGAAGCTGCCGGTGCCCCATTCCGTGCATATGGAAACGGAACATATTACACTGTCCGCTCAGGCGGGGACACTGTTATGACTTTCCTGTATGACTGCGGGAGCATCTGGTTCCTTAGCGCTGCAACAGCATATTTCCTGACCCACTTCACTTCTCTTGGCGTGGTAACAATATATCTGGCTGTAAAACTCGTCGAAGGTGTGAAGTGCCTGATAGGCACATATCTCGTAGCAAAAGGAAAATGGCTGACTAATATAGTGGATGCTGTTGAAACCTGATCTTATAAAACACAAAGCGCTTCTCTGACAATTCAGAAGAAGCGCTTTTCGTATCAATATTTTTAGAAGAAAAGTGAGCATGCGATCAGTATCTGTCCGATATAGTACAAGGTCAGGTTGGTTATACGGAGCGAGAACTTAGTTACACCAGAAAATGTGTTGAAGATCAGTACGATGTCTGAAGCCGTAAACAGCACTGCACCAATGGCATAAATCGTTGCCTTTGTCGAAGGAACAAATAATGCGATTCCGATGGCAATGGCAGTCATAATAAATACAGCACCCAGATAGAAGACGCCAAAGATCTTGAAAGCAGGTTTAACATCCATAGTCTTGAATATATAAGCCAGAAGACATGCTGCTGCGACTGCACCGATTATCACACAGTACCACAGCCACGGCGCTCGTGCCTGAGGGATCAGCGCAACCAAATAAATGATGTGGCCTATAAGAAAAGCCAGGATACCGACCAGAAAGATCTTCTGACCGTTTTTCTTGAAAACGAAGCGGAGATTCAAAAGGATATCCCCTATCATTCCGAACAGAAGTCCGATAAAGAACTGCTTGTTGAACACATTGTTCACTCTTGTGAAAGCATCATATCCAAGAAGGACGAACATCAGAGACGCACTTCCTTTCAGGATATCTGCCAGCATGTATTTTTCTTCATGTTCCACTTTTATAAACAAAGCCTGCAATATAAAACCGATAATTATCAGCGCTATGTTGTATGTATTCATGGTCTTTCCTCCCTATCAATGCATAGCGTCCCTCATGACTCTGAGGATATTTCCAAATGCGATCTTCTCCACCTCATCCACGGTGAATCCGGCACGGATCAGTCCATCGTACAGTTTGTGCATCTCGTCAGGATGTTTTATCTCAAGGTCTCCATCCATTCCGTCAAAATCCGTGCCTATAGCGATGACATCAACTCCGGCGATCTCTTTTTCGTGCAGCGCCATCTCAACCATATCCTTGACCCTGCTCTCTTCATTTCCAGGAGTGTTGTCCAGGAAGAACGGCAAGAAATTGATTCCCATAACTCCGCCGTGCCTGTGAAGTTCCCTTATCATGTCATCAGTCATGTTACGTGTAACATCCGTAACATTTCTGCAGTTGCTGTGGGTCGCTACAAAAGGAAGCCTTGCTATCTTGCAAACATCATAGAACACTCCGTCAGAAGTGTGGCTGACATCCACAAGCATTCCGATATCCTGCATATGTTTTACTGCTTCCTTTCCGAAATCGGTAAGTCCTTTGCTCATCATCTGAGGATCCTTTGAATGCGGAAACCCGAAGCAGTTTGCAAAATTATGTGTAAGAGTAAGGCATCTGACTCCAAGATCATAAAAATGATCCAGTCTCGCCATATCTCCCTGGACTTCGACACCATCTTCCATCGCAAGGATCATGGACAGTTTGCCATCTTTCCAGTTTTTCTCAACATCATCAGCATTACATGCTTTCGCCAGGACATCGCTGTGACTGGCTATAGTATTCTCAAAGATCTGCGCGCAGTTTTCAATAAACTGTGACGCAGTCTCCCCCGCCCTCATTTTCTTGAGCCATTCTCCCTGAGGGATATAGATCGCAAAAAACTGAGCCATAGCTTTCGCATTCAGCAGATTCTTAATATCAATAGCCTGTTGAGGACAGTCAAATATATCTGCATCCGGTCCTTCCCTGAACTCTGCAGCCATCAGAGTATCGCAGTGCAAATCTATAGTATTAAACATATAATTACCCTCTCACCTTTCTTTTGCGTTTTTATCATATAACTAGGTGTTTTGACAAAATCTTATCATCTGTATCGGTTTCAGGCAACTGCTCAAGCATCTTATTCAGTTGTTGTTCCATATACCAAACGACTATGCTATTATGATGCTAGAAAAAATGTGTTATTGAATAGATTTAGTGAGGTTATTAAACCATGATCGAAAAATTCTATTTGGCATACGCAGACGGATCAGAACCGGGCAGAAACCTTGCTCTTGAGTCCACTCTCCTTGATAATGTCCTTCCGGGAGAAATGATCCTTTATCTGTGGCAGAACAACAACACTGTGCTTATCGGCAGAAATCAGGATACGTACAAAGAAGTCAATCTGGACAGCATTGATAGGGACGGCGTTCATCTTATGCGCCGCGTTTCAGGCGGAGCCGCAATATATCATGACTCAGGAAACCTTAACTACAGTTTCGTAGCCAGAGATACTGACTTTTCAATAGACAGACAGATAAACATCATAAACGACGCTATCTGCAGTCTTGGGATCCCTGCTGAGATAAGGGAGAAAAGATCGATTTTTGTGAACGGGAAAAAGGTTTCAGGATCTGCGTACTATCACCATAACGGAGCCTCCATTCAGCAGAGTTCTATCCTTGTCAGCTGTGATCTGGAAAAGGTAATGGAATATATCGTTCCTGATCCGGAAGTATTCAAAAAGAGAGGTCTTGCTCCAATCAATATCAGAGTCGGAAATCTTCGTGATACGATGCCTACAATTACTGTTGAGGAAGTAGCAAAAGCAGTTATTAAAACCTGCGAAGATGTGTTTAAAATAAAGTATGAGCTGTATCCGATGCCTAACCGTGACCTTGTCGAGCAGAAAGAATTCATGTTCAACTCCAAACTGTGGACATACGGAAGACCCATCCAGGTAGATCATTATTGTGAAAACAGATTCCCGTGGGGCGAAGTTCGTCTTGAGTTCCAGGTGGAGAACGGAGAGGTTACAGATGCCCGTGTATGGTCTGATTCAGCAGAGCCTTCGGTTATCACTGACATGAACAAAGTTCTGATCGGCGTTCCATTTACTACAAAAGGACTGACCTCCGCACTCAAACAGCTTGAGAAGAGTCAGGAAAGAGACGATGTGATATCCCTTATCAAAGAACAGGAATATTGATTACACAATACTTAATAACACTTTTTTCGAAAAAAGCAGCAGGAGCTTAATCGCTTCTGCTGCTTTTCTGCACTATGGATCATTTCCAGCTGTCTGTTTCCGGATCATATTCCTCTTCGCTCTCAGCCTTAAAGAGTCCGTCATTAAGTATCGCATTGTACTTTTTGTTGTAATACTCAGATTTTTTCTTCTGTACCCATCTGTCCCTCATCTCTGCAATAGCTAGAGCCTCATCAGCTATTTCCTCTGCGCTGGTAGGTCGGGCTCCTCTGAGATACTGTATCATCCTGGTCATCATTTTCTCTGTCCTCAGAATCCTGGCTATCTCAATACCAAAAGACTCAGGATAACCCATGGCTATTATCACATCCACAAGTTTCCAGAAGATTTCTTCCCTCTTGTCCAATTTTCCTTGCTCCTTCGTTACACTTGCCATTAAGGTGTATTATAATACAAGCGATTAGTCAATGATAACCAACAATATAATGCAGAATCGGGAAATGATTAAATGACACTCTGTGAACTGAAAATAAATGAATCCGGTATTGTCACCGTTGTCGGAGGTACAGGTGCACTTCGCCAGCACTTCCTTGATATGGGAGTTATTCCAGGCACATCGATAAAAATCGTTAAGTTTGCTCCGACAGGAGACCCGATAGAGGTCATGCTTCACGGTTATGATCTCACTATACGCAAAGAAGACGCAGCTAAGATCGAGATCCAGAAAACAGATGAGATCGTCGACGATTTTTCCGCAGAAGAAAACAGTTTCAAATCCAAAACACATCACCCCGGCTTAGGTGAAGGAGGAAAGTTCCATCCAAAAGGCAGCGGTGATCCCCTTCCTGACGATACCCTGCTGACATTTGCATTGGTAGGAAACCAGAACAGCGGCAAGACCACATTGTTCAATTTGCTCACCGGATCAAATCAGCATGTCGGAAACTTCCCCGGAGTAACAGTCGACCGCAAAGACGGAGCTATTCAGGGACACAGCAATACTCTGATCACAGATCTTCCCGGAATCTATTCGATGTCTCCATATACAAGTGAAGAGATCGTATCAAGAAGTTTCGTTATTGATGAAAAGCCAAAAGCGATCATCAATATCGTTGATGCTACAAACGTCGAACGTAACCTTTACCTAACGATGCAGCTCCTAGAGATGGGTACTCCGATGGTAATTGCCCTCAATATGATGGATGAGATTGTTGCCAACGGTGGTGTGATCGATGTCAACGAGATGGAGTCCATGCTTGGAGTACCTGTTGTTCCGATATCCGCAGCCAAAAACGAAGGCGTTGAAGAATTAGTTGACCACGCTATACACGTCGCCCACTATCAGGAAAAGCCGCTGAAACAGGACTTCTGTGATGAGAACGACCATGGCGGAGCAGTCCACAGATGTCTGCATGCAATTATCCACCTTATAGATGACCACGCTAAAAGGGCCGGTCTTCCTGTCCGTTTTGCTGCGAGCAAAGTCATTGAAGGTGACCCGATGGTGCTTGAACAGCTCCAACTCGATCAGAATGAGACAGAGATGATGGAACATATCATCCTTCAAATGGAGCATGAGCGCGGACTTGACCGAAGCGCTGCCATGGCAGATATGAGATTCACTTATATTCAGAGTGTATGTGAAAAAACTGTAAGAAAGCCACGGGAAAGCAAGGAACGCAAAAGAAGTGAGATTATCGACAGGTTCCTGACAGGAAAATATACCGCCTTCCCTGCTTTTATAGGAATAATGGGACTGATCTTCTGGCTAACATTCAATGTTATCGGAGCAAAACTGCAGGAGATCCTTGAATCAGGGATTGACTCATTGATTGCACTCGCCGATCAGGCCTTGACTGCAGGAAATGTAAATGAAGTTATTCATGGTCTCCTTATAGACGGTATCTTTTCAGGAATAGGAAGTGTTCTGAGTTTCATTCCGATAATCATCATTCTTTTCCTTTTCCTCTCACTTCTCGAAGACAGCGGTTATATCGCCCGAGTAGCGTTTTTCATGGATACAGTCCTGCGAAAGATCGGGCTTTCAGGAAGAAGTATCGTTCCTATGCTGATCGGTTTCGGATGTACAGTTCCAGCAGTCATGTCAACACGAACGCTTCCAAGTGAACGAGACAGAAAAATGACCATTCTGCTCACACCATTCATGAGCTGTTCCGCTAAGCTTCCGATCTATGCGTTCTTTGTGAATGCGTTTTTCCCGGGAAAAGGCGGCCTGATAATGGTCGGTCTGTATCTGCTTGGTATAATCATATCTGTACTTGTCGCTTATCTTTATAAAGGTACCATCTTCAAAGGAGAAGCAGCTCCTTTCGTGATGGAACTGCCAAACTACAGAATGCCCAGCGCCAGAAACGTCATATTGCTCCTTTGGGAAAAGGCAAAAGATTTCCTTCAGCGCGCATTCTCAGTTATCCTTATAGCTACAACTGCAGTCTGGTTCCTACAGACTTTTGATCCCAGATTTAAAATAACCGCAGATCCTCAGAACAGTATTCTGGCTATTCTGTCAGGAGTTCTGGTTCCTTTATTCAAACCTATCGGTCTTGGCGACTGGCGAATAGTCACTTCGCTTATAAGCGGGTTTATGGCTAAAGAAAGCGTCGTTTCAACTATGGAAGTCCTTTTTGGTGACGGTGTCTTAACGGCCCTAACGACTGCTTCTGCTGCCTCAATGCTCGTATTCTCATTGCTCTATACCCCTTGTGTCGCAGCAATTGCATCTATTAGGAGAGAATTAGGAGGAAAATGGGCTGCCGGTGTCGTATTATGGCAATGTACGGTCGCATGGATAGCTGCCTTCATAGTGCGCATGATCCTTCTTGCAGCAGGAGTAAGCTGATGAATTTATTGGACATAATAATAATCTCTGTTATAGTTGTGGCTTTGTTTTTTGCCTTGCGTTCCTCATTTCTTAAGCGCAAAAACGGAAGCTGCTGTTCAGATTGTTCTGCGTGCGGATTCTCCTCTTCATGTGACAGAAGAGTAAGCAAACAGTAGATCTTGATTGATTTTCAGCTGAAAATATGTTATAATATATAGTTGTGATGTGTGATATCACAAACCAATACTTTTATAAATCAAACCATATAGTGAGGATATATTGAAGGCATAGGATAAGTATGCCCGGGAGTTCCAAGGTATATGGTTTTTTGTTGTCTTCAAACGCGGGGACGGCGCCGCGTAGAGTCCGCCGTCAGAGACGCACTGCTGCTGAATACAGTGCGGGACTGCAACCGACCAGCATAATCGAATGGAAACAGTTTTATAACGAAAGGACAATAATCTATGACTATGTCAGTCGAATACGCAAAGATTTTTTGGAAAAAGTATTTAAATCTCGTCCGAAGGGGCAGGATCAATTCACGGGTTCCTGATCCGGTATCAGCGTTTAAAAAGAAAAGCGAAGCCGGAATCTATGACGGTCTCAGTCCGGAAGAGTTTGCTTCGACGCTTGATGATGTGGAAGCCATGTTCAACATATGGCTTACAAATAAAGATCATACAGTCGGTAATGTCTTTCTAGGAGCTCTGTCCCAAACAAAGTTGAACCCGGTAGCAGTCAACCAGCTTGCCAGCATCCTTGCCGAGTGTTCCGCGGACTCTGACTACAAAGCACCAGATGATCTGGGCAATGAAGATCACCCTTTTTTAGAAGACAACAGATCCATACCGGCAGATCTTACTCCTAAGATGGTATATGATTACCTCGACACCCGAATACACGGGCAGCATGACGCTAAGAAAGCCGCTTCAATGATAGTATTCAATCTGCTCAAAGGAAGCAGATCGAACACCGTTTTTATTGGTCCCACAGGCTGCGGCAAAAGCGAGATCTGGCGTCAGCTATCAAAAAAATATCCTTCTCTTATCCGCATGATCGATACTTCCAGGCTTACTGCAGATGGCTGGAAAGGAAGCTTCCATATTGAAAACATTTTTGACGGTATTGACTATGACGATATCATCAAGAACGGACTGATAGTAGTTCTGGACGAAGCCGACAAAGTCTTCTGCGAAACAATAATGGGATCATCCGGGACCAATTTCTCAGCCTTAGTCCAGAACGAACTGCTAAAAATGATGGACGGCGACACTGTAGAATTTGAAGGCACAGGTTCTTCGCCGAACAAGATAATAGACTGTTCCAAGGTATCATTCGTAATGCTTGGAGCGTTTGAATCTGTTTTTGACAAGAAAAAAGCCGACTCCCGAAGCATCGGTTTCGGCAAAGAACAAATGTCTGATCCTCAGGAATCTCATGTCTTTTCATCCGAAATGCTGCTGAGATCAGGAATGCGCAGAGAACTCCTTGGACGCATAAACCGGACAGTATTTCTTGATCCTCTAACTGTAACAGATTACGAAAACATCCTCAGTGATAATATAATCCACGATTTTCAGGATCAGTATGGATACAAGATCCGCATAAACAAAAAGACTGCACATGAGTTCGCTGAGCAGGCCTATGAATCCGGACTTGGTGTCCGCCATATGCGTTCACTGGTACTTAATGTACTTGATGAAAAAATATTCGAATCACCTTTTGAAAAAAGTTATGCAATATGAAAGAAAGCAGGCTGAGCCTGCTTTTTTTTCAATTGTCCTGTATCGACGAAAAACAACCCATCCGTGATAACGGCTCCCCTGCTTCGATAAGGTGAGAAACATCCCCGAAGCACTGTGCTCTGAACATAGCGATCCTGTTTATCCGCATCTCTGTGTTCAGGATAGTGACACTTGATGCGGGAAGGAAGATTGTCTGCTGAAGCACTAGAGGAGATATTCCGAGAAGATAGCCTACTGCTTCCAGATCTGATCCCAGGTGCCCGAAGATCACAATGGTCTTTTCTGCATCTTCCAGCGTAAGATCCTCACTAAATCTGTAATACCTTCCTTCTCTCTCAAATCCATATCGTCTAAGAAGATCGTCCATTCCAGTCCTTAACCTGAATACCGCCTGTTCATACTGAGGAATGGAAGCAAAGATCTCATGCTCGAACCAGTTATCTCTGTCATACAGCAGATCCTGCGAAGTCCAGAATTCCGGATAGAAATCCCACGGCCCATGGTCTTCATTTGTTACAGGATCTTTCAGATGAAAATAGAATTCTCTCATCCATTCCAGAACTTCCGCTTCCCTGTTCAGCTGTTCCAATGCAGGTTTTCCTGTAAGATAAGCTCTTTCTAGAGGCGATGTGAAAAATGCATCTACATCCCAGTTAATGATCCTATCCTTCAGAAGCTCCGCTTCCCTGAATCCTTTTGGTGTAAGGCTGTTATTTATATAATCAGGCTCACCATGCCTTATAAAAATGATCCTCATACTGCTCCTTATACTTGGCTCATCCCAAAAACTTATTTATTCTCTCATCTTCCGTTTCTGGAAACAGTTCTTTTATATGATCGTACAGTTTTTTCTTTGACTTTTCCGGTGTACAGGCATATACCTTTACAGCAAATTCTTCTCCAAATAATCTCTCCGGTGTAGAGTATTCAGATACGCCCCACCCATATTGTTTTCCATTTTTGTCCTGCATATAGACAAAATCACTGATAACTACATATCCAAGCATCTGAAGGCGTGTGATCATGGAATCGAAGCCTTTGTTGCCGCCTTTGCGGTAGTTTCCTCTTACCTTCAGGCCTTTTGACAGTATCGGCTGGTGTTCTGACAGAAGGTCATAAAGTTCTTTCTCTCTGAGGGAAGCCAATCCATCATCAAATCTGGCATCAAAATCATAGCCGTCCCGTCTGTAGTTGGCAAAATCAGGAAACCAATCCATACTGACAAATGCAGCTTTATGCTCAAAGAATTTACCGTAGGCACAGCCGCTTTCCCTGATAACAGGGCCTTTCCACTCCCATACGCCTTCTTCTGCAGAAAACCATGCTTCACGCGCGACATGCTCTTCTATGGAAAATCCGGGTATAGAGTTCCTGAAATACGGGACTATCCCATATCTGTCGACTGCTTCTATAAGGTCCTGCTTTGTTCTTATCTTAATATCAAATCCAGGCATTTTCTTCCTATCCGCAAGAAGACTGCCTATATGCTATGCATGCAGGCAGTCCAGAATCATTTCCTGCTCATCCTTCAAAAGGAACGACACCTTCTACAGCGTTTGCAGCAGTTATGCGTTTGTCATCATTGTCCACATCGATCAGAACGTAGCGGTTATTGCCCATTCCAAGTTCTTTCATATATGAAAGCTGGCGGTAACCATGTCTGCTTTCGATACGATGTATAAGAGCGTGACGATCATTTTCATCCAGCGCAGCGATCATGTCTACACTTGCCTGATCTATTGCCAGAATATCCACTGATGCAAGAATTCCCACATTGGGAGTAACTACCGGCTCTGCAGCAACACCTTCGCAGTCGCAGCTCACGCTCATATTGCGAAGGACATTGACATACGTAACCTTTTTCCCGAAGTAATCAATGGTAGCCTTGGTCGATTCGGTCATCCTCTCCATGAACTCCTCTTCAACTATTCCCCACTGATCATCCGGTGTGGCATGGATCATACCTTTTCCGATTCTGCCATCAGCACACCCTATACCGATATTCTTGTTTGATCCTCCAAATCCACCCATAGTGTGGCCTTTAAAGTGTGTAAGCGCTACCAGAGAGTCATAATCCGGGAGATGGCTGCCAACACTCATCTCGGTGAACCACTTTCCTCCCTTGACAGGAAGTATTGCCGTTCCGAATTCATCTGTTATATCAACAGTTGTGAACTTTGTCCATCCATTGATCTCCAGTGTTTTCCTGTGCTGTTCTGTAGTATATCGGTCGCCATCATAAAAGGTGTTAGTCTCTATAATTGTGGCATCCGGTGTCTCGTTCTCCATAAACACTTTTATCCATGCCGGAGGAATGATATTAGGTCCATTTGGTTCGCCTGTGTGCAGTTTGATCGCAACTTTACCGCAGATGGTATCCTTTACTCTGTCATAGACTTTCATGAGTCCTTCCGGTGATAAGTCTCTTGTAAAGTATACGATACTCTCGTTTCCTGACCTTTCCTCATATGGGACATACCTGTTCCCGTCTTTTACTGTACTGTTGTTCATTTTTTCCTCTCTTATTTTTTGTTTGCACTCATCAATTCCGCGATCTTAACTTTTAATGCAGAATATGCCTCATCCGGATCCTCATGATCAAGGGCGATCTTTTCCATGGGACATAGATCATCTCCTGTACGATTCAGGATATTTTTCACCAGCTTCCCATAGGACCATTTAATACCGTAATGATCCAGAACACCTATTGCTGATTCGCTCAGCACGTCAGCGTAGATCTCCTTAACGCCCAGCAGAACATACAGGAACGCTGCAGCACGCCCAACTACCTTGTCCGCCGCACTGAATCCTTCAAATCTGCATCCGTCTCTCAGCCACCAGTTGAGCGGCTTTATACCATTAGCTGTGCTTGTAAAAGTCATGTCATCCAGACAAAGCACACAGGTGTACTCGCCTTCAGACATCATCTTTCTTGCACGTTCCAAATCTGTCATCTAGATACTCCTTTCTGATAATTATTATATCTTAACAATCATTTTAAAAAAAGGACTGTTCAACTATCTGTAAAACCTGACCAAAAGCAGATACAATAAGAGAAGAAAAGGAGCAGGTAGTTCTATGGAAACATACAAATCCGTATATGTAGAAAAATATCATAAGAGCAATCCTGATATCTATCCGCTTTTCCGCTATCACCCGGACCCACTGAGCACTATGGTGTTTGAAGAAGCTGAAGAATCAGTCCCCTGCTGTTGCTGCGGCCGCATGACTACCTTGTATTATGATGGCCCTTTCCATACAGACGATGACCTGGATGAGCCCAGGTTCTGTCCTCTTTGTATCTCGGATGGCAGTGCAGCAGAGAAATACGACGGCGAGTTTACTTATGGCAGCGATAGCAAAAGCGTGGATGGTCCAGATAAAACTGACGAACTCATCCATAGAACGCCGGATTATATAACCCCATCCTATTCCGAATGGCGGGTACATTGTAATGATTACTGTGCTTATCTTGGAAGCGTAAACTATTCTGACATAGTAGAGATGGGTCTTGTTGATGAATTGATGGAGGATACTTATTGGCAGGAATACGCAGAATCTCCTATAGATCTGCTGAAATCGTTGGAAAGATACGGACCTCCGCAGGGAAATCTGTTCCAATGCCTGTCCTGCGGAAGACATCTGCTCTTTGTTGATCTTGAATACTGCTTCGAATGAATAATTAAGTTAAAAACGCCGGAACGTGCTTGATAGCATGTTCCGGCTTTTCTCTTTTTACAGCGTGTTGATGATTTCAGCGCGGCTCCCTCCGCTCCTGGCCTTTGTGACTACTATCTGCCTGTCAATCTTTTCCTTCAGATCTGGCACGTGGGAAATAATCCCTACTAACCGGTTGCCTTCCGTAAGTCCTGCCAAGGCTTCATAGGCCTGCTGCAGAGAATTTTCGTCCAATGAGCCGAATCCTTCATCTACAAACATCGTGTCAAGTCTTATGCCTCCAGCTGAGGACTGTATCTCGTCCGACAGCCCAAGCGCGAGTGACAGCGAAGCTTTGAAAGATTCACCGCCTGAGAGAGACTTCACGCTCCTCTCACTGCCGTTATAGTGGTCTATCACATTCAGTTCCAGCCCACTCTGGCTCCTTAGATTGTCAGCTTCGACACGCCGTTTAATCTCGTACTGTTCGCCAGTCATGATCATAAGCCTGCGGTTTGCTTTCTCTATGATCCTGTCAAAAAACGCCATCTGGATATATGTTTCCAGCATCACCTTTTCTTTGCCGCTGAGAGTGCCATTCGCAGTCTGAGAAAGCGGTCTTATTACAGCCATCCTCTTCTTCAGATCACTGTTCTTTTGAGCTCGCTCTTCCAGATGGTTCCTGATTCGCTTGTTCGTTTCAAGACGGTGTGTGATATCAGTGATCCTATCCCCTGCTTTTCCCAGAAGTGTATCAAGTTCTTTTTTTGAGGCCTCTTCTTTTTCCAGATCGATCACTACTCTTCCCTCAAGGGCTTTTTCTGCTGTTTCCTTCGCAGCGGCCAGTTTTTCCACTTCTGTATTGAGAGCGGTATAGTTCTCTTCTGCATCTTTTATGTCTTTCTCAAGAGAGTTCTTCTCCAGTTTAATGGCATCAAGCTCATCCTGTGCTTCCTTAACAGTAGCAAACTTCAGTTTTCCGTCGAAGTCTCTGATCTGACGTTCAATCCCTGCTGCTTCAGTCTCACGAGCGACAATCTCCCTGCCCGTGGCATCTATAAGTTCCTGAAGCTTGTTTATTTGCTCCACGATGCCGTCAATCTCTTCTTCCAGCGCCGTTCTGCGCTCAATATCACCTTCGATCCTGCTAATGTCATCATTGACTGTTTGATATCTGTCCCCGAGATCTTTTTCTGCTTCAGAAAGAAGAATATCCGGGGTTTCTGTTTCAGCATCCATATTCATTTCAGTCATTCGATTTTTCAGGCTAGCCTCACGTTCCTTGATACTAGTCCTGAGAACGCTGATCTTCTTTGAGAGTTCGTTGGCAACGGATTCCGCATCGTCAGACTCTTTCCTGAGCCTCTCGAGCTCTTCTCTGTCAGGCGCTGATTCGGACTTGACTGCTAGTCTGGGGTGCACTGTTGACCCGCATACAGGACAAGGCTGCCCCTTCCTCAGCTCCTCCGCCATTATTCCCGCCTGCTCCGCCAAAAATAAATGGTGTGCATTTTGATATGCTTCCCTTTTCCTTTCCAATTCATACCAGGAGTTATCAAATGATGAACGCAATTCCGTCAATGATCCTTTGTCTGAATATATATTCTGACACTCCTGGATCAAAGATCTGACCGTGCCAATCCTTTGTGAGAGCTCTCTCGATTCAGCTTCCAGTTCTGCCTTCCTGGCATCCAGTCCGGATAGCGACTGCAGTAATTCTTTCTTCTCTTTCTTTAAACTGTCATTGCTTTCCAGGTCTGCTTTCCAGGCGGTATTGCTGTCTTCATTTTTCTTCGCTTCTGCCTTTAAATATACAGCTCTCCTGCTTAGCTGGTCTCTCGTATTATAGTCTTCAAGGTCGCTTGTCTTGACCGCTATCTCATTATTGAGCCTGTCTACTTCTGGCTGTTTTTCCTTCTCTCTATCTAATTCTTTTTTAGCTGCGGTCATTTCCGGAAGTCTGATCTTCAGTTCTTCTTCAGCGTTTTTGAGGCTCTCCTCACTGTTCTTCCATGCCTCCGCCTGATCTATCCTGGTCTTGACCTGATCCCGCTGGGTGCTTATCTCCCTCTGATGTGCTTCAGTCTCTTCATATTCTTTTTCATCCGAAGTAATTAATTCATTTAGCAGAAGCACCGTATCCTCAAAAGTCAGTTTCCCTTCTTTGGCTAGTTCCAGCTGCAGTGAAAGACTATCATCCTCAGGAGAGATTATCTCATTAACATACTGGTCTATCTGCCTTTTGATCTCGTCATATTCCTTCTCAAGTTTGGCTGAATCTTCTTTCAGTTTCTGCTGAAGCTTTGCGTATGGTTCAGTATGAAAAAGCTTTGTGAAGATCGATTTCCTCTCGTCAGTAGACGACATCAGCATTTTCCTGAAGTCGCCCTGAGCGATCATGGCTATCTGCGAAAACTGATCACGGGTAAGACCAAGGATATTTACCACGGCCTCATTTACCTCATTAATTTTGGACAATATGCTTCCATCCGGAAGTTTCAACATTGCAGATGCCTTCACAGAAGTCTCCCCTGTGCCATTCAACTTCGGACGCACGTATTCGGGGCTTCTTTCAATCCTGTAAAGCTTCCCTGCGTAAACAAAGTCAAGTTCAACTTTAGTCAAAGTATCTGGGTCCGCATATTTGGACCTCATCATATCCGTTTTTCTGTCGTTGCCGCTTGGAGCCCCATAAAGCGCATATGTGATAGCGTCAAAAATAGTGGTCTTTCCTGCCCCGGTATCTCCGGTAATAAGATACAGTCCGCTCTCGCCGAGTTTATCCAGCTCCAGGACGGTTTCGCCTGCATACGGACCAAAAGCAGACATCTTCAATCTTATCGGTCTCATGCTTCGTCCTCCCAGATCTCTTCAATAACGCTTATCAGATACTTTTCCTGCTCATCAGAAAAAGGCATGCCATTCTGTGAAACATAAAACTCACTGAATAACTCAAGTGGTGATTTATTCTTAACTTCTTCTGCCAACCCCATCTCAGCTCTGTGCCGTGTCCTGGTGTTGTCATATTCGATCCTGACCAGGTTCTGATATATGATCCTCAACTTTGCAGCTGCATCAGGAATATCATCTTCATCCGTAAGGATTATCCTCATATAATCGTCCTGATAACCGGTTCCGGAATAAAACTCCCTGGATGTAACCTCCTCAAATGTTCCTCTGATCACCTTCATGTCATGAAGAGGACTTAAAGGGATACAGCGGATATCTGTATCTCCCTTCTCTCTCAGTTCGATGACTGTCACAGATTTGACCTGGTCGACTTCGGAAAAAGAGTATTTCAACGGTGTTCCGCAATACCTGATATGCTCACTGCCTATACTTTGCGGTGAATGTATGTGGCCAAGAGCAACGTAATCAAAGCAGTCAAAAACTGCTGCATCGACGTTATCCAGCCCTCCCACAGAGACCTCTTCTGATTCAGATCTTTGGGCTCCCGTAACGAACTGGTGTGCTATGAGCACATTTCGTTTCTCTTCATCTACATTCATGCTTTCGATCACTGTACGCATTGCATCCGTATAGGCTCCAATTTCTGCGTCAGGGAAAAACCTTTTTACATGGAATGGTTTCACGAACGGAAGCAGATAGAAGTTTACAGTTCCATATTCATCCTTCTGAGAGACGGCAGTGACTTCCCCGCTGTAGACCGGTGAAATGTGAATGCCTTTGTTGCTCATGAGGCTTTCTCCGAAAGCAAGTCTCTCCGGAGAATCATGGTTGCCGCTGATCACATAGACCTGCAGATCCTGAGATGCAAGTTTTACCAGGAACCAGTCAAACATCGTGACCGCTTCTACCGATGGAACAGACTTGTCATAGACATCCCCTGCAATTATCACTGCATCAGGTTTCTCGTTGTTTATTATCTTCAATATCTCGATCAGGATATGCTCCTGATCATCTTTAAGATTGTAGTTCTCCAGCCTCTTTCCGAGGTGGAGATCCGACAGATGAATTATCTTCATGGAACCCTCCGTTTTCTCTTGTAAATAGTATAATCCCCTAAACAGCTCAGCGGAAGAATCCATGCATAATAGTGTTATAATGATTGCTGTACGGAGGTATAGTTATGGGTATTTTTTATGATCAGGTCAAGGAGAGAATGATCCGTTATGCAAAAATAGACACTCAGTCACAGAACGGTATCAGCAAAACTCCAACTACTGATAAACAGTTCGATCTGGCGCGCATGCTCCGCGACGAACTTGAACAGATCGGCGTGAGCGATGTCTGGCTAGATGAACAGAACTGTGTTGTTTACGGTGTCATTCCCTCAAACATAGAAGGCGGTATGCCTATAGGATATGTCACACACATGGACACTGCTCCTGATGCTTCAGGAACTGATGTCAGACCATGGGTCGTGAAAAACTACGACGGCGGTCCTATAGTTCTCAATAAAGAAAAGAACATCGTCATGACTCCGGAAGAATTTCCGAATCTGACGATGTACATAGGGCAAGATCTGATCTGCACTGACGGAACTACTCTTTTAGGCGGCGATGACAAAGCTTCCATATCTTCAGTCATGACCATGGCGGAATACTATACCTCTCATCCAGAAGTCAGACACGGCACGATAGCCCTGGCATTCACCCCGGATGAGGAAGTAGGCGGATTGGCCAAGGATCTGGATCTTGACCGTTTTGCTGCCAAAATTGCATACACACTGGACGGGGATCACCTTGGCTACTACGAATATGAGACATTCAATGCGTCCTGGGCAACAGTAAAAATCAAAGGCCGTTCCGTACACACAGGAACTGCAAAAGGAATCATGATCAACAGTGTTGATGTCGCCAATGAATTCATGTCTGCCCTGCCTCCGTTTGAGAAGCCGCAGTACACCGATGACAGAGAAGGCTTCTTCCATTTGATAAGTGTAAAAGGCTCATGTGAGGAAGCGGAGATACAGCTGATCGTACGTGACCATGATGCGGTTCAGTTTGCCAACCGTGAGCACTACCTTGAACTGATAACTGAAGAACTGAACAGGAAATACCCCGCAGGCACTGTCACATTGAGCATACAGGAACAATACCGCAGCATGAAGGAAGTAATAGACACTGTACCGTTCATGGTCGATTATCTGTGTCAGGCGATATCGGACTGTGGACTTGAACCGAAGTCGATAGCATTCCGCGGCGGAACAGACGGATCCGCTCTGTCACAGCGCGGACTTCCCTGTCCTAACCTCAGTGCAGGTTATGAAAACGCACACGGCAGATTCGAATATGTTCCGATTCAGTCAATGGAAAAGAATGTTGATATCCTTCTAAGACTTAACGAGCTCTATGCAAACCTCTAGACAGACAGATCCGGAATACCTTGGCGGTAATCCGGATCTATTATTATGCCTTTTTTCTATTTATCAGAACTGATAGGTTCGAATTGCATCGTGTCTCTTGAAGGGAAATTGAACGATGCGTCTATCTCTCTCTTACAGATATCAAGGAGCATATCCACATCTGCTCCAGGAACATCCAGCGCTTCTGCACTGAAGCAGGCGGAAGAGTGGATCCCGAGCATACTGAACAGAGATTTAAGATATCCGTACCCAAATACAGGGTCCAGGTTCCTGGTTCCTGTCGCGGTTACATAGTAAAGCTTTCGAGCTTTACACAACCCTTCATGGTTCCCGTTATCATCTACTCGGTATGTTATTCCGTCTTCTGCTATGTTTTCGCAGTAGTTTAATAAGAGCGACGGGAAGCAAAGGTTCCACACAGGCGCTGCGATAACGATTATGTCCGCTTCAGCAAACTGTTTTGCATATTTAAGTCCCTGAGCATCATAACTGCCCTGTTTTAGGCATTCCCTTCTCTGTGCCCTCGCTTCTGAGGTAAGAGGACGGATGTCCTCTTTAAACAATTCCAGATGTGTCACCTCTCCTTCCAGATATGAAAGAAGGTGCTCTGCAAGTACACGTGTCCTTGAATCAGGCCTTGTGCAAACATCTATATACAGTATCTTTCTCATAGTATTATCCCTGCTTAAATCTTTTCCGAGAATTATACATACAAAATGTTTAGATTTCAACTGAAAATGATTTTTCTCGCTAGTTTCTCAGCTTTGCAGAACCTCAAATTAGTGTATTTTGTACATTTCCTAAAGCATATGAAAAATGATATTATTAGTGAAATATTTTGCTAAATTGGAGGAGCACTATTATGGAAAAAATGGAAAAAAGGTATGGACTTCCCACAGCCATAGCGACATGCGTCGGTATCGTTATAGGGTCCGGAATCTTCTTTAAAACAGAAGCTGTCCTAAAAGTCACAAACGGTGACATCGTGACAGGCATCACCGCCCTTGCTATCATGGGCGTACTCCTGTTCTTTTGCTCCTTCTCCTTTAGCCTCCTTGCTCAGAAATATGAAAAAGTAAACGGCATCGTTGACTACGCAGAAATGACGGTAGGACCGAAGTACGCGTATTACGTAGGCAGCTTCCTGACCTATATTTACACACCTGCAATCACCGGTTGCCTTGCGTGGGTAACTTCGATGTACCTATGCGAGTTACTTGGGTTTGAGAACCCTGCCGCAGGCCCTGAGTGCCTGGCGCTGGCCGGACTCATCATAGCGGTTGAAGGATATGTAAACGCTATGGCACCTAAGCTTTCCGGAAAACTGCAAGTCAGCGGAACAGTCATCAAACTCATCCCACTGTCTCTCATGGCTGTAGTCGGCATAATTGCCGGACTCAGCAATGGACAACTTGCCGCCAACTTTGCGAGACCAGCAGCTGAAGGAGTATCCCCTATCTCGTCTCTTACTGCTGCTACTGTTTCGCTGGCTTTCGTATATGAGGGCTGGATCCTTGCGACTTCGATCAACTCCGAGCTGAAGGACGCCAAGAAAAACATGCCCAAAGCTCTTATAGTCAGTGCCATATTCATTGTTCTTATATATATCGCTTACTTCCTTGGAATCTGCGGTTCTATCTCAGTCGATGATCTTATGGCCTCTTCATCCACCGCTGCGTTCACCAGAACATTCGGTAATGTATTCGGACGGATCCTTAACGTATTTATCTTCATCTCATGTCTATGCACTACACACGGACTTATGATCGCCAATGCCAGAAATATCTACTCCCTGGCTGCAAGAGGCAACGGTCCCCACTACAAGATCTTCGCTCACGTTGATCCCGCATCCAAGATGCCTGTCAACTCCGCTTTGTTCGGTGTCATGATAAGCATGGCATGGATGGTATATTTCTTCGGAGCTAACATACTTGGAACATGGTTCGGGCCGTTTGCATTTGACTCATCCGAACTTCCAATCGTCAATCTGTACGCTTTCTACATCCCTGTATTCTTCACCATGTACAAAGACAAGACTCTCACCGCTTTCCAGAGATATATAGCAACGACGATGTCTATCCTCAGCTGTGTATTCCTGGTGGCATGCGCCATCTATACTCACGGCATAGACAAATACATAAAAGCTGCGGAATCCGGCCAGTTCTCATGCCCGGTCCTGTTCTATCTGATAATCTTTGCCGCAGTCATGGTGTTCAGCTCTTTTTTCTACAGAGGTGACAAAAAGAAAAACTAATATAACTGTTTAAACATACAGCAGCATGCGGTCTCACATGCTGCTGTTTCAGTTATAATAGAGATGAATTGAATCACAGTATATTTGAGGTACCTGATGGAAAAACGAATCTTGGAAAAACGAGAAAATAAGGTCATTTACGCTGAAGGCGAAAAATGCTATAAGGTGTTCGGACCCGGCTTCAATAAGGCCAGCATCCTAAATGAAGCGAGAAACCAGGGACTTGT
The DNA here is from genome assembly GCA_017432285.1 of Oscillospiraceae bacterium. Classification (GTDB taxonomy): domain Bacteria; phylum Bacillota; class Clostridia; order Oscillospirales; family Ruminococcaceae; genus RUG11783. Next base: position 117,239 of record JAFRJM010000006.1, on the reverse strand, counting down.
CGAAGAAACAGGCCTCAACATCCCCGCTCTTCTGGAAATAGTCACTATCGACGGGTGCTGGGCTATCGTCACTGATCTCATCCACGGCAAGACAATGAAAGACCTTCTTGATTCCTATCCTGAAAAAGAAGACGAATATCTGAACAGGTTTGTGGATATACAGATCGATATGCAGAGCAAAAGAGTCCCTCTGTTGACAAAACACAGGGATAAAATGAATCAGAAGATAGCACAGACTGATCTTTCCGCCACACTCAGGTATGACCTGCACAACAGAATAGAGTCTACGCCAAGGCACAACGATCTCTGTCACGGTGACTACAATCCGTCCAATGTCATAATCAACGAGGAAGACCAAGCCTATATAATCGACTGGGCACACGCAACCCAGGGCAACTGCGAAGCTGATGCTGCGAGGACTTTCCTTCTGTTCCTTCTTGATGGCAAAAATGAGAGAGCCAAGAAATATATGACGCTCTTCTGTGAAAAATCCGGATGCAGCTCACATGACATATTGCATTGGCTTCCGATACTGGCAGCATCTCAGTCTGTTAAAGGTATCAAAAAGCAAACTGACTTTCTGCACAGTTTGATATTCATGAATGATAAGCAACTGGAGGCGCTGTATGAGTAGTTTTGAAACCAGGATACAATACCTTAAATATCAGGTCCTAAAAGAAGTTGCCAAGGAAGCATGGGAACAGAATCTTGTTGAAAACGTTCTTGACATACCCAAAAAGATCATTCCGGGCAAAACACCCACCATGCGCTGCTGCGTATATAAAGAACGCGCTATCCTTCAGGAGCGTGTAAAGCTCGCCATGGGCGGAGATCGCTCCAATCCCAATATAATTGAAGTCATAGATATCGCATGCGATGAGTGTCCTATAGGCGGATACGAGGTGACAAACACATGCCGAGGCTGCCTTGTCCAGCGCTGCAGGCTTGCATGCCCCAAAGATGCTATAACCTTTGATTCAAACCACCAGGCACATATAGATAAAACGAAATGCATAAACTGCGGCGCATGCGCTAAAGCCTGCCAGTACACTGCAATCATCAACCGCAAACGTCCATGCGAGAATGCATGCGCTGTAAAGGCTATCGAAGCCAAGGAAGAACAGGCAGCAAAGATCAATGCGGACAAATGCACTAACTGCGGTGCATGTATATCTCAGTGTCCGTTTGGTGCAATCATGGATAAATCGTTCATTCTCGATGCTATCGATTACATCATTAAGAGCGAAAACAATTCCAACTTCAAGGTATATGCTCTTGTGGCGCCTGCTATAGCGGACAACTTCAGGGAAGTCAAACTCGGCCAGATCGTTGCCGGACTAAAAGAACTGGGTTTTTACGATGTGATCGAAGCTGCAAAAGGAGCTGATATCGTAGCATACAATGAAGCAAAAGAACTGGATGAGAAGGGTTTCCTTTTCTCCTCTTGCTGCCCGGCTTTCGTATCTTATGTGAAAAACAGTTTTCCATCTCTGTCAGATAACATCTCACATAATCTCTCCCCTATGGCATCTATTGCAAAGAGGATCAAGGAAAAAGATGAAGACTGTAAGATCGTCTTCATCGGACCTTGTACAGCAAAAAAGGCTGAGGTAATGCTTGATTCCGTTGAACCTTACGTAGACGTTGCACTGACATTCGAAGAGCTTCAGGCACTGTTTGACAGCAGAGACATAGAACTCGATAAACTGGAAGAAGACGAACTGAATCAAGCCTCCTATTTTGGAAGAGTATTCGCCCGCTCAGGCGGTCTGACAGAAGCTATGAAGCAAGGACTGGATGAGATAGGATCTGCTCTTGAATTTAGGCCTGAGATATGCAACGGTATAGATATGTGCAGGATCGCGCTTCTTAAAAAGTCCAAAAACGTCCTGCAAAGCAACTTTGTTGAAGGAATGGCTTGTTCTGGCGGCTGTATAGGAGGCGCCGGAACACTTCAAAAATTCGGCGTGAAGAAGGAAAATATCGACAATTATGCAAAAGCAAGCACTTACGAATCCATTGCTTCAAGCGTACATGAAGTATAATTCCCCTAACGCTAAAAGCCCGAGCAATTCAGCTCGGGCTTTTTTGGTCAATCAGTTCGTTATTCCGTCTTTTCTGTTTCAGCATTCATTTTTGCCATCTCGGAATCAATATCTACCAGATATGTTACAACTACCATCAGCACAGAAAGAATGAGCGGGATCCATCCAAGCAGACCCTTTATCGAATTTAACGCAGCCTGCGGCTGTGCAGGAAGCGATGCATCGAATCCGCTTGCATCAAGTACAAGGGACAGGATCTCTGTTGCAATAGATGAAGAAATAACGGTTATGAAGCCCATTACAGCACCCAGACACGCATCCATACGCTTTCCGGATCTCCATTCAACAAGGTCTCCGAGGTTGCTGCCATAAACACCGATAGTTATGTACAGCATTGCAGCTCCAGCGCCACTTAATAACATGTTGATAAGACTTGCTACCATGTTTTCGGGTGCAAGGATGAAGACTATCTTCCCGACCAGGAACAAAATAGCTCCCAAAAGCATAGTCTTCTTGTGGCCAATTTTATTGTCAATAGGCTTAACCAGCAATGCAGAGCACAGTGTCATGCCAAGTATAAATGCGGCAAGAAGAGTAGTACTCATTGCAGTTGATCCCAGGATATATGTTGAATAGTACACAAGAACTGTCTGAATAACAAGAATGGTGACATTGTATGCCATCGTCTGCAGCATAGTCAGGTTAAACTCTCTATACCCAAGGAGGTCTTTGAGCATATCAATGAAAGAAACATGCTGCTCCTCATCTACTGGTCTGACGCGTTCCTTTGTAGTGAAATAGTGGATCAACGCGGACACTGTGCTGATAAGTCCGAAGATCAATGCTGCAAAGAAGAATCCTTTGTCTGCTGTTTCAGGAACCAGGTTGCCTTCTGCATCCAACGCGCCTAATGCGTTAAGGATTGGGAAGCATCCCAATGTACCGATTACAACACCGACGTTAGAACCAACACTGCGGAAAATGTTCAGTGACGTACGCTCGCCCTGGTCATCCGTCGCAACTGTACTCATTGTTGAATACCCGATGCCAAAGAAGGTAAGCATACTGTCATACACAAAGAATGCAAGTCCTGCGATAATGATGGTCGCAGTATCTGACAAATGGAAGTTCGTGAACAAAAGAACTAAACATATAGCTACAGGCACTGCAAAGTACAGAAGGCTGTAACGGATATGCTCTCCTTTTTTACTTGTATGGTTAACTGTGTAATAAGCTATAAGGGGATCATTGACTGCATCCCATATTCCGCCTACAGCAACAAGAGTTCCTGCTGCCGCAACGCTTATTCCCAGCACGTTTGTAAGGAAGAATAGATAATAAGCTCCCTTGAACTGATAAAGGAGGTTATAGCCTCCGGCAAATACACCGAAGCCAAGCTTCTCCCATAGCCCCATCTTCTTTTTTGTTTCCATGTTTTTACCCCTCAAAATATTGTTTCACACGGTCATATAACTGACCGCACATTATCTCCGCCATCTGCTCAGGAGCATCGAGGTCCCAGCAGTGTGCGCAGTTTTTCAAAGTATAGAATGCCTTATCCGGTGCAACTGTCTTCTCATACAGTTCCTGTGCCAAGACATAAGGTGTCTGAATATCTTCATCGCCTTCTATGTAATAGACCGGAATATCATATTCACATCCGACATTTTCTGCCTTAAACCGAGGCATCTCTTCATTTATGACATGCGGATATGCTTTGTATCCTAAATAATTCAGGTGATCTTTAAACTTATACTCTGTTGAACGTAGCATCGGGAATATCTCATATTTGAGAGCAGCCCAGACACCCTTGATCTTCGCGCTGGAATTTCCTTCATCAATGAGGATCTTATTGACAGCCAGCATCTTCTTTTCGTCTCTGTTCGAGATATCCCAGAATTCACCTATAGAATTCAGATTGTCCAGCTTTTTCTGATTGCCTTCCTCAGTGAACTTGTTCTTGTAATACTCATACTGGTATTTGTATTCCTTCTCAGAATCAACCATCGTACCAGTAGAAATATATGCAATATATCTGTCAGGATAGCGTTTTGCGAGATTGACGCCAAGGAACGTTCCCCAGGAATGCCCAAGAATTATTATTTTGTCCTTATGAAACGTTTCTCTGAGATAATCTGTAAGCTCCAGCGCATCATTAATGATGATCTCCGATGTAAGTTCAACAGGACTCTCAACCCCTGATATGCTGGCAGTTTTTCCGCTGCATCTCTGATCCCAGTTAACAACGGTATAGTATTTCTCCCATGGACGCTGGTACATGTAGCTCAAAGCCATGAGCGTAGAACCGGGTCCGCCGTGCAGGACAAGCAAAATCGGGTTTTCTTTCTTCGTTCCCTTAACACTGATCCATTGGTCTACTCCTCCCAAATTAACCGAGTATGACTTGTACAATGTAAAAAGTTCTTCAGGAACATGTTCCGGTACTTTGATCCCCGTCACCTTCTCTCCAAGCACATTTGCCTGGTTCTCCGGGAAAACAGAAAAATAAGAGATTCCCTGATTCAGTTTTTCCAGTGTATAACTGCTGCCCCATCTTGAAGACGGAATACCGACAATAAGCAGATAAAGCGGTCCGTATATCAAAGACTGAATAGAATGTCCGTATTCATGTGTGAGATATGCATATTCTTCTCCGTTTTCCATCAAAGGATTGCCAACAAAGATAAACATGCCCACACTTAACCCGCCGGAATGGTCCCATCTTGTGACATAGGCGCCATGGAACCAGAAATGTTCTCTTCCTATCCCTTCTTTGAGCAGAATATACAGGCCCAAAAGAGACTGGATTATTCCCCATGTCAATTGCAAAAACACATACAGTACTGCCACCGTCGTCCTCCAAAAGAATATTTTATTTATTTTATATTATCTTTGTCCCGATTTAAAGCAACGAAGCAATTTGATACACCATTTTCTAAAAAAACTTCCTGTTTCTGCATTTCAGAAAACAGGAAGTTAATAACTCTTTTGCATCACTACTCTGGCTTATTTATCAGGTTGTTCATAAATGATACAAGCGGTCCCAACCCAAATGCAGCTACGACTGATCCAACACCTATAGTGGCTCCCATAACAAAACCTAAAAGCAGTAATGTAGCATCCATAACGATACGCACATATTTGTATTGCACCTTTTTTGTCTCTGATATCTTCCACGCTATCGCATCCATTGGATTCATCCCCTGCTGGTAACGGATTAGGATGACGAGACTAAGAGCAATGAGGACCATACCACAGGCAAATATAATGATACGGAAAATCAATGATCTGCCCGTCAGAAAAGATCCAAACATATTCTCGAAAAGATTGATGAAATATCCTGTAGCAAAATTATTCACTATGGAAGTCCAGCCTATCTTATCTCTTGCAATTAAGAGATCAATAATGATGATTATGACCCCGCACGCAAATGAAGCCACTCCCATTCTTATACCGAATACATGCGTCAATCCTTCCTCAAATGCAGTGAGGCTGTCTCCTCCCAACTTAGCATAAATGAAACACACCACTCCCAATCCTAGGATCGCGGTCGATACGATAACCCCAATGATGGGTTTCCACATTTTCTTGACCCATGCTTTCCAATCCATTATTAATTCTCCCAATGATTTACCAATATGACACAGGATTTCTTATATTACACCTGCAGGAATAAGGATGATCAGCAAAAGAGCAACCAGACCCCAAATGCCTGCAAGAAATCTCATCTGATTCTTCTTGCTCATTGCAGGAACAAAATTACTGGCCAGAAAGAAAGGAATATATGTGGTCACGAATACCGGCAGTACTCCCCACCATTTATAGACCCAGATGAATGAGTTGTTACTTGTGCCTGCAAGGAACGATTCAAACAGTGCAAAAAGAATCGCCATACTTAATGCACCGATAAATCTGTCTTTCTTTGTTGGATTGTCAGGAAGCATCTTATATGAGATTATCCCAGCCAGAGAAAACATCATCGACAATTCCCAGCATACTCCGATAAGAAGGATAAAAGTTGTAGATGCGTTTGAAACAGACCAGAGCGGATAACCAAAAACATGTCCAATGATAGCATTGCAGATCTCATACAGCCAATGCACACCATATAACGAGAAACCGGCCACTATTACTTCCCTGTTCTTATTCTTCACTTCAGTCCAATAAACATAAAAGACCACAGAAAGAATAAAGATAAAAGTCCAGTTGAAATTCTCTGTACTTCTAACCTGGATCTGTCTCACTAATTCTTTTGACAGCTCAGAGCCGTCTCCCCAAAACTTAAAAAACATTTTTTCTCTCCTAAGAAAATGCCGATGCTGAGTCCGAAATCAGCCTTCAAAACACTAACAGGCCAATCGTAAAACTTAAAATGTTCGCAATTACAGTTTGAATCAGAAGTTTGTTTGATCCGCCGAATGCTTTTGAATAGATCCAGTATTCCGCTAACACAACAAGCGCCTCAAGTATTATCAGAGGTATAGCACTATACCATCCTGTCAAACTGAGAAAAAGATTCAGAACTATATTTGTAATTATATTTGCACACACTATAACTGTCCCCGCATACCATGAGCGAAGACCGAGAACACAAAAGAATGCGCCTTCAATTGCTACTGTCAGAAGACATGCCAAAACGATCCGCATTTTTATTTTTTACGTTTTTTCAGTACATAAAACAATACAGCTGCAGCAATAACCACTACTGCAATCAGAATGTAGAAAAGCCCGCTGTCTGAAGACACAGGAATCGGCTCCGGTGCTACGTCAGCCATGACCGGAACAGCTGCTAAGACTGCAAACAGCATTACTAATACTAACTGTGCTAAACGTTTCATATTCTTCCCTCCATATTATGCTGATTTGGGTCCTGTAAGGATCCCATACGTTTATAAGAAAATATTATAGCAACCAGTCCGAAAAGGAAACTGATTAAAACACATATCCATAGCGCAGGTCCTGTAAGAGTCATAAGGCGTCCTGCCAGAGTGCCAGGAAGAAGCGCAGATGCAGCGAGACCGAATGCCAGCCCCGGCGAATCCGGTATGCACCGATACATAAGCCACAGCGTAACCGGCATCGTGAGATTAACAGCCAATTGTCCTACCATCGACGGAATAGCAAGATCCGAGAAAAAAGCAATCAGTATCGATGCAGGAATAATGGAGATAACGGCTGTTTTAAGGGGTCCTAGCGTGTCACAGAACAGGCCTCCCAGCATCTTACCTGCCACAACAAACAATGTCATACAAAGTGATAAAGCTGCTCCGGTCTTCCATGAGAAGTGAACAGCCGTACCGCCTATCGCCCTGACTGCAACTGCAACTGTAAGAAGTATGAGAACGGTCCAGTCCGGGTCTTCATTCTTAAGATAAAACTGATCTTCCGGCGTCTTTTGTTCCAAAATGAATGCAAAAATGCCGCACAACAGCAGCAGTACAGCAAATACATCTCCGTATGATGGCCAAAGAACACCTATAGAAAGACCCAAGGCACCAGGAGCAACGAAAATGCCAAGCTCCAGAGCTCTGCCTGAACTGCGCTTCAGGGTCATGATCCCTCCAGTGACATGGAACACGCTGTTGCCCAAGCCAATGAGCAGGACTCTGGCCAACGGAGATACAGGAAGATACCAGCCAAGCACGATGGCGATAATTGAAAGACCTTCAGCCCATCTCTGTTCTTTCCATCTGTCAGCAATGATGCCTATCAGGCACTGTGTAGCAAACGCAAGCGCATTATAAACTGTCACGAGCGCCATAGCCGATTCAGGAAGCCGGCCGAACAGTACTGACGCGCACAATCCATCTACACAAAAATGAGCGATCGCATTGAATAATAATAGCATAGGAATATCTCCTTACAGACATATTCTATCATTCTTTACCAGTATCTTCTACGAGGATCTCTTTACCTTTATTTCCCAATATATTTTGTCTTAAACACATAATATTCATACTGTTAGTAGAAATTTTTTTATCTTATTAGTATTGATAGTGTCTTCACATTCACATTGCCATGATTATAATCAAATACAGATATCCTACAGGGAAGGTGTTTATTATGGATTTGACACTATCAGATAATATCCGTTCGCTGAGAAAACAACGGAAAATGACACAGGAGCAGCTCGCAGAAGTACTTGGAGTTACAACAGGCGCTGTCTATAAATGGGAATCCGGTTTATCCATTCCTGAACTTGAGATAATCGTAAGTATGGCAGATTTTTTTGATATTTCTGTCGATGCGCTCCTTGGTTACAGAATGAAGGACAACAGCCTTGTCTCTGTATCGAAGAGATTGTCTTCCTTTCTTTCGGAAAGAAATCCAGACACAATAGCGGAAGCAGAAAAAGCCTTAAAGAAATACCCGAATTCTTTTGACATAGTCCTGTCATGTGCAGAGATATTTCTTGTTCTCGGCATTGAAAACCACGACCGCAAACTACTGGATCGCTCTCTGGAGCTTATGGATCAATCGCTGATACTGATCTCCCAGAACACCGAACCTTCCATCAGTGAATATACCATTTACGGAATGATGGGCCGAGCATATATTGCGATGGACCAGCGTGAAAAAGGCCTGGAGATACTGAAAAGCCATAACACTGATGGATTATTTAATACTGTTATTGGTACCAGTCTAGCTCTTGATATTAATGAGTCCGAACAGGCAGAAACCTATCTTTCAGAAGGCTTGCTCCAAAGTGTTTCTTCTTTGATCAGTATCGTAATGGGATATGCCCTCGTTTATCGTTCACGAGGTGATTATCTGCAAGAGAGAGATATAGTGTCCTGGGCATTGGATTTCATCAACGGGTTAAAAGCTACAGACGAACCGAATTATTCTTTTAAAGCTCAGGCTTATTTATATATATTGCTTGCACATACACAGTTCAATTTAGGAAACGAAAAAGATGCACGATTATTCTTGCAGAAAGCGGCTGAACTCAGTCACAGTTTGGATTCCGCTCTGAATTACAGCACCTTCCCTCTTCGGTTCATCATAAAAACAGATGATTTGCTTATCACAGACTCACTGGGCCGGACAGCAGAAGAGAGTTTAAGTCAACTTATCAAACTGCTGAAAGATCCTAATTTAGACATCATGTGGAAGGAGATAAATCAAGATGTCTGATTCTTCAAATAGCAATGTATTCTCAAACAAGAATTTTCTTCTTACTTTTATAGGAGCTCTTATTTCCGATCTAGGCGCAGCTTTGTACAGCTTCGCCATCAGTTACTACATTTTAGACATAAGCGACAACAATGCTTTTCTGCAGGGACTGTATCTGGCTCTTTGTGGTGTAGCACTTGTCATCAGCACGCCTATCGGTGGCGTTCTAGGTGACAGAAGCAACAAAGCAAAGATCATGTTCATTTGCGATCTTCTTACTGGGTCTGTTGTTCTTATCTCTGCCATAGGAATAACATACATTTCCGACCATAAACTGCAGCTTATTACTCTGTTTATTGTTGGAATCGCAAACAATATTTTGAACGGCTTTTTTTCTCCAGCAGCGAGTGCTCTTCTTCCAGATATCGTCGAAAAAGATCAGTTTCAGCAGGCAAATGCATATTTCACAGCGAAATCCTCTTTGCAAAGCATCATCGGGATCATTCTCGCCGGCATTCTATATTCGACCCTGCCAGTTAATATTCTGTTTATGATAGTAGGAATCTGCTACATCGTATCCGCCATATCAGAAATGTTTATTCGTTACGAATTCAAAGGCGCAGGAGAAAAAATAACAGTTCGTCTAATGATCACCGATATGGCTGACAGCCTGAATTATCTTAAATCACAAAAAGCTATCACAGCCTTACTGGCAGCTAGTCTTTTCATGAATTTTTTTGTGAACCCTGTTGAGGCCAACTTTGTTCCTTATTTTATAAAAACAGATGTATCAAGTTCATCTGATTACCTATTCTCCAAAGCTGTAAGTCCTGAGATGTGGTCTTCTATTTTCAGTGTCTTGTATGCTGCCTGTATATTAACCGGATCTCTTATCTTAAGCTCGCAAACCCCAAAAGAAAAGTTCGGTCATACAACTGCTTTGCGAGTGCTTCAGTTGGCAGTGATAATGATCCTACTTACTTTAGGATATTCGTTATTCGTATATTCTTTTATCTCTTTAAACTTTTTGCTGATAATAATGTGTCTTGTTCACATCGCTATAGGTTTTGTGATAGCGTTTATAAATATCCCTTCAAGTACCGCTATCATGCGGACTGTAGATGAAAACAAATTGAGCAAGATCACCAGTTTCGTCACTTTGCTAGCAATGGGAATCACACCTATTTCACTGGGAATAGCTGGTGCCGCTCTTCAATTATCAGGGGGTTTATCATTACTGATCTTCTGTTCTGCAGGATTTGCAATCACAGCTATTTGCCTTTTGCTAAACAAACACATCAAAGAAGTATGACCGCTCCGATTTGTTATCCAAAAAATAGACACACAGCACTTTAAAGTGCTAAAATTATTGATAACGAAAAGGAGGAAACCAATGGCTGCTAATTTTGATTCACTGAATAAAGTATTTCTTAAGACTATCAAGAATAAGAACAAAGGAGCTATGAGTGCAGTTATTTTTGATAACGAAAAGATCCTTTATTCTTTTTATGACGGATTTATTGATAAGAATAAAAAACTGGCTCCACAAGCTGACAGTCTTTTCATGATAGGCTCCAATACCAAAGTCATGACTTCTCTTGGAATCTTCCGGCTTGTGGAAGACGGAAAACTAAATCTGGAAGATCCTATCACTAAGTATATTCCTGAATTCTCGGTAAAAAGCAGGATCGGTGAGTACGAAGTAACTGTTGAGAATCTTCTGATGCACCGCGCAGGTATACAGTGCGATCTTTATCCTCACATCATTGGGTCATCTTATGATTATTCCGTAGTCATAGATGCCCTTAAGGAAACTTACAGAACTACCGTTCCCGGAACGATGTTCTCCTATTCCAATCTTGGCTATACCTTATTGGGAATAATCGTTGAACGTGCCAGCGGCAGGCCATATGTCGATTTCATACAGGAAAACATTATCTCTCCCCTGGATATGGAAGTATATTTCAAGAGAGAGGAAGACCTTCCAGACAGTGTTTCTAACAGAGTGGCCCGCTCCTATAATAAGAAAGGCAAGCAGGTAATTGATCCTCTTGGAACACTGGTTCCGGCCGGAAGCAACACATATACGACTCTTGGCAGCCTTGCCAAGATCGGCCAGCTGCTGATGAATGACGGTGAATGCAACGGTGTGCGTCTGTATAAGCCTGAGACTATCCAGCTAATGAAGACCCTGAAGCTCTATGATGACTGGGACAAGGAACTTGCAGAAGTTGGCTATGGTATATATCACCACAGAAACCACCTTGATTATAAGACCGGAAGGATCATCGGCCATGGAGGAGCTACAGTATTTCATCATTCCCGTTTTGATTTCCTTCCGGATGAAAAGATCGGCGTGATCCTTTTCGCTAACTTTGAGACTGCTCAGCCACTTGAAGGAAAACTCGAACTGAATCTCCTGAACGCCTATCTCAAGGAAGAAGGATATCCTAAAATCGAAACCAAGAAACCTACTTTCGTGGATTTCGATCCCAAAGATTATGCAAAAAAGTACGATACTGCAATAGGACCAATTGAGTTTACTGTTTCAGAGAAAGGCGAACTTGTCACTCGGATCAGAAAAGTTGACTTCTCACTTAAACTTGATGATGAAGGCTGGCTTGCGGCAACTCCGAAGCAAATCTGGGCAAAGATACCACCGTTTTCAAAATCCGTATCTGATCTTAAATTCTGTCAGACTTCATATTTAGGAAGCGATATTCTCATTTCAAGCCAAGACAGATTCGTGTCTGCTATTGGTGAACTCTATTATGAACCAAACATCAACGCGGCATGGCTAAAAGCTCTTGGAACATATGAATATCCTGACAAGACCTTCAAATGGGCACTGCAAAAAACCGTTCTTTCACTTAAAGACGGTGATCTGGTAGGTACAATCTCTATTGAAGGTGAGAAAACAGAGGTATACCTGTCAGTAGTCAATGATACGGAGGCCATTGTAAAAGGATATGGAAGAAACATGAAAGAAACTGTATTCCTTGAGGAAAACAATGGAAAATACGAATTGACAGTTATGGGTATCACTATGGTGCGTACAAAAAACAAATAATACCTGAACAATAAGGAGATGACTCTAATGGCGGTTAATTATGATTCATTGAATCAGGTGTTCCTTGATTCTATTAAAAAGAAAAACAAAGGCGGTCTGAGCGCAGTAATCTTTGATAACGAAAAGATCTTATTTTCGTTTTATGATGGCTTTATAAATAAAGAAAAGAAACTGAAGCCACAGGCTGACAGTCTGTTCATGATAGGTTCCAACACTAAAGTGTTCACCGCCTTGGGAATCTTCCGTCTGATTGAGGACGGAAAACTAAGCCTTGACGATCCTATCACTAAATTCATTCCTGAATTCTCAGTAAAGAGCAGGATCGGCGAGTACGAAGTCACTGTTGAAAATCTGATGATGCATCGCGGCGGATTCCAGTGCGACCTCATTCCATACATGGTCGATGATGATAAGACATATGATGGCCTTATCGCTGCACTGAAAGAAACCTATAGGGCTACTGTTCCGGGAACTATGTTTGCATATTGCAACATAGGATTCACCCTCCTTGGTGTAATTGAGGAACGTATTACAGGCAAGAAATACTATGATTTTATCAAAGAGGTTCTTCTTGATCCTCTTGGTATTGAACTGTATATCTCCCCTGAGAAAAAACTCCCCGAAAACCTCAGTGACAGAGTAGCTCAGTCTTTCGACAAAAAAGGCAGGCGGAAATTTGACCCTCTCAGCGCTTTGTATCCTGCGGGCCCCTGCACATATACTACACTCGAAGGCCTTGCAAAGATCGGTCAACTGCTGATGAATGACGGCGAATGCAACGGGGTACGGCTTTATAAGCCTGAAACTATACAGTTTATGAAGACCCTGAAAGTCATTGATGAGCTGGATAATTCCGTCGTTACCGCCGGCTATTGCCTGCTCCACAACTTACTGCATCTGGATTATGAGACCAGCAAACCTATCGGTCACGGCGGAGACACGAACTATCATCACGCTAAATTTGATTTCCTGCCTGAAGAAAAGATCGGTGTTGTCGTATTTTCCAATTTTGAGACTGCTCCAAAGATCACAAGAGATATCGAAATAGCTCTGTTCAATGAATATCTCAAGGAAATGGGATTTCCCAAAAAAGAAGCTCCCAAAAGGAAGACTGTCGATTTCGATCCAAACAAGTATGCAGGTAAATATGATTCAATGCTTGGTCAATTCGATCTGAAAGTCACACCCAAAGGAGAACTCACTACCACCTTCCATAAGATCCTGCTCGATCTGAAACTGGATGATGAAGGATGGCTTGAGGCTACACCTAAAGCCCTATGGACCAGACTTACACCTATTTACAAACAGATCAAAGGAATCCGTTTCCTTGAGACTACTTATCTCGGAAACGAAGTGCTGGTAATGGATCAGAAAGGAACCAAACAAATCATCGGCGAACGTTATAGGGTCCCTTCAGTGAACACTGCTTGGCTGAAAGCTGCAGGAGATTATGTCATCGATGACAAGCTTGTGAGAGACATGGTGTCAAAGATCACCTTTGGCCTTAAGGACGGTGAACCAGTACTTACACTCGTTGAAGAAGGACAAAAGGCTGATACATATCTGGATATCGTGAATGAAAGCGAAGCAGTCATAAAAGGGTACGGAAGAAACAGCAAGGAAACCGTATTCCTCACTAATGAAGGAGGAAAATACTCTATCACGATGCAAGGTGTCAAAGCGACTAAAAAATAACCGCATTAAATGCAAAGCCCGGCTGCCTTACGCAGCCGGGCTTTTCCTGTTACTTTGTGTTTTTTTCTATTTGCCTTTAACTCTGTCAAAAACCAATCCCATAGTAGTCAGTTCATAATTTCCGTTATTCTCTTTCAGAAACATTGTTTCCCTGGCATTTCGACCGTAACCTTTTACTATAGCTTCTGTATCGTTGATAACTGAAATAGAGCTCTCCATCTTTGTACCCTCGATATATACAGCTGCAGATATGCCTCCGTCTTTAACAGAGAGGACAACCTTGCTGAACATCGATTTGTATTCCTTATCCCTGAGTTTATACGTTCCAACTGCTTTAAGCCATGCGTGATTGACGCCGGGTTCATAGTACAATTCTCCTAGAGTTCCCTTAGACCCCATCTGTTCAAGCAAAAGCACATCATTACCAAAGTATTTCGTCTGGCAGAATTTGATATCTTTAATTGATTCAGCAATTGGAGGCAGTTTTGCCCATATCGGCTTTGCCTTTGCAACAAGCCAGCCTTCATTATTCAGTTTCAAGGTGAACGGAATCTTGCTCATCTTTGTGCAAAGCTCACCTTTATCAGATACTGTAAACTCCACTGGTCCGACGACTGAATCATATTTCCTGACGTAATCCTTGGGATCAAAGTCGACATATGTCTCTTTTTCTTCCTTCTTCGGGAATCCAGCTTCTTTAAGGTAAGTATTGAAAAGTTCCAGCTCGACTTTCCGTGCCAACATAGGAGCAGTCTCAAAGTTTCCGAAAACGATCACTCCAAGCTTCTCATCAGGAAGGAAATCAAACATTGAGTGATGGTATACAGTGTCTCCCCCGTGACCAAGCGTTCTTCCGGTCTTATAGTCCAATCTGTTTGAATTATGGAACAATCCGTAGCCGGCAACTCCCAGTTCTTTATCCCATTCATCACCTATCTTCAGTGTCTTCATCAGCTGGATCGTCTCAGGTTTATAGAGCCGTACACCACCGCATTCACCGTCGTTCATGAGTAACTGTCCGACTTTGGCAAGGCTGCCCATAGTAGTATATGTATTGCTTCCCGCAGGTATCATCGTTCCGATTGGATCAGTTGTACGCTTCCCCCGCTTATCATATGAGCGTGCAACTCTGTCAGATAAAGCCTCAGGCAGTTCGTCTTCCCTTTTGAAATATACTTCCATATCCAGAGGAGTAAAGAGTACTTCCTGCAGAAAATCTGCATAGGGTTTTCCGCTTGCCTTTTCGATAATGATTCCCAGCAGCGTATACCCAAGATTTGAATATGAGAACATCGTTCCGGGAATACTTGTTCTGTATGTTTCCTTCAGTCCGTCTACGATTTCGGAAAACTGATGCTTAGTGCCAATGATATACGGATACAGATCACACTGTATGCCGGCGCGATGCATTAGAAGGTTCTCTATTGTAACCTCGTATTCACCGATCCTGCTCTTTACTGAGAAATCCGGGATAAACTTTGTGATCGGATCATCAAGAGTAAGTATTCCATCTTCAAGCAATCTGAATATTCCGAGAGAAGTCATGACCTTAGTATTAGAACCTACCATGAATAGGCTGTCTTCCTTGGGAGGCAGTTTCTTCGCTTTATCGATAAACCCATCGTAAAACGAGTACAGTATCTTCTCGTTGTCGAACACTATTGCGCTGATAGCGCCTTTGTTCTTGTTTTTGACACTCTTTTTGAAGGCTTCATTTAGTGCTTTTGAATAATCTGCCATCTTCTTTCCCTTTCTCTACTTTATGTTAAAATGTTTTTTGATCCTGTCAGAACAGCGAACTTTTCCTCTGACATTTATAGAGGAAATAGTTTCTATCACCAGATCCTCTGCTTCACTCCCAATGACCAGGAGTCCATACCCTTTAATCGCTTTCTTTCTACCTTCAGCCTTTAAATACATAAGCGAAGCTTTATCTATAACATTGATTCCGGCGAACCATATATCATCAGTCGATAAGTTCATTTTCTTAATCTCCTGAACGTCCTCTTTCCTCTGATGCAGGGCTTCTCTAACTGCCTGGTTTATGAAATCACTTCTGTTGGAGTAGTACCCCTGATCTACCAGCATGTCGATCTGCGATAAAGTCCCGATATTCATGTTTACAGATATCTTTTCTGTGCTCTCCATCAAAACAACCTCCATATATGCTCTATTTGGAGCATATACAGTATACTCTATCTTTTTTCACAATGCAAGAGAAAAGGAGCTGCTATTGCAGCTCCTTTGTTAATAAGATATCAGACTTTATTTCCAATATATATCACGCATATATACTAGTCCGTTAGCGTAATCTCCAATCTCAAGGTTGGAGTCATAAGCAAGATAAGTTACAGGGCTGAATAACGGATAATATGCCACTGTATCAACTGCATCACGCATTGCCTTCTGGGTTGAAGCTTCATCATTGATCGCTGCAAATGTTTCCAGAATAGCAGGATCTGTGTAACCTGCAAGGTCAAGGCCACTGGCCATATCGAACAAGATGTTCCATGCCTTGAAGTCAGCAAAATATGAGAAGTTGATGATACCCATAGTGTAGTCCGCGTTGAAGTATCTTGCAGCGCCGTCGACCTGTGTGATCTCAACAGTAAAGTAAGATTCCTCAAGATTTGCTTTTACCAGCTCGCAAGCAGAAATCCACTGTGTGTTAGAGCCAAGTGTAATTAATTCAATTGCGACTTTGTTAGACTCGGAATATCCTGCCTCTGTAAGTAGCTGTTTGGATCTGTCCAGATCTCTCTCAAATTTTTCAACATCATCAGTGTAATATTTTACCGTAGGTGAAGCGATATTATGGTTAACTTTTCCGCCACCGTCACTCGCTGCTTCAGCGATATCAGCACGGTTCATAGCGTATGCGATAGCCTGACGTACTCTGATATCAGATGTAGGAAGCGCCTCATTGCATCCAATGATAAGGAATGTTGTAGAAGATGTAGGAATCTCGACAACAGATACGTTGTCATATGCTTCTGCAACAGGTACAGTCGTGGGAGAATAACCGCAGTAGTCGACATCTCCAGCCTCAAAAGCAATATTGGCATCGCCGGACAGATACTTCATTTTAATGGTATCAAGATATGCCTCTCCCCAGTAATCTTCAAAACGGGTAAGAGTAACGTCACCGCCGTCACTTACTCCAGCAAAGACATACGCACCTGTTCCGTTCTCTTCAAGACCAACAGAACCGTTGATGTCTTCAACGCGCTCTTCAGTCCATTTTTTATTCATGATACGAACGTTCACGAGATAAGGAATAAGGGCTTCATAGGTTGCACCTTGATCTGCGAACGGGAAATGCATGATAAGGTGGGTATCGTCTATAACCTCAAAATCGATCATTCCGTAGATACCGGAGTTCAAAGAAGAAGTTTCAATTCTCTGGAATGTATAAACAACATCTTCTGCTGTGAGTTTATCACCTGAATGGAATGTTGCATCCCTCAGCGTTAAATTCATGCTTCCATCATCGTTAGGGGTGATCTCTTCTGCAAGGAAATAGCGTATAGATTCGTCTACTCCCTGTCTGATAAGTGTCTCATAGACTTCATTGATGATACTGTCTTCATTCTGAAGTCCAAAGTGGTCAGGGTCCAATGTAGCGGGAACAGATCCGCCCATAGGAACAGTCAACATGTTTTCTTCACGGCCGTTTGTTGTAGGACGCGCATTTGTTGCGGTCGGTGTCGGTTCCGGTGAAGGTGTTGGATTGTCGTTGCCTCCATCTTCAGGTGTAGTTGACCCACCACCGCAGGAAGTGAGCATCACCACTAAAGACAGAACGATCAACAGCAAAGCTGTAATTCTTTTCATAATCATTCCTCCATTTTTATAATTCATGCAATATTTTGCAATGATCACATTGTTTATTCGTAAAGCCAGCACCTTACGAGATGGTTCTCTCCGATGACCTTCCACTCCGGTGAAACGCTTCTGCATTTGTCCGTAGCGTGAGGACAACGGTTAGCAAATCTGCATCCAGGCTGCGGATCCACAGGAGACATCAATTCTCCTTCCATGATCTCCCTCTTCCTCTTTTCCTTTGGCGGGGGAAACTCAGGTGTTGCTGAGAATAAAGCTCTTGTGTACGGATGAGCACGGTTCTCATAAACCGTATCCCTTGTTCCCCTTTCAACCACTTCTCCCAGATACATCACGATGATCTCATCGCTTATGAACTGAACGATGTTAAGATCATGGGAAATAAAGAGGTAAGTCAGCTTAAGCTGATCCTGAAGATCTTTCAGCAGGTTGATGATCTGCGCCTGGATAGATACATCCAAGGCGGATACCGCCTCGTCGCAGACAACAAATTCGGGATTTGCTGCCAAAGCTCTTGCTATACAGATCCTCTGGCGCTGTCCGCCGGAGAACTGATGCGGGAATTTCTCCGCATCCTCCGGAAACAGTCCGCACATATGGAGCAGTTCCTGAACTCTTTCATTTACTTCTTTTTCAGAAGAAGCAAGATGGAAATTCCTTATCGGCTCTGCAATGATATCTCCGGCATGCATACGCGGATCAAGTGACGAATATGGATCCTGCCAGACCATCTGCATCTTCTGAACATACGGTCTTCTCTCTCTGCCGGATAGCTTAGTCAGATCGACGCCGTCGTAAATAACTCTCCCGCTTGTAGGTTCGTACAGATGTACCAACACTTTGCCTAGTGTGGACTTTCCGCATCCGCTCTCACCAACTACACCTAATGTCTTGCCCTTAGGAACATGGAATGTGACATTATCTACCGCATGAATCCAGCTGGTCGGTTTTCCGAAGGCCGCTTTCTTTGCAGGGAAATACATGCAAAGATCTTCAACTCCAAGGAAATAATCGTTAGACTTCAGATACTCATTCTCGTCCAGCGAGATAAGATCCTTGATCTCAGGCATCCGGCGTCACCTCCTTCCAGTTATGGCAACATACCACATGGCTTTCTCTCACAGTTTCTTCTGCAGGTGGTCCAGATACGCACAACTCTGTGCTGTACGGACACCTGTTATTGAAAGGACAGCCTTTAGGCATATCTTTAAGGGACGGAACGCTGCCGGGAATCATCGGCAGTCTCTCCTCGTTCAGGCTAGCACTGGGGTGAGAAGCGATAAGGCCCTGCGTATATGGGTGTTTGGGATAGAAGAACACTTCATTTGCTTCCCCTTCCTCACACTTCCTTCCGCCGTACATGACCATGACTCTGTCACTCATCTCACTGATAACGCCAAGGTCATGAGTTACGATAATGATAGATGTGCCGCTTTCTGCTTTAAGGCGGTTCATAAGGTCAAGGACCTGAGCCTGTATGGTAACATCCAGTGCAGTCGTCGGTTCATCACAGATAAGAAGCTTCGGCTTGTTCAGCATCGCCATGGCGATCATTATCCTCTGAAGCATGCCGCCCGACATCGTGAACGGATACGATTCCAGTATCCTCTCCGGATTCGGGATCCTGACATCAGTGACCGCTTCCAGTGCCAGATTATACGCTTCTCCCTTTGAGATACCAGGGTTATGCACCCTCACGATCTCCATAAGCTGATCACCAACAGTGAACAGTGGGTTCAAGGAAGTCATCGGCTCCTGGAAGATCATGCTTATTTCTCTTCCGCGTATCTTTCTAAGATTCTTCTCGGGCATATCCAGCAGTGACTGCCCTTCAAAAAGGATCTCACCACTTCCGTATACTGTAGTCTTTTCCGGGAGGAGCCGCAGGATGGACATGCATGTCACGCTCTTCCCACACCCGCTCTCTCCCAAAATACCGAGTGTCTCTCCGGGATATACACAGAAAGAAAGATTCCTTACTGCATCAAGTGTCGTTTTCCTGTCCATGCGGAATGCTATAGACAGGTCACGAACCTCAAGTAATGGTTCTCTGTTTGTCATATCTCATTCCTCATTTCAGTGATTTTGGATCAAGAGCATCTCGCAGCCCATCACCTATCAGGTTGATTGACAGAGCTGTAAGCGCTATTGCGAAACCTGGAATAATGGAAAGATAAGGAGCTGTTCTGAAATAATCCCTGGCAAAGTTCAGCATCGCTCCCCATTCCGGTGAAGGAGGTTTAATGCCCATACCTATAAATGACAACCCTGCTGCAGACATCATCATTCCCGCAATAGTCATTGTTGCATCAACGATGATCTCATCCATAGCGTTGGGAATGATGTGCTTGATTGCCAGTTTCCATGTTGGAGAACCGCTAAGTCTTGCAGCTTTTACATAATCCTCTTCAACTATTCTTAACAATATCGACCTGATCGTAATGACGAAGCCGGGTATTGAAACGAAAGTCAGCGTGAAGATCATACTTGGTACGCTGCCGCCAAATGCAGCAAGTATGACCAGCGCAAGCAAGATGGAAGGAACACACGTCAGAATATCTATAATACGCATGACCACAAAGTCAACACTCTTGAACAAAGCACAGATCGATGCAATAGTTGCTCCTATAATCAATGATGCTAATGTTGAACCTACGCCTATTCCAACAGTGATCCTTGATCCGTGTATTATTCTGGCAAAAACGTCGCGTCCGATGTTGTCTGTTCCAAATGGATGTTCCTTACAGGGAGGAAGCATCTTCTGTTTCATATCATATGCCGTTATCATTTCCTTCGGGACAATGAAATCGGCGAAGATGATCACAAAAAGGATCACCAGAAATATCAGGGCACCAACGACAGCTGCTTTGTTCCGGACATATCTTTTGACAACGTCCACAAAGCGAGAGTTTCTGTTTTTTACGCGCACAGTATCATATGTATTCTTTGAGCTCATTCCTGATACCTCACACGAATTCTTGGGTCGACGATTGCAAATGTTATATCAATCAGAAGCATTGCGATCATATAAACGAGTGACATAAGGAATGCACAAAGCATAACTCCGGGTGTGTTTTTCTGTGATATAGCTGTGGTCATATATGTCCCGATCCCAGGTACAGAATAGATCGTCTCGCTTACGATAGATCCTCCGAGCACTCCTGCAAATCCGCTGAGAAGAACCATGATGATCGGGAAACTTGCGTTCTTAAGCGCATGTTTCCATATGACGCTGCGTTCCGGAACACCTTTTGCTCTTGCCGTTCTGATGTAATCCTGGTTCAGAACGCTCAGCATCGAAGACCTTGTCAATCTGCTAAGTGTAGGTACACTGCCCAGAACGGTAGTCAGTGTAGGAAGAACCAGTCCTCTCAGTCCCTGTTCAACAGCGAAAAATGACGGGAACCAGTTTATTTTTACAGAAAACGTTAATAATAACAGTACTCCACTGAAGAAAGTCGGAACACACGAGAAAAGCACAACAACAATAGTCGTTACGGTATCGAAAAATGAATGCTGTTTAATAGCACTTACGATACCCAATGTGACCCCGATAATGGATGACATAATGAATCCGAGCATTCCAAGACGTATCGTCAGAGGAAACCGCTGTTTCAGTTCATCAAAGACGTTGTTTCTTGATGAATATGAGAGAACTTCGCCTTTGACAAGCCCTTTAAGAAAATTCAGATAGCGTGTACTAAGCTTGTCTGTATAGCCTACGCTTTCGTTATAAGCCTGTTTTACATGAGGCTCAGCAGTTAGCGGAAGATTGTTCGTTGCTGGATCACCCGGTGTGAAAGCCATGATCAAAAATATGATAAGTGTTACAAATAACGCCAGCGGTATCATGTATAGCACTCGTTTCAGGATGTATTTTCCCATCAGAACCAATCTCCTTTCCTATTATTTTGCTTTTTTAAACTTGATAAGTTCTCCTCCCTCTTCCATAACAAGCGGCATTAGGAGCGCATCTACTTCCCCTCCGACTTCAGCGACATGGAAGTGAACCGGCATTCCCGGAGGGATCTCTCCGACAATATCTGCTGACACGAATGTGTCAAAGTGATAGTGCTTTAGAGCCATATCGACTCCAAGGAAGTGAAGAACCAATGCTTCGTTCTCCAAACTTACGGAACAAGGTCCGTAACCGGCACGTTTATATTCTCCAACATAGGATTCCAAAGGATGTGAAGGGTTCGTGCCCTCTACTTTTTCTCCTGCAAGCTGGACCGTGAGGTCTTTCGATTTCTCAGCGCGTTCACGTACATACTCGAGGTAACGCTCGAACCAGTTAGCGTCTGACAAACCGAGGAAATGGTCTGCCACAGTTTTGCAGATAGACATGTGGAGCTGGCATCCATCCATATTGCAGTATGCTACGACACCGAGCTTGATCTCAGGAACCATGAACGTCATCGCTGAGAAGCCGTTGATGCTCCCGCCATGATGATATATCTTATGGCCCCGGTAGTTTTCCACGAACCATGCAAGTCCGTATGTTGAGAAATCTGTCTCATCCTGAGGCATATCCAGTCTGGATTTGATTATCATGCTGGGCTTGTGCAGCTCGTTGAACGATTCAGCAGAAAGGATCTGCTTTCCGTCAAATTTCCCCGCATCTTCCCCGCTTCCCAGGTGGAACTTGACCCACTTAAGCATGTCTTCCGCACAAGAATCAACTGATCCTGCCGCTGCAAACGGAGCTCCGATCCCTTTGGATTTATCTTCTACTGTAGTGCGGTAGAACGGAACTTCCTTTGTGCCGGAAAAACTTGCTCCGGGAGAACCGTATGGGGTCGCATGATCTTCATCTGCTTCTATATCGTCCAGGAACATCGTCGTTCTGGTCATTCCAAGAGGATCAAGGAACGTCTCCTGGATATTCTCTTCAAATGTCTTCCCTGTGACTTTTTCAATAAGATGTCCTGCGATCACATAACCGTAGTTGTTGTACTGAAATACGGTTCTGAAGGGCTTGTTAGGTTCAAGATACTTGACATGCTCGACGAGCTCTGCCCTGTTGAACTGGTTTCCGTACCATGAATACTCATGGCGCGGAACGCCTGTCCTGTGAGACAATACATCCCTTAAAGTAACATTCTGTGAAGTGAAATCATCATAGAACTGTACTTCAGGTGCTATCTCCCGAATGGGAGTATCCCATGACAGCTTGCCTTCATCAACAAGCTTTGCGCACATTGCTGAGGTAAATGCTTTTGAGCAGCTTCCGATCTGATACAGTGTCTTTCCTGTAGCAGGGAGATTCTTCTCTCTGTTGCGGAGTCCGATACCGTCGCAGAACAGTACTTCACCGTCATATATCACGCCGAGACCTACAGATGGGCAATCCCATTTCTTCAGGTATTCTTCTACTTTTTCTTTCAGCTCTGTGAAGAAAACTTCATTACTCATTTTGGGCCTCTTTCTTAAAGGTTATGGGTTCCAGATCCTTTTCGCTTCCGAGCAGGATCACAACTTTTGCGATGTTTCCAGTATTATCGCTCTCAAATCGGACCTGAAGTCCGGGAGGGATCTCATCCATCTCTATATCTGTGGTGAAAACATCATAATGATAATGGCTTAGCGGTAGTTTATGGTCGTTGAACGTCATATACAGTTTTCCGCTGTCTTCGGTTACTGTGACTTCCCTGTAGCCAAGTACACGATATATTCCTGTATAATCCTTCAGTTCATGAGAAGGTACTGTGTTAGGAGCAGGATCTCCCTTTGGCGCGAAGAACTTCTTCACTTTATCGAACATCTCTTCGTTTTGTTTTCTCATACGGCTGTACCAGTCCGTTTCAGGTGCATCTGTAAGTGCATCAAGGATCGAAAGCCTAAGCGCGTCTGAGAACAGTGTCACATTGAGGGTGCTGCTTACGAAGATACCGATATTGTCTTCAGGACTGATCATCACTGTTGAGGAGAATCCAGGTAGGTTTCCCCCGTGCTCCATGACTTTCTTGCCTCTGTATCTGAACAGCTGCCATCCCAGTCCGTATGTCTGGATAGAGATCTCCGGAGCATCTTTTCCTCCTGTTTCTGAGAGGAACGTATGTGAACTGGTCATAAGATCATAGAGGTCTTCTCTTATAAGTTCAGTTCCGTCCTCTTTCTTGCCGCGTCTCAGGTTATATTTGAGCCATTTGGCCATATCATCGGCATTTGATCCGATACAACCTGCCGGAGCTGAAGGATCTCCCGTCAAACTTTCTTCATCTGCTGAAGCCGGGTTGTAATATGGGATCTGCTTGATCTCCCCCATCGTGTAGACTTCTTTATAATCGAATGGAACGCCTTTATTTTCTCTCTTCATAAAATCGAAAGAATATACAGTCGAGTCCGTCATTCCCAGAGACTCCAGTACACGTTCCTTAAGGAACTTTTCAAAAGGCATTCCGCTTACTGCCTCTATCGCGGCTCCTGCGATCATATAGTTGAAGTTGCTGTACTGATAACGGTATCTTATAGGAGCATTCAGAGGAAGATAACGCAGATTGTGTATCAGCTCTTTCCTGCTGAATCCGGTATCATACCAGGCATATTCGTGTCTTGGAAGGCCGGATCTGTGTGACAGATAGTCTCTTATCGTAAGATTCTCAGTAGCGTAACTGTCATTGAGGCGGAAGTCAGGTATATATTCCGTTAATGGTTTGTCGAAATCGAACTTGCCTTCTGTAGCAAGCACTGCCAAAGCAGTCGCAGTGAATGCTTTAGTGCAGCTGGCGATCTGCACAAGCGTTTTTCTGTCTGCAGGAAGCTCAGCATTGTCTCTTGAGCCTATTCCACCCGAAAAGAGGACCTCATCACCTTTGACAACAGTTATAACAGCAGAAGGAACGTTCCAAACTTTTAACTGGCGTTCAGCCTCTTTCAGAGCTTTTTCCAGTTTCTCATTCATCTGCCTTCTCCTCATCTGCCTTCTTCTCTTCGACCTTTGTGAAGATCTCATCAGGTAGTGACGGATCCAGACCGATTCCAAACTTGATCCTGTCTACTTTGCCTTTCTGTTCAGTCAAGAACTGTAGCACGAATTCATAAAGGAGAGACTCTTCTGATCCTAACTGGAAACAATCGTAATGGAAATGCTTCAGCACGCTGCTTTCATGATGGAAATCCATGAATAGATCGCCGTCTTCCAATGTTACCGTAATATCTCCATAGCATTCATTGTGGTATACGCCTGTGTAAGCTTCCAGAGGATGAGACGGCACAGTACCTTCAACAGGTTTGCCGAACAACTTCTCCATCTGAGAACCGGCAGCTTCCTGTGTCTTTTTCTGCCACTCAAGGAAGCGCTCTGACCAGTTGCCATCAGTGATTCCAAGGAACTGATCCATGATATGGTATGAACTGGAGTAAGTATTTCTTGCTCCGTTATTGTTTACTAATATGACTGATCCCAGATTCTGGTCCTTGAGCAGTGTAACAAGGGCTGAGAAACCTGTGATGTTGCCTCCGTGTTCTGCAAGCCTGTGACCACGGAACGTCTCCGTGAACCAGCCCATTCCGTATGAATAGAAATCAGTCTCCGGCAGAGGAATGAGCAGCGGATCCATAAGCATCTGAGGAGAATGGATCTCTTTCATGTTCTCCTCGCTGATAAGCTGTTTGTCTCCTACTTTGCCGTTATTGAGGTTGAACTGGACCCACTTCAGCATGTCATTGACAGTTGACACGATAGATCCGGCAGGTCCGATCTCATTGCCGATCCTCTTCTCGTAATCTTCCGTACCGCCTCTAAGGAATTCCTGTTTCTTAAGGCCTTTTATTACATGAGGATGCGGTCTTCCATATGGTTCTGCATGGTTTGGATCTGCAGTCATCGCATCGATCCAGAATGTTGTCCTGGTCATACCAAGGGGATCAAGGATCTCTTTCTGAACGAATTCTTCCCATGTCATCCCCGTAAGGACTTCAATAAGGTAACCTACAGTAACTATACAGACATTCTGATAGTTCCAGTGAGAACGGAAAGACCAGCCGGGGATCATATTCTTCAGGTTCTCTACTGTTTCTTTCCTGTTCCTTTCACCCTTGATCCAGGAAACATCGTGACGCGGCAGACCGGTTCTGTGACAAAGCATATCTCTGGTCGTTGCGTTTAGAGTTACAAAATCGTCCTTGAAACGTAGCCACGGAATATAATCATGTACCGGCTTGTCCCATTCAAGTAAACCGCGGTCTACGAGGAGAGCTGCACATGCTGCTGTAAAAGCCTTTGAGCAACTGCCGATCATATACATCGTGTCTGCGTCAGCTTTTCTCTTATTCTCGACATCCGCGTAACCAAAAGCATCATTAAGTATGACCTCTCCGTCTTTCACAATGCCTACCGCCATAGACGGATGATCCCATACTTCTACTTCTTTCTCAAAGAAGCTTCTTAATTCATTGACATCGACCATGCGAATGTCCTCCTACTGATCTCAGAGCTCTACGCCAAATCCAGGCTTATCCAATAGTGTGAATACTCCGCCGTCGCGGTCAAATCCGCCTTTCAAGCCGTCATCGTCACCTACATAGAACATAAAACTGTCACAGTCTGCTTCGACGATAGATTTCTTGGCTGCAACAAGGCTTACACCGGCGGTGATACTGATCTTGTTCTCCTGCATGCATCCGACCATGCATCCGATGCCTGCCTTCTCGGCAACATCTGCGATCTGGGCACCCGGATACAATCCGCCGCATTTCATTAGTTTGATATTCAGATAATCCGCAGCGTTGGCTTTTACTGCCCTCTCTGCATCGTGATAGTTGTGGATGGATTCATCAAGCATTAGCTTTACAGAAGTCTTATTGCGCTGCATCATTTCAGCTGCACCGTCGAAGTCCCACCACGGCAGGCACTGTTCTGCTGCATCTACACCGACTTTCTCAAAAGCCTCAAGCGCCTTAAGAGCTGTTTCCACATCATAGCCCTGGTTACCATCTATACGGATCCTGACATCAGGTCCGACCGTCTTGCGTATCCTTGTCAGTGCGTCAATATCATCATCCAGATTGATTCCCACCTTGACCTTCAGGATCCTGAAGCCCTTCTCGAAGACATATCTTCTTGCATGGTCTTCCATATCCTCAGGAGTGCTGATACCGATAGTGATGTCATTGACAACTACAGGGTCAGTGGCACCAAGAACTTTCCAGACCGGAAGATTCTGATATTTGCCGATAGTATCATAGAGTGCCAGGTCAAAAGCGCATTTTGCAGATCCGTTGCCGTAGATAATGCTGTCCATGAGACGATGCGCTCCGGCAATATCAAGAGGATCTTGACCAACAAAAACACCGGCGAACAGTTTCAGGACCTCATAGCAGCTGTCCATCGTTTCACCGGTGACAAACGGAAACGGAGAAGCAGAACCATATCCGGTAATGCCCTCATCAGTATGAACTTTAATGATCCAGTTGTCCGAGTCTGTGATCTCTCCGAATGCAACACGGAAAGGCTCTGACAGCGGAGCAGAAAACTTTTCAATATCAACTTTTGTAATCTTCATTTTGCTTCCCCTTCATCACTTTTATGTTTAAACGCTTTAAATTACTAAATCCCCTATATTAGAGTTATTCTCTTTCCTTATTAATAGAAAATCAATATTTGTTTGCCAATTTGCCCCAAATTGACATTTTTTATTAGTCATTTTGCACAAAGCGAAAATGTTTTTTATAAAAGGAGTTCTACTTTTCGCATTATTAAGTATATTTAACTGTACAAAAAAGAGGCCTGATCTCTCAGACCTCCAAGCTGTATAGTACGATTCAGTTGACTTTGATCTGGCACATTTTCATTGTTGCAAGCGCTGCTTCATGACTCTCAGGCGTCACTCCGGCGCAGCATGAAGAATCAACAGAGATCGGTACTTCAGGCATAGCAGCTTTTAAAAGAAGCGCATTAGACACGACACAGATATCTGTGCACAGACCGACAAGTTCGAGTTCAAGATCTTCCCACTCAAGCAGCTGCTTTAGGCTTTCTGCCAGGCGGATGCTTCCAAAAGTAGGTTTCTCAAACACTTTGGCATTCTTCGTGACTGCCTCGATCTCAGGATTGAGTTTCCAGCCATCTGTTCCTCTGATGCAGTGTACTACCGGTAGGAATTTGCCTTCCTGTGTATCAAGATAGTTCTCCTCGTGTGTATCCAGGGTGACGACAACATCCTTCTCCGGATAGGACAGGATCTTCTCTTTGACGTTCTGAACTATTGCCTCTGCTTCTTTCGTCCCCAGAGCGCCGTCCACGAAGTCATTCTGCATATCTACAACGATCAACAATTTCCTCATTTTCATCGCCTCTTCTTTATAATTCTTTCAGCATCTGCTCCGGATTCTCCGCAGCTTTGACTTTACCGAATGCTTTTGTGATGACACCGTCTTCATCAATAAGATAGGTCGTCCGGACCACGCCCATCGTAATCTTGCCGTAATTGTTCTTTTCTTTCCAGACGTCATATTTCTGGATGGCATCCTTCTCAGTGTCAGCTAAGAGCGTAAACGGCAATCCGTACTTTTCCTCAAATTTCTTATGTGAGGCAACAGAGTCTTTGCTCACTCCAAGAACAACTGCGCCTTTCTCCCTGAACTGAGGATAAAGCTCAGCAAATCCGCATGCCTGTTTAGTACAGCCGCCGGTCATATCTTTCGGATAAAAGTAAAGTATAACCTTCTGTCCTTTATATTGTGACAGCGAATGCATCTCTCCATTCTGATCCGGAAGCTCAAATTCCGGGGCTTTGGTTCCAACTTCCAGCATAGTATCATCTCCTTCCTACCACCATTATAGCAATATACTAAGAAAAGCCAACATGCTAGCTTAAGAATTCCTTATTATATCGAAAATGCCATTGAACCAATGATTCAATGGCATTTTTGTTAGTTGACCGCTGGTTCTTCTCTCCATTTATAACCGAATCTCTCCAGCCCCAGTTTCAGCATCATATCCTGTGTCTTTACCGGATCTCCGTAGCATTCTTTAACATCATATCCCAAAATCTCTGAAGCCAGCTCCTCACTGATATAAACAACGTTCTTCTGGCCGTCCATAGTGTATTCGAACTCTACTGCTCCCAGGTTTTCGATACAGGCTAGCATTGCTGTACCGCAGTTCATAAGATCTTCTTCGACATACCCTTTATACCCTGAAGGCAGTTCGTTTTCTATGATCAGTCTCCAGACATATGGCGTTTCAGATGTAAGGAGTTCATTCTGATAAGGTCCAAGGATCATCGCAATATTTAAAGCACTTGCCGTTCTTGCGTTATCGACCATAGACCCACAGTATGGGTGCTGTGACTGATAAAGTGCTGATACCATAGGCCGGATCTGTGTCCCGTCAGCCCAGACCAGGTTTCCGTCTAAATATACTCTTTTTACTGTTTCCCTGGCATTAAATATCTCTCTGAAATCTCCGCCATGGAAGGGACTTGCAATGACTGCATATGTCTCTGCATATACCGCTCCGTTCTCTTCACGGAAGGAAACTCTTGAAACACCGTGAATACTGTCTATTACTGTTCCGGCAATAGTGACCTGTTTCTCTGCAACATCCACTTTGCTGCAGACGACCCAGTTGTCATGGAGCTTTGTCCCGGCTATAAATGTTCTCAAAGCTAAAACCGATAGAATAATGAACAGTGCAGCCAAAATGCTTCCGACAACTATCCTTTTGTTCCTTTTTTTGTTCTTCTTTAGAAAATCCAATTCAATATCTGAGCTGGCATGGTCTTTCTCCAGAACATTATCTGTCATAGATCTCAAGATCTCAGCACACTCATCGCATTGAGAAAGGTGTTCTTTGATTATTCTATTTGTTTCCTCAGATGTCAGTCCGTCCACATATATAGGAAGCAGATCTCTGACAACTTCACATGGAACTGTATTCATCATTTTTAACCTCCTTACTGAGCCTCTCTTTTCCCCGGTAATATATCACTCGGGCCCATGTATCCGTTTTCCCGAGGATATCCCCGATCTCCTTAAAGGACAGATCTCCGAACACTCTCATGTACATGACTTCCCTGTATGGCTCAGGCAGACTGTGCAGTTTCTTCATAAGTTCAACACCGGCTATTGAATTAAGGACCGCGTTCTCTTGTCCCTCCACAGTGAAGTCTGCTTCTTCAAGCGGCTCATGTATCCTGTTTTTCTTGATATAAGAAGAGAGAACATTTTTGGCTATTGCGCACAGCCATGTTGAGAGCTGGCTCCTTCCGTCGAAACGGTCGATACTTTTTATAGCCTGATAAAACGTTTCCTGCGTGAGCTCTTCCGCGAGATCTTCATCTCTGCATTTAGAGAGAAGAAATCTGTATACCGTAGAAGCGTACTTCTGATAGATCTGTTCCATTGGCTCCATGCGCTGCCCTCCTTTCTCTTCTTTCTGTTCATTAGTGTCTGTTTTTAGAAAAACGTTACATAAACTTCGCAAAAAATCCGTCAGAGATCCAAAGAATCTGCTGACGGATTATCTTTTGTTGATTTAGTCCTTTCTGAAGATAGCCATGATAACCTTTGCAAGAACATATGTCAGTACGATTATTGAAGCTGCTGCAGCAATAACTGAAAAGACGATCGTTAGTGCAAAAGTAGGATGACCATAAGCATCCGGGTTCACGATCTTAGTATCCAGATATGCTCCAAGAAACAGCCATATCTCATCCAGGACCAACTGTATGGGTATCAGTATAAGATCCTTCCACAAAGGCCTCTGCTTCTTCTTTTTTTGCATCACAAGCCCCTTTAATTATAACCGTGGACTTTGGCCAGTCTTCTGTAGATATAACAGGATGCACTCAGCGGATAATGATACTGATCATTGGTATTTCCGTCTATAAGGAAGTCGATAAGTTCGCCCTCTTCATTGTAAACAGGAGCTGCAATGATAACGACATGCGGATAATCGTCGTAATCATAACCATCCATACCTACGTATACGATATCTCCCTTTTCACCGAGCCAGAGATTGAGGTCTCTCTCGACGACCATTTTGGGAGGATCAGCGGTATTCTCAAGATACTTGTTGAAATAACTGATGCGGATAAACTCATATGTGAATCCTGTCTCAGAATCGCTGTGATCTTCCGCAAGGTCATAGTTCTTCCACTGATATGTCCCGGTATGATCTATCGGAACACCGCCGGCATGAATGACCTGTGAGACGAAATTCATGCAGTTGCTCTCATAATCCGGATATCTCCAGTTCCTGAACATAGCATAATCGTCCGCATACTCAGCAGCTGCATCCCTGTCATACGGATTTGAAGCTGAAAGATTAGCTCCTTGAGCTTTTCCGCTGTTTACCTCAGAGCGGTCACTGGCTCTGTTATCCTGCTGCTCCATGTACGCTTCAAGATAATCCATATACAACTTATCCAGTTCGTCTTTATAGTTGTCTCCGAGCTCCATATCCTCTTTGTCAAACGCGAGATAGAACCCTTCCTCCCTGTAGACCTGCGTAAGGTCGCCGTTGTAATCAAAATAGAATTTCGAAAGCACATTGTGCTGTTTGGATTCCTCGCCGTTAAGATAATGGAACTTTACTGTGCTGTCTTCATATACTCTTACACACAGACCTGTTCCGGCGTAATCTGTTCTGTCTATAGTGATGTCATAACTGCAATCATCTAGATACAATGAGTTGCCGGACAGATTCCTGGTAGTGATCAGGTACTCCAGGCCTTTCTGCATCTTATATGCATACTGTGCTCCATCCTCTGAATAGAACCCGCTCATATCCCTCGCGTCAAGATAGACCATGGATCTGTACAGTTCATTAAGGTAAGCTATGATCTTATCCACTCTGGACTGAGCCAGGCTTACATTGTTATGGATCTCATTTTCGTAATGGAAGTCATCATCGACCACATTCACTGTCTGACGCACTTCACCTACATTTCCGCTGCTGTCCGTAGCGCTATAGATGACTTCAAATGTTCCTGCCTGCCCGGCCGGAATACCCTGAGAAATCACGGCAGTAATATTCTGATCAAAGTTATCATGTGCAACAGCGGAATCTGCTGAGATATCTGTACCAACAGGCACCTGTATATAACTTGGCGCATTTAAAACTACTGAAGGTGCTGTATCGTCCACAACAGTCACCGTTCTCTCAATCTTCTGAAGAAACGCTTTATATTCCAACTTATATTCTCCAAGCTTAGATGTATCTACTTCGCCTTCCCCCAGAACAGTTTTCTTGTTCATACGGTTATATGCACCAGGATCCTCAAACGGACTGTATACCGGTACATTCATCTCTGGCTCTCCATTGAGCACAAGAAACAACTGTGCGTGCTGCAAAAAATACACAATAATACTCAACAAGATCAATGAAAGGCAGATTATCGAGGTGATCTTATACCATTTCTTTTTTCTCATCTGACGCTGAAATTCCTTTCCTCATTCGTGACCGGCAATCTTGTTTTCTCTACTGCATCTATCCAGCCATATCTGGTCCTGCTTACTTCGACCAGCATCTGCTCAAGCACATCCGGGTCTCCCTGCGCCTCCAGCGTAACGGATCCGTCCCACTCGTTCTCAACCCATCCCGTGACTCCAAGTCTCCGGGCAGCCATAACGCAGCGGTATCGAAATCCCACGCCCTGTACATTTCCCCGAAATGTATATCGCATCCTGATCATGAATCTCTCACCATATCTATATTATATCAAATTCTGAAAACCAGTGTTACGCTGCTTCTTCCAGAGCAGCCTGCTTTGCAACCATTCTGTCGCAGAGGTCGTGCAGCATATCTTTGTCAGTGATAGCACAGTCATGTCCCATTCCGACCCCGATTATCTGTTCGCATGAAACACCCTTGCTGGACATCTTTTCATAAAACAGCTGTTCTGTAGGAGTAAACAGCTCACTGTCACCATAATAGAGAGTTACATCTCTGAAAACTGTTACATCCCCGTACAGCGGGCTCAGATGGTAATCGCTCGGATTCTCTCCGGCCGCCCAGTATTCGCCATACAGTCTCAGCATATACGCATCGAGATTCTTGTCCAGTTCCTGATACTTGTCTGTCTCCGGATGAGTGATCATAAGATCTACCCAGGGAGAAACAAGAACGAGCTGGGAAGGCTGTTCCCAATTGTTCTCCGCAGCCTGCATGCAAAGGCCTGCTGCAAGCGCTCCTCCGGCGGAGTCGCCCATAACGATGACATGGTCGCTTCCGTATTCCGCGACTACCCTGTAATACAGAGACTGAAGCGGAATATATGCATGAGTGAAATTGAACCCTGTCAGAAGCGGATACTGAGGCACAAGTACCTCATATCCAGTATCCATAGTTATCTGCTTAACCACAGGATAGTAGTATCCGTTGTCAAAGTCACCGATATAAGCTCCGCCGTGAATATATATCACAACCGTGTCTGAATGCTCCTGAGAAGCAATACTGAGGACACGTATATTGCTGTATCTTCCCTTAGATGTATACACCTCAGTCTCACCCTCCGGGAATTCATATCCTCTGCCGCCGTCCCACAGATCCGACCCGTCATTGAGCCGATCGGCAAGCAATATCGGTTTCTCTTCTACAACAGGATCAGGTTCCGGTTCTGGTACAGGTTCCGGATCCGGTTCCGGATCAGTATTCTGCTCGATGTCATCTGAAGGATCCTCAGATGGAACAACCGGACCTATAAATGATGTGATCGCCTCCGTACAGAGTCTCTGCTGTGTGGTATAGGGAACTGTCGCCTCGTTGTCTCCGATTATTAGACTGCAGTCAGCAAAATTTGTATGGTTTCCTCCCCTGATAACATATTCCTTACTCTGCTGAGGCCAGTAAAACTTATTCTCCTCATATAACTCCTCATTGAGGACACCATCAAGAGAACCACGTACGGACAAAAGCCGCATATCGCTCGGCAACTGTTTTGTCGGATATGAAGCTATAAGGATCAGACCGTCAACTTTATCTGCCTTTTTTGCAGCATATCTGGAAGCTGCAACACCACCGAGTGAATGGCCGCCAATATACCATGAATCGTAATCATATTTCCTTATAACCTTATTTGCTGCATTGACTTTTAGAAATGGCACATTTAACGGCATATCCATCATAAAGACGTCCACACCGTTTTCAGCGATCTGTTTCAAAAGAGAAGCATAGCATTCAACATCGACCTTTCCGCCAGGATAAAAGATGAAAGCAGAATCCTCGCCAGGGCCGTCCAGAAAATAGCCAAACTTTGTCTTTTCAACTGTTACAGAAGTGCTTCCTTCAAGTGCACGTAATGCAACGTTTCCAGGATGCTTGCATATCAAAAGCTGTCCGAAACAAGCCATGATGAAAATTACCAATCCAACCAGATAAGCAAGAAGTACTCTGCGTATCTTGTGTCTCCTCGATCTGTTTGCTTTCCCACTGAAAACAAGTGCACAGATCAATGCTCCGGCACCAAAACTCAAAACAGCTATAATAATGAACAAAAACAGTCTGCTTATTTTTCCATATCTCCATAAAAACAGTTTTGTATATTATACCTCATATTGTTATTGTATACATTGTTTGGAAACAATTCCCGTCGATATGCACAAAAATAATGTTCTTGACTACAACAAAAGAGACCTGTTCGGTGAACAAGGTCTCCTATTCTTTTAGTAATTATTTTCCAAGATACAATTCAAGCAGTCTGAGAGTATTATCAACGCCTTCTGTATGGCTGCGTTCATATCCGTGTGACGCATAAACACCAGGACCTATCAGGGCATGTTTCAGGTCGTATCCTGCGTTGATAGCTGCCTGGGCGTCGCTGCTGTAATTGATAAACACATCCGCAGCAAACTGCAATCCATTGTCCTGAGCAAGTGTGACTAGTTTTGTCGTGACGTCGTAATCATACGGACCGTGAGCATCTTTTGCACAAATCGATACTTTGCGCTCACTGCCCTCCAGGCCATCTCCTACGCACCCCATATCCACCGCGAGGATCTCCTCAGCGTCTTCAGGCAGACCGCCCTTTCCACCGTGACCTACTTCTTCATAGGTCGTCAGGAATAGATATACCTTCCTGTTCAGATTGAGTTTCTTCTCTTTTATCTCTTCTGCCAATGCCAGCAGGATGCCGACAGAAAGTTTGTCATCGAGATATCTGCTCTTGATATAGCCTGTTTTCGTCACTGTGAACCTGGGATCAAAGCAAACGAAACAGCCGTTTGTGATTCCCAGTGCAAGAGTATCCTCTTTGGATGAAACATCCGCATCCAAGACGATCTCTGTAGTGTTGAAATCACGTTCAATCTTATCCATATCTTTATTGACATGTGTGGACGCATTGCAAAGCTGCAGACAACCGTCGATGATATTTCCGTTGCGCGCATATACTCTCACGTTCTCTGTTTCACAGTTCGCTGCTCTTAGACCTCCAAGGTTGGATATTCTGAGACGCCCGTTTGATTTTATCTCGCAGACGATACCGCCGAGAGTATCAAGATGCGCAGTTAGCACCAGTGGGCTTCCTTCCCCGCCGATCTCTGCAAGAACGCTTCCCTTTCTGGTCACATCAGGAGCAAAGCCTAGTTTATTTAATGTTTCGACCGCATATTCCGTGGCCTTTGCTGTAAAGCCCGTCGGGCTGTCTATAGCAATCAGTTCTTTTGTGTAATCCAGAACTCTATCTGTTTTCTTTGTCATCTTCTTCCTCTTTCACGACTAGTTCATCTTCTTTTTTCGGGCGAAGTTCCTCAGGTAGTAATGCAAGCAAAGCCTTCTCTCTTGCCTCATTGATACTGTATGCCAGCTGCCTCAGAGGAACCTTGTGCTCTACCACTCCGGATCTTACTGCCTCACCAAGAGTTGACGGCATTTCCTTTACTGTATCAACAAGTATATCCTGAAGGTCTTTCCTCAGCTGTTCATCCATCTTTAAACTGATCTTAATATCTGCCATCTTGTAGTTCTCCGATTATTATCTCTCTAACAGAAAAGCCAGCATTGCTTCGCAGCCTCTGTATATATCTGAATACGCTGTCTCAAAATCCCGTGTCCACCACGGGTCAGATACATCCTCATCTTCCCCACAGTATGAAAGCAGCATCTCTGTCTTGTTATTATACCTGTTGCCGTACCTGTATCCAAGATTCCTTATGTTCCATCGATCCATTACGATGATGTGATCCGCATTCTTCATCTCTTCTTCTCTTACAAGATGAGCTCTGTGCCTTCCAAATGGGATTCCGTGCTGTGCCAGCACCCTTTTGGCCGGAGGATAAATATCATTGCCTTCCTCCTCGCTTGAAACACCGGCAGAAGTTATCTCAAATTCATCTTCTGCCCCAGCCTTTCTTACAAGGTCTTTCATGATATATTCAGCCATCGGACTCCTGCAGATATTCCCATGACACAAAAAACAGATCCTATGCAAATTTCAAATCCCTCCGACTGATTCTCTTCCTTTTGGACAGTATACATTAATTCGCTATTGAGAGAAAGAAGCTTAGCCGGAAAGTCCGGTCCATATCTTCCCTCCGAAATATTTATATACTTAATAATTTCTTTATTGTTAGAATTGTATCGTTATGATAAAATCTCACGGGATTATTATCTTATTTTCTAGAAACATCAGGATATACAGGTTACAAAATGAGAAAAACACTTGTTCTTTTTTATTGTTATGCTTGACTTTATCGCTAACGGCATGCGGCAGCCTCTCTTTAACCTCTCATACAGAAGAGCCAGACACACCAGATAAAGGCAAGATCAGTCCTATCGCGATTGTTGCAGTTACAGCAGTTGCAGCTGGAGGAATAGGAGCTGCTTTCTACTTTATCAATAAGAAACGGCTTACAAAGTAGCAGTCAAAAATCAAACAGACAAATAAGAGATCGGTTTCCGCCGGTCTATTATTTTTATACAGAAAGACCGTGTAAGGATACGTTTCCGCTTTTCCTTACACGGTCATATTACTCATTTAGATTAATTAATCCGCAAAATCAAACTTTGAATCCTCATCACTGAGATCAGCAAGGTTAGGATAACCTGTGACTTCCCAACCACCATCTACCACAAGTGATGTTCCGTTGACGTATGAGCTGTAGTCAGATGCAAGGAACAATGCCGGCTCAGCGATCTCATCCGGCTTAGCAGCGCGGTTGAGCAGGATCCTCTCCTTAAACTTCCCGTATGTCTTCTCATCATTCAGAACATTGGTATTGATAGGTGTAGCAATAAGTCCTGGCAGGATCGAGTTTACCCTTATACCATAATGTGCAAACTCAAGAGCCGCATTCTTGGACAGCATTTCGACACCGGCTTTAGCTGCAACATAAGCAGAACCATAGATCATCGGTACATGTGCATTCAGAGATGCAATATTGATGATGGAACCGCCATCCTTGTTTTCTCTCATCGCCCTTGCCTCATATTTCAGGCAGAGGAACACTCCGATAAGGTCAACATCAAGAGTCTGTTTCCAGTCTTCCACATCCTGATCTACTATAAGCTGTGTCTTTACGATGCCTGCAACATTGAATGCAAAATTCAACTGGCCGAATGTGTCTACTGCTGTCTGAACAGCTTTAGCCACATCTTCTTCCTTCGCGACACTACCTGCTACCGGGACGAGCTGCCCGTTGCTCTTTTCTACGAGCTCATCCAGCCCCTTCACATTAAGATCCAGAACTACGACCTTAACATCATTTTCAAGCAGATGCTCCACAATAGATTTGCCGATTCCGGAACCGCCTCCTGTTACAAATCCAACTTTTCCTTTAAGTCCTTTCATTTTTTTGGCTCCTTTATATTTATTGTTTATTAATTCCCTCTGTCATTATATAGAATACGCGCAATTCCCCCTATCATTCATTCCGCTTCCTGATTCATATCTTGCTACAAACTGCATGTTGATCTCGCGTATTTCCTTTTTTCCATCGATGTATTCCTGATACATCTCTGCCAGTCCGGGCATACAGCCATCACAGGAGCCATTTATGTTCCCTATTGCTTCTGCGACGATCTTCTCTCTTTCTTCTTTTGTGGTGTCCTTGATCAATATACTCATAGGTAACTGTCCTCTTCTCTTACAAATTAATAATATCACAAAACTTTAATTATTTTTGTTAAAAGCTATTGACACCTCCGAACATACTGTATATACTGTGTATACACAGTTAGTGAGGTAATAACGCATGCAATTACTTATCAATAATCGAAACGGTGTACCGATCTATGATCAGATCTATGGACAGATCAAGGATCAGATAATCAACGGTTCATTGAAAGAAGATGATCCGCTTCCGTCTATCCGCAGTCTGGCAAAAGATCTTAAGATCAGTGTGATCACTACCAAACGGGCATATGAAGAATTGGAGGCCGAAGGGTTTATCTACACTGTACCCGGAAAAGGCTCCTATGTAGCTCCCAAAAACACAGATCTGCTTCGTGAACAGAACCTCCGCAAGATAGAGGACCATCTCTCCGAAGTTGTAAAACTGTCTGCTTCATGCGCGCTTGATAAAAAAACCATCATAGAAATGGTAGAACTCATGTGGGAGGAATAACCTATGAACAATGCAATTGAAGTCCGCGGGCTCTGCAAGAGCTATCCCGGGTTTAAATTGGATAACCTAAATATCACTCTTCCGTCAGGATATATCCTTGGTTTCGTCGGAGAGAACGGAGCCGGAAAAAGCACAACGATACGTCTATTATTGGATCTTATCCGAAGAGACTCTGGCGAGATATCCGTTCTTGGAAACGATCCAGCCCAGGCGGATGCTTCATGGAAAAACGATGTAGGAGTAGTGCTCGACAGTATGGGTCTTCCCTCTCTGATGAAAGCAGATATGATCGGAAAGGTCATGGCTGACGCTTTCACAAGGTGGGACAATGAAAAATTCAACTATTATCTTGACCGCTTTGATGTTCCCAGAGACAAGAGATTCATGGATATGTCCAACGGGACAAAGATGAAACTTGGTATTGCCATAGCACTGTCGCACGATCCTAAACTGCTGATCCTCGATGAAGCTACCAATGGATTGGATCCACTTGTACGCGATGATGTCAACGAGGTCCTGATGGAGTTCACCCGTGAAGACAACCATTCGATCTTTATTTCTTCTCATATCGTTTCTGACCTTGAGAAGATCTGTGACTACATAGCTTTTCTGCATAAAGGAAAACTCATGCTCTGTGAAGAAAAGGATAAGCTCAGTTCAGAATACGGTATCCTCTCCTGCAGTGCAGATGATCTTAAAACGATAGATCCCGATGCGATCCTCCACGTCAGCAAGAATGCTTACGGATGCAGGGCAGTCGTACGCAGAGACAGTATCCCGGATGGTATGACTACGGATCAGATCACTATTGAGGAGCTCTTTATCCTTATGGCAAAGGAGGAAGTACAATGAAAGCACTGTTTCGTAAAGACTTTTATGTCATTACCACGACTTTTAAAATCATAATGATCGTATGGCTGATATTTCCTATAGTGGCTATCATCAATCCTGAAGTTTCATTCTTTAT
Organism: Oscillospiraceae bacterium; assembly: GCA_017432285.1. Lineage (GTDB taxonomy): Bacteria > Bacillota > Clostridia > Oscillospirales > Ruminococcaceae > RUG11783. The sequence continues at coordinate 77,992 of JAFRJM010000006.1, read as the reverse complement.
ACTTTATATCGGATTGATCGCTGGAACGATGTCGTCAACATTGATCAGCTATGAAGAAAGAGAAAAATGGCCGCTCTATGCTGGTACGCTCCCTATCTCCAGAAAACAGATCATAACAGAGCGCTATCTGTTCACATTGATAATGATATTGCTCGCTACAGCTATGGGTGCTGTGATCCTGGCGATCAACAGCATACGCGGATATCCGGCTTCATCCGCTTTGCTCGTACAGATCTTTTCCACTTCTCTTATCATGCCTACATTTCTGCTGCCTCTGACGTATAAATACGGGGTTGAGAAAAGCCGATATATTGTAATGATCATCGTAATCGGTTTTTCGATCGGGTCACAGGAGATGTTATCAGTTTTTGAGAACGAGAAATTATCTTCATTCATTCTCCCTGCAATGATCATCGGTTCTCTGGCTCTCTTCGCTGTTTCATTTCTCTTATCTCTGAAATGGTACAGTGAAAAAGAGTTCCACTGATTCTTATAGTAGTTTCAATGACCGCACAGGAAAACCTTTTCCTTGTGCGGTCATTTTCGTGATATACTCCATATATCGACTAACTGGAGGAAACCATGGAATTAGCCAAAAAGAACAAAAACCGGACTTTATATTTTGAAGTGCTACGGATAATGGCTGTCTTCGCAGTGATATTCATACATACCGGAGACTTGGGCTATTCTCTGTTCACTACACGCAAGTTCGGGAGTCTTGATTACTGGGTAGACCTGGCCATATCAATCTTCAGCAGATTTTGCGTCGCTACTTTTTTCGCAATATCAGGAGCTCTTCTGCTGAACCGAAATGAATCCCTGAAAAAAGTGTGGAAACGTGTTTTCCGCATGTTTATAGTCCTTGTTGTGATCTCTCTCCTGTATTGGTTTGAGTTTCTCCACAACAACGGCGGCAAATTCTCCTTTATGACTTTTTTCCACAAATTCTATTACGACCAGACACGATATCACCTGTGGTTCGTATACAGTTATATTGCCTTCCTCATCACTCTCCCCATCCTTCGCGCTGTCGCTCAGAATCTGGAAACAAAGTATTTCTACTATATGATCGCTCTTGAGGTCTTCTTTAAGGGAGTGATCCCCGTTCTGGATTACAGATTTACGGTCTATGAATTCCCAATGAATTCAAACCTGATCCCTTCCTGGATGTTTGAGCAGATCTTTTTCTTCCCGCTGGTAGGTTATTTCCTGCACCACCGATTAAGCATCGAACAGGAAAAGAAGTATGTCCTTCCCCTATGGGCAGCAAATATCGCAGCTTTAGCTGTTTCCTGCTACATGACCTGGTTCCAGACACGTATTACAGGGTTTGCAGCTGAAGATCCAGTTCCGAACTTCCATTTCTGTTTCATATCCGTCAATTGCATAACATTGTTCGTCACTGCAAGAGTCCTGTTCCAGAACGGAAAACTTCCTTCCTGGCTTGAAAATGGCCTCAAGACTGTAGGAAGCTGTGTGTTCGGTATCTATCTCTTCCATATGTATTTCCTACGTCAGCCATGGATAGAGGCCATCTACACAAAACTAGTGAGTACCGGTTGCGATAAGATGATCGCAGTACATATCTGGATCTTGTCCATCTTCCTAGTTTCAATGGTTCCGTCATGGATACTCAAACAGATACCGGTAATAAGAGATTATATTTAAGTTTCGCATACTAAAACAGCTCTTCCCAATGATAGGTGAAGAGCTGTTTTCTTATATCTTCTTATAAATTATTCTGTTAATTCTGAGTGACCTGCCTCTGTGAGGTCAACGTCTTTAGTCTCACGCAGATGTTTCTGGACATACAGTACAGAGAGAAGCATGAACGGGACAAAGAATATGAGCTGGATCAGACCGATGTTCCTTGAACCGATGTACTGATACAGAACACCGACTATGATCGAAACTACCATGTTTGACAAAGCTGTGTACTGAAGGAGTCCGACTACTGAAGCACGGATCTCCGTAGGTACTGATTCAGATGGTACCACGATGTACAGCAGGTCTGAGAATGACCAGAGTCCGCCATACATAAGTCCTTGTGCCACTGCAAGGACTATCGGGCTGGCATGGAATACAGCACAAAGAACAAACACGACTTCACCAACAAGTGCGAGCAAACCGAACAGGATGCCTGATTTTTTCCTTCCGAGCCAGTCTGTAAGGAAACCGCTGAAGAATGCGAATATAGCATAAACGATAGGCTCTACGACGTAGAACGTATTCATATTCGCGTCACTCTGGCCATATGCAAGCATCGTTTCAGCAGAATAACCTGTAAGAGCAACAGCGCACATGAATATCGTAAGGATAAGGATCAAAGAACGGACCTGCGGATCGCTGAACATAAAGTGGAATGATTCCTTTATGCCGCCTTTTGACTCTTTCTTGGCTTCTTTCTTTTCCTTTATCTCCTCTGCCCTTGTTTTGGTGCCTTCATTTTCAAGATCCTCAATACGCTGACGCAGGAAAACAGGCGTTTCCTTCAGGAGGAAATATGAAGCAATACCAACTGCGAATGCCATCGCTACAGGAACGATGAAAACTCTGCGCCAAGTAGTGAGATCGTTCGGATCATAGAAGATACTGCGTAGCACACCGATAAGTGAAACGCTCAGGAGCGCGATCCCTTTAGAGACACTGCAATATGTAGCTCTGTGCTCCTTTGGGGCGACCTCCATAATATAAATGACCTGAAGATCGTTAGGTGTGAAGAAGCTGTAAAGAACAGTACCTATAAGGTACCAAATGTAGTTTGGAGCTGTCATACACAGAAGCATACCCAGTCCCATGCCGATCATGTTGATAATCAGGAAGTATTTTCTTCCGAATTTGTCTGACAAAGCCTTGTAGAAAGGCAGCAGGATCATGAATAAATAAGTAGGAATACTTGCAACAGCCATCTTACTGACTGCATTTGCATATTCCGGAGCGTTTGCGTCTGCATTCGGAACCTTGAACAGGTCGAATATCATATAAGGACGCATAAGGTTTATATTACTTGTGATCTCATCTACGACATAAATTATCGTAAGGATGATCATGATCAGTGCCAGATTTTTCAAAAATGCCAAGCTGTCCTGCTCCTGTTTCCGCAAGCGGAGCAAGGTCTGTTCTTTCTTGGACAGATTTGAACTGATTTGATTCTCTTCCATTATTTCCTCCAAAAAAATAAATCAAAGCTATCAGCTGCTTTGGGTACAAAACTATTATATCGTCATACCATATAAAATCCAACAAACATCTTTCTTATAACGTACAAAACTTGTATAGGATTTAACCAATTGTGTTATCATACTAATAAGAAAAAACAGGAGGAATCATCTATGAGCAATTATATTATTGACAGTGTCATTGATATTGAGATCAACGGAGACGTTCAAAACCTGCATATCAGAGGAACAGATCTGAACAATCCTGTTGTCCTTTTCGTGCACGGCGGACCAGGTGCCTGCGACAGAAGCTGGGTCATGCCGAGCCAATCCAAGAATCTGGCAGACTCATTTACTATGGTATGCTGGGACCAAAGGATGGCCGGTAAAAGCTACCGTCAGAAGAATGCAAAGCAGCCGATGACATTGGATCAGGTTACTGAAGATCTTCATCAGGTGGTACAGTATCTCTGCAAAGAATTTAAAAAAGAGAAAATATATATCGTCGGGCACAGCTGGGGTACTGTCCTTTCATGTCTGTTCCTCCCTAAATATCCCGAGCAGGTTGCTGCTTATGTCGGGATGGGACAATTCGTCAATGGTCCTTTGAACGAATCCATAAGCTATGATTTCGTAGTGGATTATGCAAAAGAACACAATGATACCAAGGCATTAAAAGACCTTGAAGAGATCGGCGCTCCTGTAAACGGCCAGTACGCCGGCGGTCTGAAAGCGCTTATGGTTCAGAGAAACTACATGACGAAATTCGGCGGCGGTTCGTGGAAAGTGAGAGAAAGCAGTTACGAATCAATACTGAAACCTTTCTTTACCAGCGGGGAGTACAACGTCATACCGGATCTGTACCGCTATTATAAGGGAGTCTTCCATTGTCTGGAAAAACTCTGGGACGCTGTCGTGAGTATCGAATTTGACAAATCCGTCAAGAAACTCGATGTCCCTGTATTCCTTTTCCAGGGAGATCATGACCGCAACACGCCTACAGAACTAGCTCGTGAGTGGTTCGACAATCTTGAAGCTCCTTACAAGGAATATGTACCGTTCCATGAATCTGCTCACTCTCCTATCAAAGAGGAAGCCGAACTCTGGGGCAAAACTCTGAAAGAGAAACTTCTTCCCTTGGAAAAAGAACATCCGACGAGCAAATAATAAGTGGATATAACAGAAATGCTGCCCGGACTGAAGTCCGGACAGCATTTGTTTTTTCAGCTGATTATTCAGAAACAGATTCGTCCTTTTTCTTTTTGTTAAGGACGGCGCCGCCGGCCACAAGACAGGCAGGGATTGCAAACGCAGCCAGGATCCTCGGCAGAGGATCAGCGGCATTATTGCCATTGTTTAGCTGATCGCTTGAACCAGCTCCAAATACTACTAAGGAAACAGGCTTTGAGGTGTCATTCGCATCATAGAAAGTTTCCAGAACGACGTATTCCCCATATCCTCCGGAGATATCTGAACCGCCAAGGCTGATAGTACTGTTCTCAGGTACAGTGCAGACTGTGCCTTCTCTGAGGTATACGTTCTTGGCTTCGTATTCACTGTCGAACTCCACAGGCTCCTCCTGTATCTCCAAGCCTAGATCACATCCGACAGCGATTCCATCCACTGCCTCACTCTTAACAGACTTTAACGGATCAGTGAGCTTTACGACAAAATTCTCGCAGATAACTCCATAGCAGTCATCATCCTCCATATCATCGTATCCCTTGACAATGATATCAACGTTGGATTCATCTGCGTTGAAATCTATCTCAGCAGACACACCTGTAACTGCTCCGTTAGCAGCCATATCAACATCGAGATCGCTGTTGGTAAACTGCATGTTTTCCTCTGCATACACTCCTATTGCTCCGAAACATTGTCTTCCGTCCATGCTTACAGACACACTGGAATCTTCCACCTCTGCATTGGCGCAGTATATACCGGAGAACGATCCGGCAAATATCGTATCGCCTATGAATGACAGCTCACAGTTAACATCACTGCCTTTTGTTATGAAGAGATCCAGACCGCAGGATATCGCTGCTCCGCCGCCTGTAGTGCCGCAGAACTCTTCATCAGAGACATAGTCGATATCCAGCTTTGTGTTCTCGATAAGTATCGATTTCGTTACGTTGAGGACCTTTTTGGTTACAGTTCCCACACTTATGTGCGGGGTACTGGCTTTGATCTTTATATCCGATCCGGACATGAACAGGTTTCCTGAGGCAGTAAACGCAGATCCGTTGACTTCAAGATCAAGATTTGTGCCTTCAGACACAAGAATATTATCTGCTGTAATTCCGTCGCCGTATTGCTGTCTGCTTTGTTTAATAGCAATGTCTGCATCTATCATGAGATCTCCGATAACTCTCAGAGCGATCGATCCGTTTGTGATCGAGAGTGTTCCGTCACCCACGATATTTACTACAGGCCTGTCTTGCTCACGTCCGTTAAAGTAGAAATCAAACGGGATCCCGCCTGCATTGTATGTATAGTCATAGAAATTATTAACGATCTCATTTTCACCAATAAGCGTGACAGTGAATTCCGGTTCCTCAGGATTATAGTATTCCAGAGTCAAGCCTACGTTTGCTGTGACATCAAGGCCACACAAGGTATGGGTGTTATCAAAATGGACATTATCCATTGTGATGTCTATTCCGTTGCTGTCATAAGTGATCACACCGCTTCCAAGCTTATATCCATCTCCGATATCTACTGTAGAAAGATCAAGAGACTCGCCGGGTTCAACCGGGAACTCGCCTACATAAAGAACCGGTTTGATCACATCATCGTTATCCTTGGAAAGCGATGCATGGTTTGAAGCAGTCTTTAGTCCGTCTTTTCCTGTGATGACACAGTAAAAATCAAGAGCAGTATTCATCCACAGAGAACAAGGAACCTGTAATGTGTTTGTTCTTGCAGACGAACCGTCCAGGAAAAACTTGGTGTTCTCTATATCCACCATGTACCACTGGTAAGAAGCTATACTGTCAGGATCCTCTACTTCAACAGTAAACACCGCACCGTCAGGATAACTTACCACAGCGTCTTCAGGCTGCTTGGTGATAACAGGGCCGCCTTCATCACTTTCGCTGAATCTCCTGAATGAAACCGATGTGCCCAAAGCGTTACCGTCACCATCGACTCCCAGACTAACTTCTGAGCCGCCATTATACTTTGTAAACGTGATCGTTCTCTCGGAAATATCCATAAGTGTAGCGTTTCCGCTCGTTTTCAGATATCCGGGATATAAGGCATTGTAATAGACGTTGGACATCACGCCTGTTGCAGTGCATTTTCCCAGTTCATCATCGTTCACCTCAGTGACTACGGCATCATCAGGATCATATGCAACTCCCAGTTCTTCACGCTGAGCATCGTTTATGCTCGTATCTACCTGGACAAGCATCTTTGAGCCGGACTCATAGTAGTACTCCGCATCATCAGCGGTGTAATTGTGTCCGCAAAAGAAAATAACGTTGCGGATAACAGTGGCTGTCGTCTCGTCATCAGTGATGCCTTCAACACCGGTCGCAGCAAAATTCAACGCCTCGTTCCAATAGCTGGCACCGAAGTTGTCTCCCCTTTTCGCATCTACAGGCACATGGCTGATAACGATTATCGGGATATTGACGTCAATAACTCTTACCCAATGCTTGAAATAGTCAGCCGTTTCATAGCTGTCAATACCGCCTGCGGTCATATCATAAAAACCAACAGCGTAGATGTAATACGCTACTGAGCCGTCTTCATTGTATCCTGCAAAAGCGTAGTCAGGGCCATATCCATCGCCGTTTGCGACGACCATTGCATCGTCGTTTACGTTCTCATCGTGATCTGCCCAGAGTATAGAAAAGTTTCTGTTCAATATATCGGGATACATCTCCGCAACTCTGCTGAACACATCACTCGAATTATATTCCGGAGCGTCTCCGTCTTTCTCGCCCACCATGTCGCCGAGCAAAGAAACATACTCAAGATCTTCGGGCATTCCCTTAAAAGCATTCTCGAGAACGTCCGTCATACCGCGAAGGTCTGAGGCAAAAGCGAGATAGTGATGCTCATCACTTGCCTGATCAGCAAAAACAGCTCCAGACATAAGGCACAGCAGCAAAGCTATCACCATAACTGATCCAATAAATCTTTTGATTCGGACTAAAGCCATAGGTTCCTCCAAAATAATCACTACAGATGGGCTCAACTGATTCCTGGAGCCCGTATTTTTTAAAGCCATAATTATTTTAAAGATTAAACTGCGAAAAATAAAGAACAATCCGTTTACTTTGAATTCTACACAAAAAAGAGACTGGACAGCTATAAACTGCCAGTCTCTAGTTCAAGTTTCAGAATACTATGTTTGTTTGCAATTACATATTTGCTGCAACATAGTTCAGTGTATGCTCTTTCAGGAAATTGTTGAGCTCATCGATGCTGAGACCATAGGATCCCATGATTTCGATAGTTCCGTCCATAACTTCCTGTCTAGCTTTTTCTACGATATCCTGAACCTCTTTAGGAGTATTTGCCTTGTAGAAGTCGTTGTCTGCGATTCTGCATGCGCCGTCTTTGATTCCGCATGTGATCTTTCCGCTCTGGACTTTTCCGCCTGCCTGAAGGGTCTCAATAAATCCGCCGACAGGGCCCATCGGGTTCTTCATGCAGGAAGTAAGGATGACATCTGCAACCTCTTCCTTGCCGTTTGCCTCAAAGATAGCATGCTGGTCTGAGTCAACGCCAAGTGCCCAGAACATCTTGTCAGGCTCTGCTTCACGAAGCTCGATAACAGCCTGGAAGACACCGTCTCCGGACTGACCTGCGCAGCCCCAGAACATGTCTGCATCGTAGTTGTTCTTAAGGGATTTTGAAAGCTCTTTTGCCTTTGCAGGATCGGACCAGGGATTCTCGCCATTGATCCAGCTGTAGACCGGGGATGAACCGCCGCGCTCTACACCCTGAACATAACCAACCATCCAGTCATAGAGGTTGACGCTCTCCTGACCGCCGATGAATGCAGCGACCTTTGTCTCGGACATACCGCCGGCTACGAGACCGCCCATATATGCGGCTTCGCAGGAACGGAAGAATCCGCCGACAACGTTGTCACCTGCGTCAACGTCAGATGTAGCTGTGAACAGATAGAACAGTGTATCAGGATAGTCTGCTGCTTCTTTCTCAAGCATAGCGATCTGCTCTGCACCATACATTGTGGTGACGATGGAATAACCGTTCTGAGCAGCCTCACGCATAGCAGTGATGACATCGCCGCCTGCACCAACCTGTGTGCAGAAATAATCGATACCATACTTCTCTGCATATGCTTTGCAGGAAATGTCAGAAGCATCGTTGAAGGAGTTGTCGCCAAGTGCTTCGCAGATGAAGCAAAGGCTGAGTTTCTTCTCTTCTTCAACAGGAGCATCAGTCTGTGCAGGCTCGTCGGTGTTTGCAGGAGTATTTGCAGGCTCCTCAGCAGAACTGCCGCAAGCTACGAGGCTGAACATAAGGACAAGTGCCAGTAATGTTGCCAAGAATTTTTTCACGATAAAGATACCTCCATTAATTAATAGCGCAACGCCAACACTTTACCATCTATTTGAGGTAAAAGCAAGGCAATATTAACAAAATAGGCTGAACATTTTTGTTCAACCTATACAAATTTCTTTAAAATAAAACTAATTCAATACCAACTCTACAGGGCAATGGTCAGACCCGTATATCTCGTTGTGTATTGATGCACTCATCAATCTGTCTTTAAGCGCTTCAGAGACTATAAAGTAATCTATCCTCCATCCCGCATTATTCTCGCGAGCGTGAAAACGATATGACCACCAGGAATAGATCCCCTCCTTGTCCGGATAGAAATACCTGAAAGTATCGACAAATCCGCTGTTCAGAAGGTCCGTCATCTTGCCCCGTTCCTCATCTGAAAAACCGGCGTTTCCCCTGTTTGACTTTGGATTTTTCAGATCTATCTCTTCATGAGCGACGTTTAGATCTCCGCAGAAGATGACCGGCTTATGCTGTTCCAGCCCTTTTAGATAAGCAAGGAACGCGTCCTCCCATGCCATTCTGTAGTCGATCCTGGCAAGACCATCCTGCGCATTCGGAGTATAAACAGTAACCAAGTAATAACCATCAAATTCCAGCGTGATTACTCTTCCCTCGTGGTCATGCTCTTCAACCCCGATCCCGTATCTGACAGAGATCGGTTCAAACTTTGTAAATACAGCTGTTCCTGAATAGCCTTTTTTCTCTGCATAGTTCCAGTACTGATGATATCCTGGAAGATCCAGGTCTATTTGTCCCTGCTGAAGCTTTGTCTCCTGAAGACAGAAAACATCCGCATCCAGAGCGTTGAAAGAATCAACAAATCCCTTACTGACACAGGCTCTGAGCCCGTTGACATTCCATGATATAAATTTCATCTTTTTTATCCTTAAGTCAAAAGGCACTCCTTATTCAGGATGTGCCTTTTCATTTGATACAGTTTAAAGTGTGTCGAGATATCTGCATGCTGCTACTGCTGCGACTGCTCCGTCGCCTGTAGCAGTGGTTATCTGTCTCACTCTTTTGGATCTGCAGTCTCCTGCCACAAAGACACCCGGTGTCTCCGTCGTACAGTCCTCTCCAGCATCAACATATCCGTACTCGTTCAACTTCGTGACGTGCAGGAACGGTTCGTTTTCAGGCATCTGCCCGATAGCTACGAACAATCCGTCGCACTCGATGAGTGAGTATTCGTTTTCCTCTGTGTTGTAGATAATGACACCTGTAAGCTCATCTCTTCCTTCCAAAGCATCGACTACGCTGTTGTATATAAAATCGACGTTGGGGGTATTTTGAAGCTTACGGATAAGCTGTTCTTCGCCGGTGAGAAAAGCAAGGTTCTGAATGACAGTTACCTGTGAGCAGCGTTCAGAAAGCATAACAGCTTCCTGCAGTGCGCTGTTTCCTCCGCCGATGACAGCTACATGCTTTCCGGCGTAGAAAGCTCCGTCGCAGACCGCGCAGTAGGATACGCCGTTTCCGGTGAGTTCGTCTTCCCTGGCAACGCCCAGCGGACGGTGCTTGGAACCTGCCGCGATGATGACCGCTTTGCACTCATAGTCACCGGCATCGGTGACGACTCTCTTGAGAGCGCCTTCGTCGATGACATCAGTGACCTCTGCAAGATCGATCTCTGCGCCTTGTCCTAGTGCCTGATTGACAAGTACTTCTGCAAACTCATTTCCGCTCATCTCGATGTATCCGGGGTAGTTCTCTACCTTTGGGGAGTGAGTGATCTGACCGCCGAACGCCTCTTTCTCAAGAACAAGGACTGATTTGCCTGCGCGTCTTGCGTATATAGCCGATGTAAGTCCGGCAGGACCGGACCCAACAACGATTATGTCATAAATCTTCTTATCCACGTTGTGCTACGACCTCGTTAATGTATTTGCGGATATTGGATACATTGATGATCTTCTCCATCTTTCCGCCGCTCTCAACAACAAGTGTAGGAGCCTGTCTGATGCCGTATTTGTCGCTCATGGCCTCATCTTCATCCGCATAGACTTCATCATATGCGATGCCTGCATTGTCCAGGAAGGTCCTGGCCATTCTGCAGTTCGGGCAGGTCCTTGTTGCGAAGAGGATGATCCTGTCGTCAGTTTCAGGAGCGGCTTCCTGTACAGAAACCTCTGTGCTTACATGAGCATGGGTATGATCATGAAGAACACCGTCATGTGTGAGGTGAGAGTGAGCAAGCTGATACTCTTTTCTGTCCTCAAACTCCTGTGCCTTACCGTCGTTCCAGTTCTTTACCGGACGATAGTAGCCGGTGATACGGGAGTAGACTTCTGTCTCCTCGTGACAATCCGGGCACTCATAGATCTCACCGTTGATGTAACCGTGGTTGCGGCATATGCTGTATGTCGGGCTCATGGTGTAGTACGGGAGCTTGTAGTTCTCAGCGATCTTGCGGACAAGAGCAGCAGCGCTTCTCCAGTCAGGCAGACGCTCGCCGAGGAATGCATGGAATACTGTTCCGGATGTGTAAAGGGTCTGCAGGTCGTCCTGGATATCCAGAGCTGCGAACACGTCATCAGAGAAGCTGACCGGCAGGTGGCTTGAGTTGGTGTAGTAAGGTGTACCCTTCTCGTTCGCCGTGATGATGTCGGGATAACGCTCTTTGTCGTGTTTTGCGAAACGGTATGCAGTGGATTCTGCAGGTGTCGCTTCAAGGTTGTACAGGTCTCCGTACATCTCCTGGTAATCCGAGAGCCTCTCTCTCATATGATTAAGAACTCTCTTGGTGAACTCCTGTGTCTCTTTGGAAGTCATGTCTTTTCCGATCCACTTTGCGTTGAGTCCGGCTTCGTTCATACCGACAAGACCAATTGTGGAGAAGTGGTTTGCGAACGTTCCGAGATAACGCTTTGTGTACGGATACAGGCCGGCTTCCATGAAGTTCGTGATGGCTGTACGTTTTACCTTCAGTGAACGGGCTGCGATATCCATAAGCTTGTTTAAGCGGGTGAAGAACTCATCCTCATCTTTGGACAGGTATGCGAGGCGGGGCATGTTCAGTGTTACGACACCGATGGATCCCGTTGATTCGCCGCTTCCGAAGAATCCGCCGGATTTCTTGCGGAGCTCACGGAGGTCAAGACGCAGTCTGCAGCACATTGAGCGGACATCGCTCGGCTCCATATCGGAGTTGATGTAGTTGGAGAAGTAAGGAGTGCCGTACTTCGCTGTCATCTCGAACAGGAGTTTGTTGTTCTCTGTCTCGGACCAGTCGAAATCACGTGTGATGGAGTATGTCGGGATAGGATACTGGAATCCGCGTCCTGCGGCGTCGCCTTCGATCATGATCTCGATGAACGCCTTGTTGACCATGTCCATCTCTTTCTTGCAGTCCTTGTAGCAGAAATCCATCTCTTTTCCGCCGACTATGCAGGGAAGCTCAGCCAGGTCATTCGGTACTGTCCAGTCCAGAGTGATGTTGCTGAACGGAGCCTGTGTGCCCCAGCGGGACGGTGTGTTGACGCCGTATACGAAGCTCTCGATGCACTTCTTTGTTGCGTCATAGCTGAGGTTGTCAGCCTTTACGAAAGGAGCAAGATAAGTATCAAATGAGGAGAATGCCTGTGCGCCTGCCCACTCGTTCTGCATGATACCGAGGAAGTTAACCATCTGGTTGCAGAGAGTCGCGAGGTGCTTTGCAGGTGCGGACTGGATCTTTCCGCTGACGCCACCGAGTCCTTCCTGGATCAGCTGCTTCAGGGACCAGCCTGCACAGTAACCGGTAAGCATTGAAAGGTCGTGAAGATGGATCTCAGCATTGCGGTGAGCATTTGCTATCTCATCGTCATAGACTTCGCTCAGCCAGTAGTTGGCTGTGATGCTTCCCGAGTTGGAAAGGATAAGTCCGCCGACAGAATATGTGACAGTGGAGTTCTCCTTGACACGCCAGTCGGCAACATTGAGGTAGTTATCCATAAGTGTCTTGTAGTCGAGCATGGTCTTGTTGACATCACGAAGTTTCTCATGCTGACGGCGGTACAGGATGTATGCTTTCGCAACATCATCATAACCGGCCTGAACAAGGACCTTCTCTACAGAGTCCTGGATATCCTCAACACCAATAAGGCCATCCTTTACCTTCGGTGCGAAATCCGCAGTGACTTTGAGTCCCAGGAAATCTATGATCTCCGGGACATATTCCTTTTCCTGTGCGTCGAACGCCGATGTGATGGCATCGGTGATCTTCGACAGATTAAACTTGACGACTTTACCGTCTCTCTTTAGTACCTGGTACATTTCTTTATCTCCTCAAATGATTCTTTATCTCACACCGCGAAGCGCAACGCTCTTGACGTATGGCTTCACTGTTTCAAGAAATTCCTGCATCTCTTCTTTCGAAGCGGCGGACCAACCTTCCTCGATCAGCTCACCGCTGTCCTCAAACTGCTGCAGGAAATACTTATCCGCTCCTTTTATCCATTCCCCGATAGATTCAAAGTCTTCTTTCTCATGAAGCTCCTTGACTACCGTTGTCCGGAATTCGTACGGCACGCGTCCCTCTTTCAGAAGTTCCACTGTCTCTTCGACGTTTTTCAGGAATGCCCAGCTGCATCCTGCTGTAAGCGGGTACTTTTCCTTGCTGTTCTTGATATCCACTGCGACATAATCGACCAGCTTTCTGTCGATCAGATCCCTGAGTATCTCAGGTCTGCTGCCATTGTGATCAAGCTTTGTCTGGAATCCCAGTTCCTTGATCCTCTCAAGGAAACTGTCAATACCCGGTTGAAGAAGAGGTTCTCCTCCTGTTATCGCTACACCGTCCAGAATGCCCTGACGTTTTGAGAGAAACTCGAAGAATTCCTCTTCCGTCATGAACTCTTCCCCGATATGCCCAAGCACCAGTTCTGCATTGTGGCAGAACGGACAGCGGAAATTGCATCCGGCTGTGAAAACTGTACAGGCAACTCTTTCGGGGAAGTCCAGCAAGGTTAGTTTTTGCAGTCCTGCTATCTTCAACTGAATCTCCTTTTTAAGGCGCACCTAAAAAATGATCGGTTTTCCCGATTGCAACCATACTACTACATCTTGTGGTCAAACACAATAAAAAAGTTAGGTCATACACAACATTTTGCGTTTTGCACAGAATCCGCTTGATTTCTTTTCGCAACATGACAAACTTTCCAAAAACGAAAAAAATATCTTGCATTTTCAGAATCATTTGTGCTCCCCGAAAAAGAAAAAACAGCTGCAGATCACTGACCCGCAGCTGCTTATTTTCTGTAGTATCAGGCTTGCTTTTTGGCGAATCCGGTAACGAACCAGTCTTCCTTCCTGATATCGTATTCCGTTCCGCAGAAAGGACAGTGATCATATCTGGAAGCATCGAAACTGCCGCCGCAGTTCCTGCATGAAACTTTTTTCACCGAATAATATTTGCGCAGCGGCTGAGTGATATCCCTGGCCAGATAAAGAGTGACGAACTGTCTGCGGTTTATAAATCCAATTCCGGTCTTGTAAAGAAGATCGAACTGAACATCTGCTCTGATATGACAGTAATCGCCTTCCCTTTTGAAGGATTTTATGATGACAGGTCCGCGGAAAAGCGCATCCACAACATCTTTGTATGGATTATCTATGTGATCTCCAATGCACACCGGAAGAGCTGCAGGATTATCTGAGAAGATAAGCATCTTCGCGAGAGTTCCGACTTTATTTGCAAAATAATCGAAAGAAAAATCCGGATTGGTCTTCATCAACTGGTCCTCATACTTTTTCTTCGACCCGAGAGCTCCCGGCAGCAGCGGAAGAACTCTTAATGCTTCATAAAAGACCGAGCCCAATTTTCTGATAGCCCATAAAAAGTATCCCAGCACTGCACCCATTCCTGCGCATAACGCTGTCATAAATATCGTCTGAAGGCCCCAGATAACAGAACATTGTTCGCCGCTGAAGATCGTACCGAGAAGGCCGAAAGCCCCAAAAACGACTGCGCAGGGAATCATGTATTTGAACACATCCTTCTTAACCTCCTCTTCAGTGCCTCCTATCTCTTTAACATAATAGAAGCCGCCTACTCTGGGATAGAGATCCTGGAGTTCAAAATGCGTTCCGCAATAAGGGCATCCATCCCTCAGAGCCCCAATAGTCGTGACGTTGCCGCAGTTAGGACATGTATAGCTTTCAGACTCGATATTCTTTGCTCCCCAGATAAGATCAGTCGCCGTCGTGTAAAGGATCTTGTCCTCGGTATCCTTAAATACCTTCTTGTCCCCTTTGAATATCGTGCGAGTCCAATTACACGTACGTATATCCATGTGGCTGCGGAACATACCGTCCGACCATTCCTTTGAGAGCTCCCCTTTAGGGAAATGTCCTCTTGGGGTGATCTCGCATTCCATTCTCAGGCCTTCCCTGTCCAGCCTTCCCTTCTGAAGCTCCAGAGCATACTGAAGGTCATCGACCATGGACCTGGAGCGTCCGCCCGACTGAAGGATCTCCGGATACTCCCCGCAAAACGTCTCAAACAATTCTCCTGAAAAAGCCATTGTCCTCACCACCATTACAATTGTGCTGATATATATTATAATAGTATCGGAATTAATATGTAATTCGTAGGTAATATTATGAAAAAAACTCTTTATGAAAGAAAAGTCGGAAAAGAATTCCGTGCAACAGGAACATATAAGGCTACTCCGCAGGAAGATCTTACGATAAAGATCCTTGGAGGTCTGTTTGCCGGATGCTGCATCATGGCTCTGTTCTTTTCATTCTTCTTTTCTGCAAGGATCGCTGTTCTGTTCTTTATACTGACATTCGTTTTTGCCTTTGCTATGGGCGGATATATGTTCTATGTGGTTTGGAAAAAGAGCAGGCAGGAACCGATGGAAAAGCATTACTACGATGTAAACTATAAGTACAACGGGATCACCGGAGAGACCGATGACAGGACCCGTGAGATAACCAAAGAAGAATTCCTTGGCGATGACCGCAAGGTTTGACAATCACCCTGATAGGTGATAAGTTTTTTCTACAGCCTTTGGAGGTAAATATATGTTAAGAGAAGAATTGCTGGCAGCTGTGACTGAGATCCTTCAGGACATCTTCGATGATGAGGAACTGGAAGTGACCGAAGCCACATGTTCAGACGATGTTGAAGACTGGGACTCCCTTGAGCAGATCAATATCCTGGTAGCAATCCAGGATCGTTTCGACATCCAGTTCTCACTGGATGATGTAAGCGACCTCAAGGATGTCGGAGACACAATTGACCTTATCGAGAAAAAACTTGCAGAAAAAGATGAATGAATATAAGATATCCGAACTGTCCGTTGGAATGACAGAATGCTTTGAGCGCACCATAGCGCAGGAGATGGTGGATGCCTTCGGTGACATCTCCGGCGATTTCAATCCGCTCCATACAGATGTGGATTATGCGGTTTCTTTAGGCAATCCGGGCACAGTAGTGTACGGTATGCTCACCGCAAGTCTCTATTCGACAATGGCAGGGATGTATCTTCCCGGGAAATACTGCCTCCTTCAGCAGATGGAGACAAAATTCAGGAAACCGGTGTATGTAGGAGATACTCTTACAGTTACAGGATCCATAATACAGAAAACTGATTTTCCAGCGCAGATAGTCGTTGAAGTAAAGATACGCAATCAGAACGGAAAACTTGTTAACAGCGGAAAATACTCCGCGCTTGTAAGTGAATGAGGTTAAGATGGAACATAAAGCATTACTGCTATTAGGAGCAGACAGCGATATAGGTCTTGCTTTTCTGAAAGAATGGGAAGGGCCTGTCATCGCCCATGTTTGTAAAAAAGCCGAACTGTTGGATTCATGTGAGACATCCGCTGATATCCGCAGGGTTTTCGGCGATTTTTCCACAAAAGAAGGCATCGAGGCTTTCATAAGCGAAGTTCTGGCTATGGATGTAGAAGTTGGAAAGATTCTGTTTCTTCCCTCTATTCCCGCTGTCCCGACAAAATTCGCCAAGATTACAGAGGATCAGCTGGAAAAGACATTCCTGGTCGGATATCATGCAGCGTTCCGGGTATTCCAGACGTTCCTTCCTAAAATGGCAAAGAGCGGCGGCGGTCAAGTCGCTGCAATCCTCACTTCATACTGTTTTGGCGCTCCGCCCAAATTCCTTGCTCAGTATGTGAGCAGCAAATATGCTCTGTATGGACTGGTGAGGTCTTTGGCTGTAGAATATGCTTCAAAGGGCATAACAGTGAACGCTATCGCTCCATCTATGGTAGAGACATCTTTTGTGAGCAATCTTCCCGCATTTACTGTTGAGCAGGAAGCTCAGAAGAGTCCTCTTGGGCGGAATGCAAAACCGGAGGATCTTGTCCCCGTGCTTAAGCTTCTGCTTTCAGGCGAAGCTCCGTACCTCAACGGAGCCGTAATCCCGGTCACGTCCGGAAGTCAACTGAACTGAACCCTAAAAAAGGAGAAAATATATGGGTATTCGTTTTTCTAAATCTGTCAAATTAGGCAAATATCTCCGTCTCAACTTTTCCAAGAGCGGAGTAAGCGCAAGCGTTGGGCCGCGCGGCGCATCTGTGAACATCGGTAAGAGAGGAACGTTCCTTAACCTCAGCCCATCACTCGTCGGGGTGAACGGAACAGGAATCTCATACAGAAAGAAACTGTTTGATACTCCCGGCACCGGTAAAAAGAACAAAGATAAAGAGTATAAGGCAGCTGAACCTGTGGCTCAGACCACTGCACCGAATGCGGTTCCCGCAACTCCGCAGTATACTGCTCAGGACACCGCTGCTCCGGTAGTCATCTCTTCGAAGGAAACAGTGACTCCGAATACTATCGTAGAAGAATATGCAAGGAACCACGAAGCGAAGGTAAACATCCACAAATATGCCGATCCGGTCATGACCAAGAAGCAGTTTGCGGAATTCGTGGAAGGTATCGAATCCCCTGCCAGCAGAGAGCTTTACCAGTATGCTACAGAAGGCGATGAGGAAACCATCGAGAACTTCGTAGGGTCCTTCATGAGCAACCTCGACCTCGCATATGACCTTCGCGCCAACTATGAGCTCGAAGACACTGATCTTTATGTAGACCTTGACCTGCCCGAAATCGAGAACGTCAATCCAGAGTATCCGACAGTAAAGAATCTCAAACTCGTCTACAAGAAGAAAACAAGCGCTCAGCTTAAAGAAGAGTACGCTCAGACCGTACTGAGCCTCGCGGTATTCCTTACTGCAAACTTCTTCAATGTTTCTCCTTATATCGATACAGTCGTATTCTCAGGTTTCACCACTGTGCGGAACAAGGACGGCGACCTTGTGGACCAGTACATCTACTCCGTTAAATTCACACGTGACGTATTTGAAAATACTGATCTCTCCAAGATAGACAACCTTTATGAGTTCATCCTTCAGTTCCAGAACAGGATCAACATGTCCAAGAGCTACACGTTCAAGGCTATCAAGCCTTACGAGATGGCATCCACTGTAGCAGCAAACCTCATGGTGGAGGATGCCGCTCTGGTCCTGAAAGAGCTCGGATACAAGACATCAGACATCAATATGGTCCTTCCTGAGCTGATGACCATGAAATTGGATTCTGCTTCTGATTATGTTCAGGAAGCGCTCAGGATACTCAACCAGTTCGAAGATCATTGATATCAACACACAGAAAATCCCTGCACCTCAGTGCAGGGGTTCTTTTTTGTTCAATTACCTGTCATCCCAGATTCTGCATGATAAAGTTGTAACTCTGTTCAGAAGCTATAAGCTTTCCTTTCGCGCTAAATCCGTGGTCCTCACCTTCAAGAGTGATGAACTCAACATCGTTATACACTTCTTCAGCGCGCTTTCCGTACTCGATAGGAACTACCTTGTCTGCATCACCGTGGATAATCAGGACAGGCTTGTCGTAAGCAGCTATCTCACTGTAAATATCATAATCCATCAGTTTTTCGCTGTAGATCTTCCCCACGCGCATCCCGAATACTTTCTCCGTGTTCGGGATATCATCGACCGATTCATGACGTTTCTGCGCATCCTCAGGAATGCAGAAAGCAGGATAATACAGCACCATAGCCTTTATCTGATCCTTATGATACGGAGCAGTGATCGCGCTCACACACCCGCCCTGGCTCTCTCCAAGAAGGAACAGATTGTCAGGATCCACTTCAGGAAGAGATGCAACAGCATCTATGACCGCATTGAGGTCTTCCCTCTCAGTAAAGATAGACATCTCTGTCATCTTGCCGCCCGATTTGCTGTGAAGATTTCCGCCATGGAAATCAAAGACATAAGCCTGAAGGCCGCTCATGACGAAACATCTGGCCATAGTTGACTTGCACAGAAGATAGGACGATCCAAACCCATGACAGCAGATAACTGTCGGAAGTGGTCCTATCTCATCCTTCGGCCGCATAAGCTCTCCGTAGATCGTATGATCCCCTGCGCCGATGGTCAGCACTGATGTCTGAACTTTCTTAGTCGTATCGCTGAAGGATCTTGTCTTCGGTATATAGCGCCTAAGGCCCCAGAGAGCTGCGCCAGCGGTCGCCGCAGCAGTAACTGCTGCCCCGCCGATTATAGTGATGTTTTTCTTATTCATTGTTTTTCTCCTAAGAAGCGCCGGTCACTCAGTTGGTGATCTTACTGACGAACTTATCCAGCTGCTCGTCTGTCATGCCTGCTTCTTTAAGGTATCCTCTTGCATATTCTGACAGGTCGGCAGCAGTAATGTCTTCACCGTCGTATACAAGGAAACTGAGCATTGCATCGATGTTTTTTTCTTTTATGGTCTTATATTTACCGGGATCTTTTTCTTCATTGATCTCGTAATAGTTATCATATGTAACCATGTAATCATCGACTATCTCCTGATAACTGGCTCCCGAAAGAGCTTCAATGATCATACATACGAATCCGGTTCTGTCCTTCCCTTCTGTGCAGTGCACAAGATAAGGACCATCCTTCTCCGAAAGTTCGATAAATCCACTGGCTATCTTCTGCGCAAACTCCTCAGAAAGGTAGTTCATGTTAAGTGAGATAGGAACGACATTCCCCGCCTTATACAGTTCGAGGAAATATGGGCAGTTGAAATCTTCCTGTGAAATATACTTCTCGATCTTCTCCTCGTTATCCGAAAGGTTAAGGATCGCTCCCACGCCTGCCTCACGAATGAGGTCATTGACATATGTTGCACGGTTGTGCTGGTTATCGCACGGAGAAGCAGAACGGTATACAGTACCAGGTCTGAGATTCCCGACAGTCATATTCCTGAAGTTGGCAAATACGACATCACTCGGGAATTTGGTCCTGTCATCAGAATAGTGGATATCTCTTGCTTCCTGATTATCAAGATATTTTCCGCTTTCACGAAGAGTTACAGTAGCTGTGGAATGCTCATCCAGAGAAGCCAAAGACCACAATCTGCCTTCTTTCTCTCCCAGAAGAAGCGCTTTAAGTCCCGCCCTCTCCCAGAGGTCATCGCCGTAGTTTATAGCTGCTTTGATATAGTCATATCCCGGATAGGCTATTAGCAGAGCTTCACCTGCATCCACATAGTATCCGTTGTAATACGGTATGTCCTCAAGTTTGTAGCCGTTTGAGAAAGTAATATCGACACTGTCCCCGTACTTAAATCCCTTGCTGTTGAACTCATCGATAGTCATCTTGAGATACACGCCGCCGAATTCAGTCTCATGAATAGTTTCGAGACCGGATACCTCAATGACGGCATCTTCTTCCGATGGCCCAGGTGCAGTATCTCCGTCATCCGGAACCGGTGCCGGCTCTGGAACAGGTTCTGTTTTCCCGCAGGCGGCAAACATAAACAAAGTGCAGACTATAAGCAAAAGTGCAATGATCTTTTTAATTTCCATAAGTTAAATTCCTTAAACTATATTATCAAACCGCTTCGGTCTCAGGCTCGCTTTTCTTTTTTGTGAACAGCTGAGCAATCAGACGGAGCACCAACAGTATTCCGGCCAAAGCAAGGCAATAAAGGCCATACTCGCTCATGAAACTCAGTATCTGGTCCAGAACGGTCTCTGTGATCCCTAGGTCCTGTATCTCATCCGGAAGTACCTTGCTCAGTTGATCCAGAGAATGCTGCCTGTAAAACGGCGCTATCAGCAATGCCACGCTTGCCAGCAAAGCAGAAAAACAACCGAATCCCAGACCTATTTTCCTGCCTATGAGGATCATGAGGAGAAGCAGTCCCCCGCACAGAATTCCCAGCGGGATCCTCAGATCCATGTTCAGGAAGATCCTTGCCACTTTCATGACAGATTCAACACTATCATCGACCCATGTGCTGTACGGATCCGAGATCACCTGTCGCATTCTAGGAAGAACATATTCGTTTATCTGCCTGGATATCTCCTCTTTTGCGTCAGGAGATTCAAGGTCTTCGCTACTGATTCCGTTTTGCTCAGCGATCTTGACGAACAGGTCTGCTATGTCCTCTTCTGATATGCTGAAGGCCTTATCATCAGCATCTTGCTCGCCTTTTAAAACATAGTACAGAAGACCTTTTGCATATTCTCTGTACATCTGGTCATACCAGTTCTCAAGAGATGTATATACAGCATTTTCGGCTTCCGCTGCTTCCCTTCCGGCAGTAGCTGTGTAGAAGATAGCATCCTTTCCGTTGAGGCTCATCCTTCCGAAAACTGTTCCTTCTGAGACAATCTCCTCAATGGTGGTTAAAACACGTTCTGGCACAGCTTCACGTGCATAGGCTTCCTTGGGTCCCAAATCCGCTCCATTTTTCCTGACATGGCCGTTGAGAATTCCTGTTTCCTTAGCTTTCTTAAAGTATGCTTCCACGAACGCATCTGCCAGTTTGGAAAAATCATGAATGACGATGTCGGTCTCAGAAGCAAGATACTCCTCTATACCCTGAATACCTGCATCTGTCAGTTCCTGTGCAACATCACCGTATATGAACAGCAAAGATATATTCTGAGGAACATAATGCTCTCTGAGCGCATCGCCGACAGACATTTCCCGGTCTTCTTCAGCCTTCTTATAACCAAGAGTTTTTTCGCCTACTGAAACATTTTTCAGAATGTCTGTAACGTTTTCTTCATCAAGCATCTGCGAAACGCCAAGAACACAGACGGAAGCCACAAGTGAAGCTGTCAGCAAAAGGCATAAGATCAAACAAAAGAACGCTCTGATGATTTTACCCATTTACATCCTCCGCATTACGCGTTGTTTTCTTTTCAGCTATTTTAGAGAACAGCTGAACTATAAGACGGAGCAACAGTAGGATACCTGCCAGGGCAAGGCAGTAAAAACCATACCTGCTCATGAAGCTGAGAAGCTGATCCACAACCGTCTCATTGACCCCAAGGTCTAATATCTCCTGCGGCAATTCCGTGCTCATCTGATCCAAAGCACGCTGTCTGAAAAAAGGAGCTATCAGCAGCGCAACGCCTGCCAGCAATGCAGAGAAACAGCCAAACCCGAGGCCCATCTTTCTGCCTATAAGGATCATGAGAATTAGAAGTCCACCGCACAGAATCCCTAACGGGATCCTTGGATCCATGTTGAAGATCGTCCTTGTCACCTTCATTCCGGTGACGACACCATCATCGATCCAAGAACTGTACGGATATGATATAACTTTCTTCATTCTGGGGAGGATATAATCCTTTATCTGCTTAGAAATCTCTGCTTTTGCAGAAGCATCATCGAGATCCTTGCCGCCGATGCCGTTGTTGTTGGCAACTGTGATGAACAGATTGGCTATGTCCCCATCTGTAAAGTTATATCCATTTACACCGTTGCTTTCGTCGCCTCTGACGATATAATTCAGAAGTCCTTTGAAGTATTCCCTGTATAACTGGTCGTACCAGCTCTCAATAGACGTGTAAACAGCATTTTCGACCTCTGCTGCCTCCTTGCCGGCACGTGCGGTATAGCAAATAACATCCTTTCCGTTCAGACTCAGTTTCCCGAAAGCGGTACCGCTTTCAGCAACCGCCTTAAGATCTGTTTCAACGCGGTCAAGCACTAATTCACGGGCATAATCTTCCCTTGCGACTCTTTCACGTTCGCCTTTGATGTTCTTATAAGTAATAGATCCGATCAACTTTCCTGCTTCTTTAGCGTTGGCAACATATGCCTCAGTAAATACTGCAGCCATCTTGCCAAAATCAGTAATAGCAGATTCGGAAGCAACATACTCTTCTATTGCCTGAATACCAGCTTCTGTGGCATTCCTTGCTGAATCGCCGTATATACTGATCAGGGATACATTCTGTAAAGGAAGGTTCTCCCTCAATGCGTCTCCGAAAGATATCTCCTGATCTGCTTCAGCCTTTTCGAACTCGAAAACTTTGTCGCTGACTGAAACATTTTTCAGAATATCATCAACATTCTCCTCTTCAAGCATATTGGTCAGGCTAAGCAAGCAGACCGATGCTATAAGAGAAGCTGCTAAAACAAAGCACAATATCAAACAAAAGAAACCTCTGATAAACTTACCCATATACATTTACCCCATATCATTCCTCGCCATCCATAGCAAGTTTTCTTTCATATGCGAACATGTACTGCTGCATCACTCCGCCCCATGGCGAATAATGCTCCATCGGTATCTCACCGGAATATCTTTTTTCTGCAACGCGGTTCATCCAAACATCCATCGGGAAAGAATCCATCCTGTGAAACCCAAACAGCATAGTACAGAACGCTACTTTCTTCCCGACACCGTAAAAACTGCATAGAGCATTGAAAAGATCATCATCGCTCATAGCTGCAAGTGCTTCTGTACTGGCTCCGCCGTTGGCAAAAGCATCTGCTGTAGCCTGAATGTACTTGGCTCTGTAGCCCAGACTGCATTTTGTAAGATCTTCAAGGGATAAAGAGGCCAATTCAGCAGGAGAAGGAAACGCGTAAAGCTTTTCGCCTTTACAGCAGCCTATAGGCTGTCCTGCTGCAGCACATATCTTCTCAACCGCCTGTTTGATAGCCGGGATGTTCTTTCTCTGAGAGATAATGAAGGTTATCAGCGTTTCCCAGGGATCCTGCCTCAAGATCCTGATCCCGCAACCGCACTCCGCTGCTGCTTTAAGGTACAGATCAGTCTCAGGTATCCTCCCTATTATCTCCGCATAATCCGTATCAATATCCAGATACTCTCTCCAGATTTCTTCGAACTCCTGTTCGCTGCAATCAAGGCAGATCTCTTTTGTTTCAGGATCACTGCTGATATACAGTACTTTTCCAAACGCAATTACCCTGTATCCGTCTTCAGTCTCTTTCCAACGGAAACACTGACCGCTGTCTGCGATAGCAGTCAGATCCAGATTGTCATTCTTGAAGCGAACCATACAATAAAACCTCTTCTGTGTTTTGCCTCGAACCGCAAAATACCACAATACCATTATCACAGTTTCTTTTGCTTCCTGCAATATTCCCAAGCACAAAAACAGACCTCTGATATGACATCAGAGATCTGTATTTTTGGGGGTTTAAATGTCAGCTTCTGGCTTCCTCGAGGGCACTGTTCACCTTCTCAAGGATCTCAACAGGATCCAGTCCATGAACCAGACAGGCTTCTCTCAGTGTTTCAAATCCGGCACTGAAACAGCCAAGACAATGCATTCCGGACTCTATCAGGACTTTCTCTGCTTCGGGATATTTGGTGATCATCTCCGTAATTACGTCTTCACCAGTAACGAATACTGTTTTATTTTTCATGGCATTTCTCCTCAGCGTAAGAAACCATCGATTATCTGCTCTTCAGCCTCAAGTTCCGTAAGGCCAAGCGTCATAAGCTTCATGATCTGCTCTCCTGCTATCTTTCCGATAGCCGCCTCATGCACAAGAGCTGCATCAAGATCATTTGCCTCAAGTCCTGGGATAGCAAGGATCCTCCCGTTGTCCATAATAATGGAATCACATTCTGTATGGCCACTGCATGGAGCGTTTCCTACGATTTTGGCAGCGAATTGCTGATATGAATCGTCTCTAGCAACGGATCTTGATACTACATCCGCGCTTGATCCTTCACCATTAAGATTTACGACATAGCTGCTGTATGCTTTCTGATCATCATGTGTCATCAGACGCTCGCGGACGATGAGTTTTGCGCCTTTTGCAAGATCTGCGGTAGATTTACGGTCCGTATCGTTTACACCCTTGATCTGGACCATCTCCATCTCCATGTAGCTGTCCTCATCCATAGTAACTTCTGTCACAGGATTCAGGATGCGTTTTCCTGCTCCGTCACCGGATCCGTAGTGTTTCTCGACATATTTGACCTTAGCCCTTTTTCCTACCTGAAATCTGTGGATACCATCATGCTGCGAATCCTTAGGACCGCAGTTATCTATCCCGCATCCGGCAACGATGACAACATCAACGTCATCCCCTATAAGAAAATCATTATAAACAACTTCCGTAAGACCGCTCTTAGTCATAACAACGGGGATATGAACACTCTCGTGCTTTGTTCCGGGCTTGATCTTGATAGTCAGTCCTTTTCCGTCTTCTCTCGGGATTATCTCTATATTTTCTGTAGATTCTCTTCCAATCGATTTCCCATCGGAACGGATGTTGTATGCTCCTTCTGGTACCTTATGAAGATCTGCGACTTCTCTTAAAATCCTTTTCTGGGTCTCATCAAGCTGTATCATATTCTCCGCTCCTTTCTCACTGTTCTATCATCCTGCAGGCACCGACTGCAGATGATGTACCTATCAGGCCGGGGAGGATCTCTTCCTTAGGACCTTTGGCTGTCACTTTTCCGTCTTTGAGGACTATGATCTCATCTGCAATATTCAGGATCCTTTCCTGATGCGAGATGATGACGATGGAACTGTCTTCTATGTGAGCCCGCATCTTCTCAAATACCTCGATCAGATTCTGGAAACTCCACAGATCTATGCCTGCTTCAGGTTCATCGAAGATAGAAAGCTTTGATCCTTTGGCCAAAACTGTAGCTATTTCTATCCTTTTAAGCTCACCGCCAGACAGACTGGCATTTACTTCTCTTCCGATATAGTCCTTAGCGCAGAGGCCTACAGCTGACAGATATTCACATGCCTCAGCCAGAGGTATTTTCTTTCCGGAAGCTATACGAAGAAGATCAAGAACCTGTATCCCCTTGAATTTGACAGGAGTCTGAAATGCATAGCCTATCCCTAGATTCGCTCTTTCGGTAACAGGCATATATGTGATGTCTTGTCCTTCAAAGAAGATCTTTCCTTCACTGGGCCACTCGATTCCGGCTATGAGCTTTGCAAGTGTGGATTTTCCCCCGCCGTTCGGACCTGTTATGACTACCATTTTATTTGTTGGAACTTCGAAACTGATGTCGCGAATGATCTCTTTCGCGCCTTCAGTATCATCTACTCCAAAAGATACGTTTTTCAGTTCAAGCATTAGCTGGACCTCCGATAATTGGTTTTCTTTTTACCATAGATATGATATCCGACTTACGTCTAACAAAAATTGATTGTAATCAATTTTAAGTAAAAAGAAAAGCCTGTTTCCAGGCTTTTTATGATTTGTATAGGCTACCCTTCAGAATATACTGCTTCGAGCTTTGCTCTGTCTTTTATCATGATGCTGCTCTGTCCTACTTTCTCAAGCAGTCCCTCTTTCTCCATCTCCTTTATCCTTCTGCTCACGGTCTCTGGCCTCAGCTGGATACTTGCAGCGATATCATCCAGCCTCAGCACGACAGTGTCGCTGCTTGTGTGCCTGCTTCTGTTGAGCAGGAATCCTGCCAGACGGGCTTTTGGAGAACTTGTTGAAAGAAGCAGTACCCTATCATTTGCATCGTGCAGTTTTCTGCTTAGCAGAGCGATTATCTTCAGCGATACAGACGGATCTTTCATGACATCCTCAAGATCTCTGATCAGAAGTTTGCAGCAGTCGACATCAGTAAGGCAGACGGCATTATACGGATATCTGCTCCCATCCATGAAGACGCCTTCCCATATGGTATCTGATTCGGAGAAGATACCGATGATCTGTTCCCGTCCCTCGCTGTCCCAGGTACTGAGCTTAACCCTTCCGCTCAGAATGATATATATTCCGTCAACAGGTTCCTCTTCTGCAAACAGATAACTTCCTTTTGAATATGATCTCCAGGATGCTTTGTCCATTATCTCCCGCTGCCTTTCTGCCGAAAGACCCATAAGAAAAGACGGACGGAGCCTGCCATCACTGAAACAATTCATGAAGTATTCCGGAATAGCCATTCTATTTCTCCAGATCCTGTATAGTTCTGCAAAAACTATCTATTTTGTCTGTCTTCTCTGCTTCCGGTTTATCCTTGGGATCAACCAACACAATGGAAGCTGCCAATCTTTTGCCCAAAAGCTTCTCTGTTTTAACTAAAGCCTTATCCGCTCCGCCACCGCTGAAACAGAGGAAAGCGACGATATTTTTGTCGCTGAGACTATCTGAATTGTCGTGGATAAATGTTTTCATTGGAGGCGCCGGATTGCTGGCCCATACAGGACATCCGAGTATCACAGTATCATACTGATCCGCATTGAAAGAATATGGCAGTAGCTTAGGCCTCTCGCCCATGACTGCACTCTTTCCGCCCCAAAGGAACTTTATCGCTCCTGATTTGGGGATCTCTTTAACCGGTTCGATCCTGAGAAGATCTGCCCCGATATTTTCAGCTATCTTCTCTGCAGTATCCTGACAATTTCCTGTCAGAGAATAATAAACGATAACAGTTCTCATCCCTCGCCTCTTCTGCACACGAGAGTTACCCACTCTGCGCACTCATAGTATTTGAAGTCCCTGAAACCTATCTTTTCCAACTCGGCAGTGACCTCTTCCTTCCTTTCAGATATTATCCCTCCGCCAAGGAATACACCGCCTTCTTTCAGCAAACTATGATACAGCTCCCCATCGTCGATTATCACATCAGCAGTGATATGGGCAAAAACGGCATCAAAATCTGTTGAAAGTCTGTCAGTTGTTCTGGATGTGCGCATCACGGCATCAAACCTGTCGCCTACACCGTTATTATCCGCATTCTCCTTTGAGTTCTCAATGGAGAACGGATCGATGTCCAGCCCAAGTACACTTTCTGCGCCGGACAGAAGAGCTGCGATTCCCAAAATCCCGGTCCCAGTCCCCATATCGAGGACCTTCATCCCTGTCAGATCTATTTCAGAAACCGCTTCGAGGCACAGCTGAGTGTTTATGCTCTGACCGGACCCATATGCCTCTGAAGTATCTATCCTGAGAGGAATGAGCCCCTGCCCAGAGTACTCCTCCCAATACGGGAGGACTTCAAACTTCCCGGCTACGACCTTTTCATACCTTTCCTGCCAGCTTTCCTCCCACTTCTCCTCTTCTTTTTCCTCAAGCAGGACCCTGGCAGGAATACTTTTTTCTGAACAAAACCTTTGCAGATCTTCTTTCATCCTATCTGCATCATCCTTGTCCGATGGATAAATATGTATCACTGCAGTGGCTTTATCACTATCTATGAGGCTCTCATCTATATAATCGTAATTCGACGAATAACCCAGAATATCCTCGATCTCTGAAAGATCCTCGATATACAGACCGGACGTATCGAATGACGAAGCATATTCCGCCACAGTATCAAGGAACGGTCGGTCCAGTGTTACGGTCAGGTCATAATATGCCATCTGAAAGCCCCCCCTCTTGTCTTTACATTTATTATACATTATATGTACCTGTATTTTTATGTCTCAATTACTGAACATTTATGCTATACTATGTATATTATTTGACATATTTCTGCATTTTGATTTGTGATACAGCCCGTTTTGGAACATAATACATACATTATTATGATGGGGTGATATCGTGGAAACGAAGAAAGCAAAAAAAACTGCTCCTGTTTTCCGGCTGGCCAGAAAGGAAGAAAGAGATCTTGTGATCAATTTCATCAATGAGAACTTTGACTGGTGTCTTCCGCTTATCAACCGCCCTGAGTATTTTGACTTCTACTACCGGACAAACGGACTGCAGTTCGCCATCGCAGAGCTTGAAGGCAAGTATGCTGCAGTCTGCGGATATATCCTGACGAACCGATATGATGACCCGGATATCTGGGCAAGTGTCTTCGTGGCAAGGAAAGATTACTCCGGTATCGGAATCCGACTCATGGCTGAACTTGGAAAACTGACAAATGCCAACGTGGTAGCCTGCAACAACATAAGGGAAAACACGCTGAACCTGTACAGATTCCTTGGATGGACTGCTGAACGTATCTCCCATTACTACAGGATCGCAGAAAAAGATGCCCTGAGCGAGTACAAACTATGCAGACCGGAAACGCTCGAACGTCTCCCTGCTGAAGGAGATCTCACTCTTAAAAAAGTCAGAGAAAAACAGATAGACCGTCTTCCCTTCCCGGAAACAGATACCGTTCCAAGAAAAGATCCCTGGTATCTAAAACGCAGGTATTTCCATTTCCCGCATCAGGATTATGACGTCTGGTCTGTCAGAGAAGGCAAGAATCATCTTGCTTATCTGGTAACAAGAGCAGTTGCAAGCGGTGAGGAAGGTGAGATCCCGGTACTCAGGATCGTGGATTATATAGGACCTTCTTCGGTCATTCCGCGTATGGGATATGCCCTTGATGAGCTGATGAACAGTTTCAACGCTGAATATATGGACTGTTACAATGTAGGGATCCCGCCGGATATATGGAATGCAGCAGGGCTCACCGAAAGAACAGAAACAAGCAAAGCGATAATTCCCAATTATCTGACACCGCCTCTGTATGAGAATACAGAATACTATTACTTCACGAACACTTCGGACCATTTTGTGCTCTTCAAAGCAGACGGAGACCAAGACCGGCCGAATCTACAATAAGATCATATTTTGGAGGAACCATTATGAAATATTGCAAAAAATGCACCATGCCAGACACCAGACCCGGCATCACATTCGACGAAGAAGGCGTCTGCAGCGCATGCAGGCACTATGAGCACCGTTCTCAGGTAGACTGGGCTGCAAGAGAGCGCGAGTTCGCTGCCCTTTGTGACAAATATCGCGGCTGCAACGGACCCGGAGGATATGACTGCGCAGTAGCAGTTTCCGGAGGCAAGGACAGCCATTATCAGGTATACATGCTCAAGGAAGTCTATCACATGAACCCCATCCTCTTCACAGTTGAGGATAACTTCCCGATGACAGATGCAGGTATCCATAACCTTAAGAACATCAGCGAGGAATTCAGCTGCACGCTCATCAGCTGCAAGCCGAACATTAAGGTCCAGAAGATACTGATGCGCCATTTCTTTGAAAAATACGGCAAACCCACATGGTATGTGGACCGCCTTATCTATACCTATCCGCTCCACATGGCACTCAAGTTCAACACCATGATGCTCTGCTACGGTGAGAACGTAAGCTTTGAGTACGGCGGAAACGAAGATGAAGAGACATACTCTGCAAGAGACCAGATCGAGAACGGCGTTGCAGTGGGAATGCCGATGGAAGACCTCCTCATCGACGGCATCACCGAGAAGGATCTGAGCCTTGTCATGGCTCCGACAAAAGAGGAACTCGCCCGTCTAGATCCTTTCTACATGAGTTATTTCTTCCCGTGGAACAGCTACTACAACTATCAGCTCTCCAAGAGACACGGATTCCATGATCTCACACACGAGTGGGACCGCACACACCATGCTGAGAACTTCGACCAGATCGACAGCCGTGCATATCTCGTTCACAGCTGGCTCAAATACCCCAAATTCGGTCACGCGGCAGCTACAGACTACACTGCACGCTATATCCGCTACGGTATGATGACACGCGAAGAAGCTCTTCCGATCATCAAGGCACGCGACGGTAAGCTGGATCCTCTGTGCGTCCGTGATTTCTGCGAATTCACAGGATATACCGAGACGGAATTCTGGAAAGTCATAGACAAATTCTATAACCGTGATCTGTTCTATCAGGATGAGAACCTTGAGTGGCAGCTGAAAGAGCCTATCTGGGCAGAGAAAGAATAAGGAGAATATCATGGCTCACACTGTACTTGTTACCGGTGCTGACGGTTTCATCGGAAGCCATCTTACCGAAGAACTGGTCAAGCGCGGAGAAAAAGTCCGTGCGTTCTGCTACTATAACTCTTTCGGCAGCTGTGGCTGGATAGATACGCTTTCTCCGGAGATCCGCAATGAGATCGAAACCTTTTCCGGAGACATCAGGGATCCTAACGGTGTAAGAACAGCTATGCGTGGGCAGCAGAGAGTCTACCATCTGGCTGCTCTAGTCGCTATCCCCTTTAGTTATCACAGCCCTGACAGTTATGTCGACACAAATATAAAAGGAACTCTTAACGTTCTTAACGCGGCAAGAGAACTTGGCACAGAAAGGATCATGGTGACGTCCACCAGCGAAGTGTACGGAACTGCGATCTATGTCCCTATCGATGAGAAGCATCCTTATCAGGGACAGAGCCCGTATTCTGCAACGAAGATCGGTGCGGACAGACTCGCTGAAAGCTTCTACCGCAGTTTTGATCTTCCTGTCTCCATCGTTCGTCCGTTTAATACTTTTGGACCTCGTCAGAGCGGAAGAGCCGTCATACCTACCATAATCTCTCAGCTTATCGCAGGACAGTCTGAGATAAAGCTTGGAAAACTCAGCCCGACAAGAGATTTCAACTATGTCAAAGATACAGCTGCCGGATTTATGGCGATCGCTGACTGTCAGGAAGCTATCGGACAGGAACTGAATATAGCCACCGGCGTGGAACACTCCATAGGCGACCTCGCCAATGAGCTGATTGCACAGATCAATCCTTCTGCCAAGATCGTCTGCGAAGAAGAGCGCCTCCGTCCTGAGAAGAGCGAAGTCAACCGCCTTCTTGGAGATGCCACAAAGCTTCGCACGATGACCGGCTGGGCTCCCAAATACACATTTGAACAGGGTCTTGCGGAAACGATAGATTTTATCCGCAACAATCTTGACAGTTACAAAGTCGGTCAGTACATCCTTTAATATCGGAGAATCAAAATGAGTAGTTTTATACCGCTTTCTATCCCCAATTTCTGCGGGAATGAGAAAAAATACGTAGACGATGCCCTGGATGGCGCATGGGTCTCAACCAGCGGAGCAAAAGTCAATGAGATGGAGGAATGCGTAGCTTCCTATGTAGGTGTCTCCGCTGTAACAGCATGTTCGAGCGGAAGCACTGCCCTTCACCTTTCTGCAATCGTCGGAGGGATCCAGCGCGGGGACGAAGTCATTGTTCCCGCATTGACATTCATAGCTTCCGTGAACCCCACGACACGATATGTCGGCGCTGAACCAGTATTTATCGGATGTGATGAAACTGCAACGATGGATCCTGATACAGTGGAGGATTTCTGCGCCAATCACTGCACGATGAGAGACGGCAAGCTCTATAATGACAAGACCGGCGCTCACGTGTCCGCTATCGTTCTTGTTCATGTGTTCGGCAATATGGCGGATGTGCCGCGCTTCCTGGAGATCGCTAAGAAATACAATCTCCTTCTCATAGAGGATGCCGCAGAAGCCATTGGTACGAAATATACTGAAGGCCCTCTCGCCGGTTCCTTTGCCGGTACCATGGGAGACATCGGTGTGTACAGCTTCAACGGAAACAAGATCATCACAACAGGAACCGGCGGGATATTCCTTTCCAAGCGTCCTGAATGGGTGGCACGTGCCAAACATCTGTCCACACAGTCAAAGACCGATGTGCTCCATTTTGTCCATGACGAGGTCGGATACAACTACCGTATGACAAATATAGACGCATGCCTCGGCCTTGCCCAGATGGAACTGCTAGAGGGATTCATCGAGCATAAGATCGAGCGCTATGAGCAATACTGCAGCGCTCTTGACGGAGTCAAAGGCTTCTCAATGCTCCCGTTCAGAGAAGGTACCAGATCCAATCACTGGTTCTATTCGCTCCTTCTCCCTGACCGCCTTGACCGCGATGATGTGATCGCACGCCTGCAGGATCAGAAGATACAGACAAGACCTGTGTGGTCTCTGATCCCCGAACAGTGCGATTACCAGAGAAATGAGACATTCAACCTCGATCAGGCAAAAGAATTCCGCAGAAGGATTGTCAATATCCCCTGCTCCACAAACCTCACAGAGGAAGACTGCAACAGAGTTATAGACGCTATCCTTGCACTTTAATCCAATCCTGATTCCAGGGAGAGATCATAATGATAAGACTTGAAGATTTTTTCATTGACGGAAATCAATCGATACTTGATGCCATGGAATCGCTGTCCGTAACAGGACAGCGCATCATGTTCATCGCCCCAGGAGGCATCCTCACAGCTGTTCTTACCGACGGCGACCTCCGCAAGTACCTCACTAAGGGAGGTTCTCTGAACGATCCCGTTTTCAAAGCG
Source organism: Oscillospiraceae bacterium (assembly GCA_017432285.1). Lineage (GTDB taxonomy): Bacteria > Bacillota > Clostridia > Oscillospirales > Ruminococcaceae > RUG11783. Next base: position 44,964 of record JAFRJM010000006.1, on the reverse strand, counting down.
GCAAACCATAATCCGATCACATTGACGGTAGAGGAACGTTCTCGCGCGAAAGAGGTCCTTACAGAACGGCAAATAGACGCTTTGCCTATTCTGGACCGCTCAGGAAGGATCGTCGATATCGTTTTCGCAAACGGTCTTGAAGTGCTCAGTTCCATGGAGAACGGCATACCGGTAGTCATCAACGCGGGAGGACTCGGCACTAGGCTTCAGCCTTATACGAACATCCTTCCAAAACCTCTGATCCCGGTCGGAGACAAACCTATCTGCGAACTCATAATGGACCGTTTTGCAGATTTCGGATCCCGCGAGTTCTACATGATAGTAAACTTCAAAAAGAACATGATACGTTCATATTTCTCTGAAGAGTCAGACAGACCGTATCAGCTGGACTTCGTGGAAGAGCATGAGTTCCTTGGAACAGGCGGAGGCCTCTGCCTGTTGAAAGGCCTTATACACGACACATTCTATTTTTCAAACTGTGACACTCTTCTGGATATGGATTTCGGTGATGCATACCGTCAGCACAAGGAAGACGGGAGCATCATTACGATGATCTGCGCCTCGAAACATGTCACCGTTCCATATGGGGTAATAGAACTTGCTCCGGACGGCAGTGTGGGAGGAATGAGGGAAAAGCCCGAGTTCACATACCTTACCAATACCGGTGTATATATCGTTGAACCTCGTGTAGTTGATGAGATCGAGGACGGCAAATTCCAGGGTTTCCCCGATATCATTCAGAAATACAAGGACCTCGGAGAACGCATAGGCGTCTATTCGATCTCCGAAGACAGCTGGATCGACATCGGTCAGCTGGAAGAACTCCAGAGGATCCAGGAAAAAATCAACAGCAAGGCTCAGGTGTAAACAACTATGGACAAAAAACATGTCATGATAATTGCCGAAGCCGGTGTAAACCATAACGGAGACTTAGAGCTCGCCAAAAAGATGGCTCTGGTAGCAAAAGAATGCGGTGCAGATGCAGTCAAGTATCAGACCGCTGTTCCTGAACTCGTAATCTCTGTCTTTGCTCCTAAAGCAGAGTATCAGAAGGAGACCACCGGAGACAAAGAAAGCCAGCTTGAGATGGTCAGGAAACTTCATTTTGATTTTGAAAGCCACCGTCAGCTTAAGGAGTACTGTGATTCTATCGGAATCCAGTATCTCTCCTCCCCCTTCGATATCCCGAGCGTCAAATTCCTCGCCACTCTTGATCTTCCATGCATGAAGGTCCCCAGCGGAGAGATAACCAACTATCCATATTTGGTGGAAGTTGGAAAAACAGGACTACCTGTTATCCTCTCCACCGGAATGAGCGTCCCTGAAGAGATCGAGGACGCGATAAAACTGTTAAAAGAAAGCGGCTCAGGAGAGATCACTATCCTGCACTGCAACACTGAATATCCAACGAATTATGAAGATGCCAACCTTGGTGCTATGCTCTGGCTCAGAGATCATTTCGGTTGTCCTGTAGGCCTTTCAGACCATACCAGAGGTTATGAATGCGATGTCGCTGCTGCGGCGCTCGGAGCTGTTGTGATCGAAAAACATTTCACTCTGGACAAAAACATGGAAGGACCGGACCAGAAAGCTTCCCTTGATCCTAAGGAGCTCACAGACATGGTTCAGGCTGTCCGCAACATAGAAGCGGCAATGGGTTCAGGCATCAAGGCAGTTTCGTCTTCTGAAGCCAAAAACAAGCCTATTGCCAGAAAGAGCATCGTCGCTGCACGCGCGATCCGTGCCGGAGAGATCCTGACTGAAGAGAATCTCACCACAAAACGTCCGGGCAATGGTGTTGATCCGATGCGCTGGAACGAAGTGCTCGGAACCGCTGCTATCCGCGACTTTGAGCCGGATGAGCTTATAGAAATTTAGGAGGATCCTGCTTGAGTTCTGAGAAAAAACACAGTATAGCAGTCATTACAGGAAGCCGCGCGGAGTACGGCCTCCTTCGTCCTGTTTTGTTTAAACTCGCAGATTCCTCACTTGATCTGAAGCTTGTCGTGACAGGATCTCATCTGAGCGAATCATACGGCAATACCGTTACGGAAATAGAAGCAGACGGTCTTCCGATCGCTGCGAAGATAGATATACTTAAGTTCCAGGACAGTCCGAATCCTGTAGCCGCTACCATAGCTTATACCATTCTGGCTTTCTCGGACTGGTTCGCTGCTGAAAACCCTGACTGCGTCCTTGTGCTCGGAGACAGATATGAGATATTCGCGGCTGTCCAGGCTGCCGCTATATGCGATATACCTGTGGCGCACATCTCCGGCGGAGACGTCACTCTCGGAGCTTCCGATGAGTATTACAGACACTGCATAACCAAGATGTCATCGCTCCATTTCCCGAGCTGCAGGGACTCATATGAGAGACTGCTTCGCATGGGCGAACAGCCCGCCACCGTATTTCTGGTGGGCGGACTCGGAGACGAGAACATAAGGAACATGCCTAAGATGACAGCTCAGGAACTGTCCGATAACCTTTCTTTCGATCTTACCTCCCCTTTCGGTCTTGTGACTTTCCATCCTGAGACCGGGCTCGGCCACAGCAATCCCCTTACCCAGCTCAAGCAGCTTCAGACCGCGATGGAAGAAGCTCATGAAGAAACAGGACTAAGGTATCTTGTGACGAAATCCAATGCGGATATGGGCGGCGCAGCCATAAATGAAGCATGGGATCAGTGGTCTATCGACAGAAAAGACTGGGTGCTTACTGTCAAGAGCCTAGGCGTAAAGAGGTATCTGTCTGCAATGGCAGCCGCATCAGCGGTTATCGGTAATTCCTCAAGCGGTGTAGTAGAAACCCCTACATTCGGCATTCCTACTGTAAATATTGGAAAACGTCAGGAGGGACGGCTCCTTTGCGACAACGTCATCTCTGTCGATGCAGACAAAGATGAGATACTGGATGCGATCAGGACCTGTCTGTCTCTTGATTTTATAGAAAAGGCCCGCAGTGTTGTGAGTCCGTATTACGGAGAGGATCCCAGCGGATCCATGGTGAGGATCCTGGAAGATTGGGTCGGTGATCCTACTCTCAGGGAGCCTAAACGTTTTTATGATGTTATTTAATTTAATTGTTAAAAAGGAGGATACACTTTGGACTTCCTAGTAGTTGGTCTTGGAAGCATGGGCAAAAGAAGAGCCCGCCTTCTGAAAGGGCTGCTTCCGGACTGCCGTATATTCGGAGTGGACATGTCCGATGAACGCAGGGAGCAGGCTTCTTCACTTGGAATCACTCCCTTCCCTTCCATCCCGGAAGCTCTGGATTCTGTACGTCCGGACGCTGCGCTCGTTTGCACCTCCCCTGTTTCCCACAGCGGTATAATAAAGACTCTGCTGGAAGCAGGACTTCCTGTTTTCACGGAACTGAATCTTCTCGATGACGGGTACAAAGAGAACACTAGGCTCGCCAAAGAAAAAGGCGTTCCTCTCTTCCTTTCATCAACGATGCTGTACCGCAAAGAGACACAGTATATGAAACAGCAAGTGGACTCCTTCAGAGAAAGCACCGGGAAAGGCGTTAATTACCTTTACCATATCGGACAGTATCTTCCGGACTGGCACCCATGGGAAACATACAAGAACTTCTTTGTTTCAGACAGGAGGACCGGAGGTGTCAGAGAGATCCTTGGCATAGATCTTCCATGGCTCGTAGACCTGTTCGGAGACGCGGAATGTGTCCATGTAGAATCATCCTGCCTGACTGATCTTGAGATCAGCTATCCCGATACCATCACCTTCATCCTTAAGCACGATTCAGGCACTGTCGGAACAATGGTGGTGGATGTAACTTCCCCGAAAGCCGTGCGTCACTTCGAATGCTTCGGTGAAGGATTGCACTTGTTCTGGGAAGGCAGTCCGAAGGAACTGTACCGGTTTAACACAGAGACAAAAGAAAAAGAGTACGTCGATACATACGGCGTTTATGAGCACGACAGCAGATACAGCGACAACATCGTTGAGAATGCTTACGTCGATGAGCTGGCTGACTTCCTGTCAATGCTTGAAAAAGGAACCACTCCTCTCTGGAGTTTTGAAAAAGATCAGAAAGTGATCGACCTGATAAACCAGATCGATATGTGATGAGGAATTAAAATGGCTGAAAAACTTACCGTTTTGTTTGTTGGACTCGGTTCAATAGGAACCAGACACATCAGAAACCTGGATCATCTCTGCAAAGAAAAAGGCATCAGCCTCTACATCGATGCTCTCAGGCATGACCTAACAGTCCCCCTCCGTTCAGGTGTGGAAGAACTGCTTGCAAACCAGCTGCTTGACCTTGATGATGAAGATGCCCTTCCGTTCTATGACATCGTTTTCGTAACCAATCCGACTGCGCTTCACGCAGAGATCCTGGAGCAGGTAAAAGACCGCGCCGGCGCACTTTTTATTGAGAAACCTATCGTTTCCAGAAATCAGATATACGGTTCCGTACAGCGCCTTTCAAACCCAGGGCAGAAAGCTTACGTTGCTGCTCCGATGCGCTGGAGCAAGACTTTTATGGAGACCAAGGATTATCTGGATGAACATCCGGATAAACATCCTTTCTCAGCAAGAGCTATCTGCTCAAGCTACCTCCCCGACTGGCGTCCGGGAGTGGACTACAGAAAGGTGTATTCCGCAAGTGAGGAGATGGGAGGCGGTGTCGATATCGACCTCATCCATGAGTGGGATTACCTTGTATATCTCTTCGGAATGCCGCAGCAGACATATAACCTCCGCGGGAAATTCTCTGACCTTGAGATCACAAGCAATGATCTGAGCGTATATATTGCAAAATATCCTGAACTGCTCGTGGAACTTCATTTGGACTATTTCGGAAGAAAGCAGCAGCGCTATCTAGAACTGTACTTTTCTGACGGTACCCTGATCGCAGATTTCATCGAACACAAGATCACTTTCCCTGACGGATCGGTACAGTATTATGAGGAGAACACCAACGACTGGTATCTCCGTGAGATGGATTATTTCCTTGACTATGTCCTCTTCCTTGACGGTAAAAGCATCAATCCCCCTGCAGAAGCACTCAATGTCCTTGAAGTCAGCGCAGGACTATATGATTCATGGAACAAGGAGGTAGACGAATAATGGCTCGCCTTCTGATCACTATCTGCGGAAGAGCAGGAAGCAAAGGGTTCCGCAACAAAAACCTCAAGACTTTCTGTGACAAACCGCTTGTTTATTACACGTTATCCGCAATAGATCTGTTCAAAAAAGACCGCCCGGACATCGACATAGATGTATGTCTGAATACCGACAGCGATCTACTGGCTGATCTTGTCCTCTCCTGCTACCCTGAAGTCGTGTATCTCCCCAGAGGAGAAGCACTCGGCGGTGATACTGTTCCCAAGATGGCTGTTTTTCAGGACAGCCTCAAACGTATGGAAGAGATGCGGGGATTCCACTATGATTACCTGATGGATCTCGACATAACCAGCCCACTGAGAACTCTTGCGGACATGAACAACGCTTATAACAAAGAAGCATCGAGAGGCGATCTGGACCTCGTGTTCAGCGTAACTGATTCAAGGCGCAACCCATATTTCAATATGGTCGCGAACTGCGGTGACCATGTTGAAAAAGTCATTGCCTCCCCGTACACTGCAAGACAGCAGGCGCCTGAGATCTATGATGTCAATGCGAGCATGTACGTCTTCAAAAGAGATTTTCTTGCCAATAACACGACAGGGATCCTGTGGGACGGCAAGATCGACATCATAAAGATGAAAGACACAGCAGTTCTTGACATCGACTCCGAGGAAGACTTCGTCCTTATGCAGTTCATTGCCAAGTATCTGTATGAAAACTATCCTGAATTCGCTCAGGTACGCGACAACATCCGTTCTGTTTGAAATAATCAAAAAATAACCTCTTCAGATGGATCACTCCATTTGAAGAGGTTTTGTTTATTATAAATGATTATCTGACTGTCTGATCCTTAAGCAGAACATCATGAGCTCCGCCCTCTACGATACTTGTTGCGGAAACAAGAGTGATCTTCGCGTTCTTCTGGAGCTCCTTGATGGAAAGAACTCCGCAGTTGCACATCGTCGATTTCACTTTTGCCAGGGAAAGGTTGACGTTTTCATGCAATGAACCGGCATATGGCACATAGGAATCGACACCTTCCTCAAACTTGAGGTTTGCTGCGCCGCCAAGGTCATATCTCTGCCAGTTGCGGGCACGTGCAGAACCTTCGCCCCAGTACTCTTTCATATAGCTGCCGTTAACCATTACCTTTGCTGATGGAGCTTCATCGAAACGCGCAAAATATCTGCCTAGCATGATGAAATCTGCTCCCATTGCAAGAGCAAGAGTCATGTGGTAATCATATACGATACCACCGTCCGAACAGATAGGAACATAGATTCCTGTTTCTTCAAAATATTCATCTCTTGCAGCTGCAACATCGAGGACTGCAGAAGCCTGTCCGCGTCCAATACCCTTCTGCTCTCTGGTGATACAGATTGAACCGCCGCCGATACCGATCTTAACAAAGTCAGCACCGTTCTCAGCAAGGAATCTGAATCCCTCACGGTCAACAACGTTGCCCGCTCCGATCTTTACCGAATCGCCATAATTCTCGCGGACCCATTTAAGAGTCCTTGCCTGCCATTCGGAATATCCTTCAGATGAGTCAATGGTAAGCACATCGACGCCAGCATCAAGAAGAGCGGGGATCCTTTCCTTGTAGTCACGGGTATTGATACCAGCACCTACGATATAGCGCTTATGCTCGTCAAGAAGTTCCAGCGGATTGTCTTTATGCGCATCGTAGTCCTTACGGAAAACGAGGGCTTTAAGATGCATATTCGCATCTACAATAGGAAGCTGATTGACTTTGTTGTCCCAGATGATGTCGTTCGCTTCCGAAAGTGAGATTCCCTCAAGACCATAGACCAGTTTGTCGATAGGAGTCATGAAATCTGAAATCGGTGTATCAAGACTCATTCTTGAAACTCTGTAGTCCTTGCTGGTGACTAAGCCCATAAGCTTACCGTCAGGCTTTCCGTCTTCCGTGATAGCTATGGTCGAGTGGCCGTTCATTTCTTTCAGGCGAATGACATCGCCTAAAGTCTGATCCGGGCGCAGGTTGGAATCGCTCTGTACAAAACCAGCCTTATAACTCTTTGCCCTTCTTACCATAGCTGCCTGATTCTCAATGCTCTGAGATCCAAAAATAAAAGAAACACCGCCTTCTCTTGCAAGCGCGACTGCCATCTTGTCATCAGAAACAGCCTGCATTACAGCAGAAGTCAGCGGAATATTCATTTTGATAGCGGGCTCTTCACCCTTCCTGAATTTAGTAAGCGGTGTCTCAAGAGACACATTTTCCGGACTGCACTCAGCACTGGAATAACCAGGGAGCAGCAAAAATTCACTAAAAGTTCTTGAAAGGTCCTGTAAGACAGTTGCCATTTGTTCCTCCTACCCTCAAATTATTGACAATGAGTATAACAGAAATACTCATATATGAAAAGAAAATTCGAACGATAACATGGTTTTCTCTGTTTTGAACAAATCAGCGGTCTATTTCACCATTCGCTTGCATCTGTTAATCCGTTCAACTAACATTATTGTAGCAAAAAGAATAAGGAGTTTGTTTTTATGTTTCGTGAAGTAGCCAGAAAAAAGAACGCAATCAGCAAAGATGAATGCGAAAAACTGCTCAATGATCAGGTCAGAGGTGTTCTAGCTGTTCTCGGTGATGACGGTTATCCCTATGCCCTGCCGATAAATTTCCTATATGATGGCGGGATGATCTATTTCCACACCGGACCCGCTGGGCACAAACTGGATGCCATAGATAGATGCTCCAAAGTATCTTTCTGCGTATATGATGAAGGATACCGTGAGGATGGTGACTGGGCACTGAAGATAGCAAGTGTGATCGTTTTCGGAAAAGCAGAAGAGATAACGGATGTCTCCTTTAAGGAAGAAATCTGCCGCAAACTGAGTGCAAAATTCCCTGTCAGCAAAGAAGAGACTGACGCCGAAATCGAAAGATCGCTCGCTGCCACCCGCATTGTTCGTATAGTTCCGGAGCACATGACCGGAAAACGAGTCAGAGAGGCGTAATATGGTAATTATCATAACCGGTGCCAGCCATACCGGAAAAACTATGCTGGCTCAGAAGCTGCTTGAGAAATACAGTTATCCTTACCTGTCCATCGATCACCTGAAAATGGGACTGATCCGCAGCGGAAACACGGACCTGACACCATATGACGATGATAAACTGACAGATTATCTTTGGCCAATCGTGCAAGAGATAATCAAGACCGCCATTGAAAACAAGCAGAATCTTATCGTAGAAGGCTGTTACATACCATTCGACTGGCGGAAAGGATTCAACAAGGATTATCTCGATTCTATCCGCTTTATATGTCTTGCTATGACAGATGAATACATAGACAGACATTTTGCAGACATCGCAGATCACAGCTCAGAGATCGAATCAAGGCTTGACGACTCGTACTGCACACCTGATCTTCTGAAGAAAGACAATCAATTCTATATCGAAGGATTTGAAAAAGCAGGGGAAAAAGTCACATTGATCAATGACGAATATACTGAATTGATCTCATCATTAATGGAATCATAGCACTGCTCAACATTAGGTCGACAATGAACGAGAAACAATTAGTAGAAATACTTACAACGTATTACGGTATAGAAGAACCAGCTCTCGAATTATTTAGAGAAGTCGGCGGACAAACATATATCGTTAACGGTAAAGAGAAATATCTGCTCAAAGTTATAGGGACTGCCTTTCTGAAAACTGCAGGACAGTCTGTCTCCATCATGCGTTATCTCGATGAAAACGATTTCCCAGTGCCCAAAATCATATTGACAAAAAACGGTGACGCTTCTTTTACGACTGTCATAGGCGATGAGGAAAAGATGATCGTCCTCATGGAATTCATTGACGGAGACGAACCTAATCTGAAAGAATGCGCGTCTGAAGTCGGCGCATTGGTCGGAAGATTTCATCATCTGATGGCCAACTATCCGGTGGATCCTGTTTCTCACGGCAAAGAGTTTTTTATCGAGAGATATCTGGATTTCCTTGTCAATAAGAAATATCAGGATCTGTCGTCTTATGAAGTACTGGGTGAGCGCCTGTGGGAACGGGTTCGTGATCTTCCTCGCGGCAACTGCCATGGAGACCTGCACAGAGGAAATCTTATACAAAACAAGAACGGACAGATATATCTGGTGGATTTTGATACGGTTTGCCAGGCTCCTCGTATGTTCGACATCATGGTCATGTGCGATATGACTAATTATTTTGATCTTAAACAGGAAGATATCGATATAACAAAAGATGTATTCCGAAGGTTTCTGTCCGGTTACTCGAAATACCGTGTGCTCAGCCAGGATGAGATACTCTCGTTTCCTGATTGGGTGGCGATCAGACATTTTCAGCTTCAAGCAACTATCCTTGAGATATATGGGATAGACTGCATAGACTCAAAATTCATTGATTCGCAGCTCTGTTGGCTCAATAAATGGCAGGCAGAAACGTCTGATTTTTGACAGTTTCAGCAACAGTTTTGAAATCTGCCCTGCTGTGTGGGTATTGAAGCAGGAACTTATTATTGGGGAGATGGATAAGTGAGAACCGGAAATGACGAAATACTGATTAGAGACCTTGCTGAAAGCGATCTACCGCTTATGTTTAAATGGATGACCGATGATACTGTTTTGGAGTATTATGAAGGCCGCGATGTCAGATTCACTATGGATTCTTTGGCGGAACACTTTCTGGAAGAGATCCCTGGCGGTTTCAGAGTTATTATCGAATATAAAAACACACCTGTGGGTTATGGCCAAGCATATCAGCTGAGCGGCGAAATGTTCGATGAATATGAGTATCCGGATGAAGGGCATATTGTGTTTGCCATGGATCAGTTCATAGGAGAGCCCGAATACTGGAACAAAGGAATAGGCACCTCTTTTCTGAAACTGATGGCTGATTATCTTAAAGAAAACATGTCAGCATACGCGATCCTTCTTGATCCGCACCAGAATAACCACAGAGCAATAAGAGCATATGAGAAAGCCGGCTTTAAAATCCTCAAGTCACTTTCTGAACATGAATTGTTTGAAGGCAAAAAAGAAGACTGCTGGCTTATGGAATTAAAACCGTAATTTTGATTACCGATGCAAAAAGCGACCCGCCGAAGAGGGAAAGTCCCTTTTCGGCGGGTATTCTTATGTATTTATCTGCTGACACTGTGCTGTCATTATGATCTAGAATACGCCTTGCTCCAGCATAGCTTCTGCAACTTTTTTGAAACCAGCAATGTTTCCGCCGGCAACCAAATCATATCCCAATCCAAACTCTTCAGCTGTCTTCATTGATACATCATGAATATTTTTCATCATCCTGTGAAGCTGTTCATCCACTTCCTTAGCAGACCAGACGAGACGTTCAGAGTTCTGCGACATTTCAAGAGCAGACACTCCTACCCCACCTGCATTAACAGCTTTGGATGGAGCAACGATCAATCCTTCCTTTCTTCTCAAAGCAGCCAGCGCTTCGTTTGTAGTAGGCATGTTTGCAACTTCGATGTAGTATTTTACGCCTGATTCCAGAATTTTCTCTGCCCATTCCAGTGTAACGTCATTCTGTACTGCCGATGGCATATATACATCAACGTCCTTTACTCCCCAAAATTTAGTTCCCGGAACAAACTCAACACCGAACTTGTCCGCATATGGTTTGCAGTGCCTAGGATCAGTTGCGCGCATATGCTCTATGAAACTGATCTTTTCTTCTGTGCTGACACCATCAGGATCATAGAAGTAACCGTCAGGTCCGGAAACATAAGTGACCTTTGCACCTAACTGGGTCGCCTTCTTCATGATTCCCCAAGCTACGTTGCCAAAACCGGAAACGCCGATTCTCTTTCCTTCAATGGAATCATTTTCATGTTCCAAAACTTCCTCCAAATAGTAAACAGCGCCATAGCCTGTTGCTTCAGGACGAATCAACGATCCACCGTAACTCAAACCTTTCCCGGTAATGACCCCGTTTTCCCATACGCCCTTAAGCCTTCTATATTGCCCGAACAGATATCCGATCTCGCGCTTGCCTACACCCATATCTCCAGCCGGCACATCAACATCTGGTCCTATATACCGGTAAAGCGCAGTCATATAACTCTGACAAAAACGCAGGATCTCTGCATCTGATTTACCTGCAGGATCGAAATCAGAGCCGCCTTTTCCTCCGCCGATGGGAAGTCCTGTAAGCGCGTTTTTGAATGTCTGTTCAAAACCGAGGAACTTGATAATGCTCTCGTTCACATTTTTTTGGAAACGAAGACCTCCCTTATATGGACCAAGCGCACCGTTAAACTGACATCTCCACCCTCTGTTCGTATGATATTCACCATTGTCATCCATCCATACTACACGGAATATAAACATCCTCTCCGGTTCGACCATACGCCCAAGTATATCGAATTTCTCATATTCAGGATGAGCATTGACCAAAGGCTCAACAGAAGAAAAAACATCTTCAACAGTCTGAACGAATTCTGGCTCTGAAGCATGTTTTCTCTTGGTATCTTCTATTACATTAGATAAATACTTGTTCACACTTACCCTCACTTTCCAAATCATATCTTCTATATTATCAGTGTAATTCAACTGGATGCATTTTTCTAGCGCAATCTGCTTTTTCTTTCCTCAACGCTGACCAAATTGTTCAAAACACAAGAAGGCTGTTGCAAAGCACATACCTGCAACAACCTTCTTGATGCAATAAAATTACAAATAATCTTTTAGAAAACACCTTGTTCAACCATAGCTTCAGCTACTTTCTCAAATCCAGCCAGATTTGCTCCAGCAACAAGATCATAGCCTAAACCATATTTCTCCGCCGCTTCAACACTGACTTGATAAATATGGTCCATTATATCCTCCAGTCTCTGATCCACTTCTTCAGCAGTCCAGCTCATCCTTTCGCTGTTTTGGCACATCTCCAGCGCGGACGTTGCAACACCGCCTGCGTTTACAGCTTTGGACGGTGCAACTGTCAGTTTATCCTTCAGATATGCCTGCGCAGCTGCTTCAGTGGACATGTTAGAAACTTCGATATAGTATTTTGCTCCGCTTGCAACGATCTTCTCCGCTTCTTTCATGCCGACCTCATTCTGTGTGGCACATGGCATAACGATGTCGCCATTTACGCCCCACGGCTTTTCACCCGGGAAGAAAGGCACATTGAACTTCTCCGCATAGTCACGGATAGAACCCTTTGTGGACGCGCGCATCTCAAGCAGATAATTTATCTTCTCGTCGGTGCTGACACCATCTTCATCATAGATATATCCGTCTCTACCGGAAATCGTGACGACCTTGGCTCCAAGCTGGGCAGCCTTCTTGCAGAGCCCCCATGTTACGTTTCCATATCCTGAAGCCACGATAACTTTTCCCTCAAGTTTGTCTCCAAAATGATCAAGAACATTCAGGAGATAGTATACAGCGCCGTATCCGGTCGCTTCAGGACGAATGAGGCTTCCGCCGTATGACATACCTTTCCCGGTGAGAACTCCGTTCTCAAATGCACCTTTCAGGCGGCGATATTCACCGTACAGATACCCGATCTCTCTTCCTCCAACGCCCATATCCCCTGCCGGTACGTCGATATCCGGTCCAATATAGCGGTACAAGCCCTGCATAAATGCCTGGCAGAATCTCATAATCTCCGCATCAGATTTACCCTGTGGATCAAAATCGCTGCCGCCTTTAGCTCCTCCTATAGGAAGCCCGGTGAGGCTGTTCTTGAAGATCTGTTCAAAACCCAGGAACTTGATGATTCCGGGATACACGTTCTTCTGGAATCTCAGACCGCCCTTGTATGGGCCAATGGCTCCGTTGAACTGGAAACGGTATCCGGTATTCGTATGATACTGTCCATTATCATCCATCCATACGACACGGAAAGTAAACATGCGCTCTGGCTCTATTATCCTGTTGAGAAGATCATATTTCTCATACTCAGGATGAGCATCTACCAGTGGTTCTACAGAGGTAAGCACCTCTTCCACTGCCTGAATGAATTCAGGCTCATGAGCATATTTCGTCTTCGTGCTTTCAATCACTCTTTTTACGTAATCGTTCATCGTTTTATCCCCCAAATTCGAAAAAATCAAAATCCATAAAACAGATCCCCATATTCCGGGAACGGCCAGTATCCCTCCGCCGTCTTCTTCTCTGCCTCGTCCGCCTCTTTTCTCAGGCGTCCCATTCTTGATATCACGTTATCTCTAAGGAACAGTGACAGCGTATTACCCTGCTTTATACCGGACGCTTCGAAAAGAGAATCTTCAAGGTCTCGCACTGCTGAATCTATCCTGTTCATGCTTTCTGTCAGTGATGTAACCAAACTTTCTTCATATCCGCATTCCAGCTGAGGTATCAGCTGTTTTTTCATATTCGTACTGTAGGCAACCTCTCCAAGATATTTGCCTATCGCCGGAAGTATCTGCCTGTGAGCCATATCTATCATCGTTCTGGCTTCAATAAAGACGGTGTTGCAGTAAATGTCAGACAGGATCTCATGACGTGCAACCATTTCCGGATCAGCATAAACACCCATGGACTTAAGCATATCTCTGTTCTTCTCATCGAGAAGAACATCCATACAGTCAGGCGTCGTCCCCAGATTTGAAAGACCCCGTCTCTCAGCCTCCAGGACCCAGCTGCGCTCATAACCGTTTCCATTAAAAACTATGCGCTTATGTGCTCTGTATTCCTCACGGATAAGTTCAAACAATTCTTCATGAGGATCATCAGCTTTCTCAAGTCTGTCACCATACACGCTGAGCGAATCAGCAACAGCAGCATTGATGACCGTATTGATCTCACCAAGTGAATCCGAAGAGCCTGGCATCCGGAACTCAAAACGATTGCCGTTGAACGCTACGGGAGATGTCCTGTTTCTGTCCGTTGAATCTTTCGGGAACCTGGGAAGTATCCTGACTCCAAGCCTCATTTCTGTTCTCTCCGAACCGGTATAAGGCGTTTCCTGTTCCAAAGATTCCAAAATATCTGTGAGTTCTTCACCCAGGAAGATCGATAGAATGGCAGGAGGTGCTTCGTTAGCTCCTAATCTGTGATCATTGCCCGCAGAAGCGACGCTAAGCCTTATCAATCCCTGATACATATCCACAGCGCGGATCATCGCAGTCAGGAACAGGAGAAACAGTTCGTTCTCACTGGGAGTATCTCCGGGAGCCAGCAGATTCTTCCCGTTATCAGTAGTAAGCGACCAGTTGTTATGTTTTCCTGATCCGTTAACACCTGCGAATGGCTTTTCATGGAGAAGACAGACCAGACCGTTTCTGTCAGCGACTTTCTGCATCACTTCCATGCAGATCTGATTGTGATCTACCGCTATATTCGCAGTGGAATAGATCATAGCAAGTTCGTATTGCGCCGGAGCGACTTCATTGTGCTCTGTCTTGGCATACACACCAAGGTCCCACAGTGATTCATCAAGATCTTTCATGAAGGATGAGACACGCTGACGGAAAGCCCCGAAATAGTGGTCATCCAGTTCCTGTTCTTTTCGCGCGCTTGTACCGAACAGTGTCCTTCCTGCATAGACAAGATCTTTGCGTTTGCTGAACAGCTCTTTGTCTATCAAAAAGTATTCCTGCTCAACACCTACAGACGGGAAAACTCTTGATGTCGTCTCATCACCAAGTGTTCTCAGAACACGTACAGCCTGCTTGCTGAGTGCATCCATGGATCTCAGCAGCGGTGTCTTTTTATCCAGAGCATACCCACTGTAAGTACAGAATGCTGTAGGTATGCATAGCGTATCATCTTTTATAAATGCATAGGAAGTCGGGTCCCAGGTCGTATATCCCCTGGCTTCGAATGTAGCCCTTAGACCGCCCGACGGAAAACTGGAAGCGTCTGGCTCTCCTTTGATAAGCTCACTTCCGGAAAACTCCAGGATAGGTTTTCCGTCCTCATCAACAGAAAGAAAGCTGTCGTGCTTCTCAGCAGTGACTCCGGTCATCGGCTGGAACCAGTGTGTATAATGCGTTGCTCCGTGTTCAACAGCCCACTTTTTCATCGCTTCAGCAACGTCATCTGCTATCTCAGGATCAAGCGATGTCCCCTGACGTATCGTCTGCTGCAGTGACTGGTACACTTCCTGCGGAAGAGCTTTCCGCATCGCTTTGTCATTGAATGCCATGCATCCGAAACGTTCCGTATCGATCACTGCAGTTCCCTCCTTAATCATATTTAAAAAAGGACGGTGGCAGAGAGGACATCTCCCCCTACCACCTGTGCCCTATCGAAAAAAATTATAATTTAGCGCTTTAACACTGTCAATCGGCAGAACAATGAATTCCCGCCTCGCTGCCTTGTAATTTCTGTCTGTTATTTCCAATCATCAGGAAATTCTTTCTTTGTTTCCTCTATGATGACCTTTGATAAAGCCAGCAACGCAATGATATTGGGAATAGCCATAAGTCCGTTCAGAGTATCTGAGATTCTGTAAGCAAGCCCAAGCGGAACAGTAGCGCCATAAGCAACTACCAGAACAAACAGCAACCTGTAGAACATAGAATACTTATCTGTCTTAAGCAGATACTCAAAGCATCTTACTCCATAAAGTGACCATGAGACCATGGTCGTGAAAGCGAACAGGACAAGTGAAACTGCCACACATACACTTCCTAATTTGTCTCCGAAGATGCTGGAGAATGCGATGATAGGAAGGACGTTCTTATCTCCGGTAACGTACTCTACCGGCACGCCGCTCATAAGAACAGCAAGGCATGTGATAGTGCAGATAACGATAGTATCAAAGAATACCTCGAACACTCCGGTCATTCCCTGCTTTGCAGGAACATCTTCCTCAGTGCCGGCATGAGCGATAGGCGCAGACCCCTGTCCGGCTTCGTTCGAGAACAAACCTCTTCCGATACCGCTGCTCATAGCCTGCTTCATTGAGATCCCGATCGCTGCCCCAAGCACTGCTCTGGGCGTGAACGCTCCGACCAAGATACTCTTAAGTACTGTGCCAATCGAACCAATGTTAACAATAATGACGACAAGAGCAAATATAAGGTAAATGATGCTCATGAACGGGGACACATTAGCAGCAAACTTGCCGATCCTCTTTAGTCCTCCAATGATCACCAGCGCGAGCACGACCGCCGTGCATATACCTACCACCAGTGCGACCGTCTTTTCCGCTTCAGCAGACAGAGGTGCAAAAGCATTGATCGACATGCGGATAGCGCTGACAACAGAACTTACCTGAGACAGGCAGCCAATACCAAAAGCTGCGCATGCTCCGGCAAAAGCGAAGAATACGGCAAGCCATTTCCACTTTTTGCCAAGACCTTCTTCTATATAGAACATCGGTCCTCCAACTCTTTCACCGTGCTCATTTTTCTTTCTGTATCGGATAGCAAGAAGGACTTCGCTGTATTTTGTAGCCATGCCGAACAATCCGGATATCCATAGCCAGAATACAGCACCCGGTCCTCCAGCGATTATCGCGCCGCTGCACCCAACAATGTTCCCTGTTCCGACTGTTCCGGCCAATGCGGTCGCGAACGCCTGAAACGGAGTAACTGCTCCAGTCCCGGCTGAACCGCTTCTTTTCTGAATAGTGTTCCTGATGCACTCTCCCAGATGGCGGAACTGGATACCGCGCAGGCAAATAGTCAGAAAGATACCTGTCCCTACCAGCAGGATCATGGTAGGCCATCCCCAAACGATAGAGTTAACAAAATCATTAATGCGATCTATTGCTTCCATTTTTCTATTCAGCTCACAGCTGCCAGCCTTTCTTTAAGATCTTCAAGTAATTCATTTTTAGTGTATACAGGAACATGACCAGTAAGACAGTAATCAAAATCGATATCTTCAAGTTGTTTGATGAGTCCTTCAAGCGGTTCCTTATGGTCTATCCAATCTGTGCCTACTACCTCTTCAGAATTGCCGTCTCCCAGGAAAAGGACTTTAGCTTTTTCAGCAAGAAGATAATAACAGTCATCTGTGTGACCTGATGTCAGATGCCTCATGACTAGAGTCTCATCACCAAGCTCTATCCGCAGTTCATCCTTGAATACTATCATCGCTGTGTGTATGCAGATATCGCTTAACTTCGGGTATTCCAGCAGAATATGAGGCTTGCAGAAAAGCGGGATCGTATTGTCTTCGCAGTACGCATTAAGGTGCTCATCGTCCCATATATATGACTGCTGTTCCTTCAGCTTTTCATTGGTGTTGAAACCTGCAACGGATACCATAAAATCGTCTACAGAAGATAGTCCGAAAGTGTGGTCCCAATGATGATGCGTAAGAAATACATATCTTGGTACAGGCAATCCGTTTTCGGCGAGAGCATCAAGGTATTCCTTCACATGTGCAGGTGAATTCCCGCTGTCCACCATGACAGAGCACTCCTCTCCCCTTATATATCCAAGGTTAGGGCGGTCTGTCTCTTCTGATGACGGCGTGTAATATGTATTATCTGTTATCTGATAAAGCATACTATCTATCCCTTTCAGTCGTGGTAATCCTCATTTTTCTCAAACATTACGAATGGAAGCGGGCATACCTCTTCCATAGTATGCGAATAAATAACTTTTGAAGGTCCGCTTACATAAACAGGTGTCTGCCAGTTTTCACAGAATTCTGTCATTACCTGGCGGCAAGCAAGACACGGTGCACCATCGCCGTCGCTGCCGCCTACTACTGCCAAAGCGGCAAACTTCCTGCAGCCTTCGGAAACCATCTTGAAGATAGCGGTGCGCTCTGCACAGACTGTCATACCATAACTGGCATTCTCAATATTGCATCCCGTGTATACTTTCCCATCCACACCCAGAACGGCTGCCCCGACCATAAACTGTGAATATGGGCAGTATGCTTTTTCTCGGGCTTCCCATGCCAATGCGATCAATTCTTCCTTATTCATCCTTCTTCTCCTTTGTTTTTTCAATTAGTATAACATCATTGACATGTCTGTGACTAAAAGTTTGCAAACAAAAATCCTCAGCAGACCAAAGCTGGTCAACGCTGAGGATCGATTATTTCTGAGCTATTGCCTTTCCGCAATCTCCCTGCAGATCTCACTCACATACTCATCAGTGTTACTGGCCATATATGTACAGTGATCATATCCGCTGCGGATAACGATCTTTGATTTGGGATACATCTCCTCCGCAAGAACCTTTCCGTACTTTGCGTTGCTTTCCTTCTCACCCCACTCAAAAGTGATACGTCTCTGTTGCTCATCATCTATAGGAACAGCACATCCGGAGTTGCAGGCACCGACTATCTTCTTTACACTTTCCCTGCTCATATGCCCAAACTGTTCTGCCATAGTCTTTCCCAATTTCTCGCCGTACATACCGGTAAGCGTTTTTGCAACAGTCGACTCGTCTTTATTGGCCTTTTTCCTGTATGTCTCATACAAAATAGGCGTGAGATACTTCAATAGGCCTTTCATAGGTGCCAACGGAACCCCATCAATATGAACAGAATGGAATCTCAGGTCTTTCCTTTTCAGGAGCTGCATGGCCAGTACTCCGCCGAGAGACAGAGTACTCATCAAAACGATATCCGTATAATTGTTGTCTTTCAAGTAACGATACAGATCATCTCCGTCCTTCTCAGGAGATACATATTCGCTTGAATCACTGCCGTGACTGCTCTGATCCGGCGCGATAATAAAATAGTTTCCGTCCAAACGTGAGCCTATAGAGTCAAACATCTGCTCGCCTGTCACCAGCATCGGGTGCAAAAGTAGAACGACAGGATCGCCCGGATTACCATAAGTATGGATATACATAATTTCCTCCCTTAAATTATACGATCAGGCTTTCTTCTTCGAGGGGATGACCCACGGAAGATACATAATAATAAGAACAACTATTACAAGCAAGCCCATCCCCAGCACATAGAACTTCCCAAATATGTTAGCAACTAGGTTAAGCATGGGGTTGTTGTCTGTTCTGGAAAGGAACATGAAGTTGGTTCCCCACAGGGCATTGAGTCCTGCTGCCAGGATCGCAGCGCAAACGAGGAATATCAGGACTTTTCCGATATTCTTTATGTTTGGCCTGAAGCCGTCCGCAAGCAGCATGAGCGGATACAGCAGCAGCATGATATGCACCGTAGCTGAATGCAGATGCATAAAGTTCAGTATCGGAAGCGGCATCCATGCAGGAGTCAGCAGCGCTATGAGTGCAGCCGGTATGCATATGGTATACAGTATCTCTTTTGCCGTAGTGTTAGGACGAAGCGTGTTCCACAGACACACAAACAGGTTGATGCTGCACAGATGGAACGGCAGGAACTGCCATTCAAACTGACCGGTTGC
The DNA here is from genome assembly GCA_017432285.1 of Oscillospiraceae bacterium. GTDB lineage: Bacteria > Bacillota > Clostridia > Oscillospirales > Ruminococcaceae > RUG11783. The sequence goes on along the minus strand of JAFRJM010000006.1, from coordinate 25,578 downwards.
CAAGGTCACTACATACTTGAAGATCTCATCTGCCAGCAAAAGGACTGTCAGGATCCTGAAAGCTTTTGTCTTGGTTTCAGGGTCCTGCTTTTTGAACCAAGTAAAAGTCCAGATAGTCATCAGTAAAGTCAATCCAAGCCAGAACAGGTGTGTAGGAGAAAGCAATTCAAATGACCGGTATGTTGCTCCTTTGATAGCGCGCATTGTTTGGCTCGTATACCAAAACTCGTTCATGGAAATTCCTCCAAATACATAAAACTATATCTTCAGATGAACTTTGAGTCCTCTGATACAAATACTTTTACTATCTCTCCCAGATACATATCGTGGAAATCTCTCTCCGGGTATGACTCGTTCAGTGTTTTCTGGTCCACAAAACCGCTTTCCAGGATAGGCGTCTGATACACTTTTCTGCAAACAAGGACAAGATTTGCTTCTTCAAAATAAGTATATCCGTCTCCGAATACCGGATGGAGTCCTGCATTAGCGACTTTGTCCTCATCCCTGCCTGACCTTGATCCCAGATATGCCAGTTCCTTGCGGTACTTCTCAACAGGCAGAAAACACAGTGTGTACAGCGGCTCCCTGTCTATGAACTGCCTTGTATATCTCTGCGGACGGACATAGCAGATAGCGGTAGGCATTCCGCCTCCGTGTCCCCATATAGAACCCATATGGCCCCAGCTGGCGGTCATGGTATTGAAACCGTTTTTGTCATCGCCCGCTGTGACAAGCATCCAGTCCTTGGCAATATCATGCATGGGGTTGAATTTCAGATCATATACATTGACTTCTTCCATTTTTGCCTCCTCATTTGAAGAACTGCTTTATGCGGTCCAGAAGTCCTTTGTTACCTTCGGGCAATAAAAGACCGCGATCATGGATCTCTTTCTTCATCTCCTTGGCCAGCAGTACCTGTTTGGGTGAAACGAGGTGAAAATCAGGAGCCTGCGTGTATGTCTCATATATCTCGAGGAGGTCCTCATCTGTAAGAAGAGGCACAAGCTTGTGGCAGCTGTAATCATCGGCCATAAGAACTACGGCAATATGGCTTTTCGCATTGTCTGCAGAAGGAAGAAGCAGTTTCTTCGTTATAATACCGGCAAGAACCTTTCCTTCTTTTTCAGACCCTTTTTCAAGCAGATCCGCAAACTTCCCAGCTTCTTCCTCTATCCTCTTCATATAGCGTGTGTGGATAGGGTTCTCGGCGTATGCATCAGAGCCTGTCGCCAGTTTCTTGAGCGCATTGAATGCTGCCTTATCCTTGTCCTTATCATACAGTTTGTCTGCTTCCTGAATGTAGTCTCGGTTGATCATCATCAGCTGTGCAAAAGCCCTGTATAACATAGAAAGCCTGCCATCTTTTCCGACAAGTGTCGTAATAAGAAGCTCATAATTTCCCATATCAACCAGCTCTGCTGCACGCTTGACCAGATCTTCATCAAGATCTTCCGCTTCCTGCAGAAGAGGAATCTCAGCCTTACAGTATGGACAGAATATGACTGCCGGTTCGTCGAGCGTTACGCTCTTTCCGCAATTGGGACATACAGCACGGTACATTGATCTCACCCGTTAAAATCGTAATCTCTTCTAAAAACATTTTACTGATAATACAATTCTCAGTCAAAAATATTTCTGTGAATAAAAGGACCACCGCTTCAATCTCTAAAGCTGTGGTCCATATCATTATTCTTTGCCAAAAACTTTTTTCAGTCTGTCTGCGAATGTCTTTTTCTTTTCGTAGTTCTTTTCCACATTCAGGCTTTCATCAAACTGCTTAAGAAGTTCCTTCTGGTTCTTGTTAAGCTTGCGCGGTATCTCGATCTTCACATTGACGAACTGATCTCCACGTCCGCCTCTTCTCGGATTCGGTATACCCTTGTCTCTCAGGCGGAATACCGCGTCATTTTGCGTGCCCTCTGGAACGTTGAACTTGATCTTTCCATCTATGGTAGGAACTATTACTTCTGCACCAAGCACCGCATCAGCAAAACTTACAGGGAGCTCCACCAGGACGTTATATCCTTCACGCACGAACATCGGGTCATCTTTGACGTTTATAGTTAGAAGTGCATCACCGGCAGCACCGCCGTTGATACCGGCATTTCCGTATCCGCGGAGCGGTATCGTATCATCGGTGTTGATTCCGGCAGGGATGTCAACCTTTACCTTCTTCGTAGTCGTTGTCTGACCTGTACCGCCGCATTTGTGGCACGGCTTCTCGATCGTCTTACCTGTACCGTGGCACTCAGGGCATACCGCTGTACGGCGCATTACTGAGCCCATAATGCCCCTGCTCTCAATGGTGACATACCCTGTACCATGACAGCGTGAACATGTCTTGGGAGATGTGCCGTCTGCTGCTCCTGATCCGTGACATGTACTGCATGTCTCGGAAGCCTTGACAGATACAGTCTTACTGCATCCTTTTGCAGCTTCCATAAATGAAAGATCAAGATTTATATATACATCCGATCCTTTTCTCGGCGCATTCGGGTCAGCCCTGCGCGAACTCCTGCCATATCCCTGGAAATCGCTGAAAGCATTGGCTCCGAAGAACTGTTCAAAGATGCCTCCAAGATCCAGATCCTGGAAACCAGCGGAATTGAATCCGCCGTATCCGGCTCCGGCACCGTAGTTCGGATCTACACCTGCATGACCAAACTGATCGTACTTCTGCTTCTTATCAGGATCAGAAAGGATCTGGTATGCTTCGTTGATCTCCTTGAACTTTTCTTCTGCGGTAGGATCGTCAGGATTCAAGTCCGGATGATACTTTTTACTGAGCTTACGGAAAGCGCTTTTTATCTCATCCACAGATGCATTCCTGTTGATCCCGAGGACCTCATAGTAATCGCGTTTATCTGCCATTCTAATATCCGTTTGGGAACACGCGGACAGCTATGCCGTCCGCGTAATCCCCTACCTTATCGTAGATTATCTGTTATCGTCATCAGGAACTTCTGTGTAGGAAGCATCGGTATAGCCATTGTTATTGCTGTAACCGCTATTGCTGTCCTGCTCCGGTGCGCCATAGTTCGGCTGGCCCTGTGCCTGCTGAGCCTGCTGGGCTGCGGAGTACACTTTGCTGCTGATCTCATAGACCTTCTGCTCAAGAGCCTCACGTCTCTGCTTCATAGCATCCTGATCATTGGACTCGATCGCTGCACGGAGGTCTTTGACTTTGGATTCGACTTCAGCCTTGTCAGCCTCATCTACCTTGTCACCGAGATCCTTCAGCATTCTCTCTGCCTGATATGCAACTGTATCTGCTGCGTTCTTGTTCTCGACTTCCTCTTTGCGCTTCTTATCGCTCTCAGCATACTGCTCAGCGTCTCTGACTGCCTTATCGATCTCATCCTTGCTCATATTGGAAGAGGACTGGATGGTGATATTGGTCTCCTTGCCGGTTCCGAGATCCTTTGCAGCTACGTGAACGATACCGTTGGCATCGATGTTGAATGTAACTTCGATCTGCGGGATTCCACGAGGAGCCGGTGCGATTCCGTCAAGACGGAAGATTCCGAGGGTCTTGTTATCGCGAGCGAACTCTCTCTCACCCTGGAGAACATGGATCTCAACTGAGGTCTGTCCGTCTGCTGCTGTTGAGAAGATCTGGCTCTGCTTTGTAGGAATAGTTGTATTTCTCTGGATGATCCTTGTATTGATGCCGCCTTCTGTCTCGATACCGAGTGACAGAGGAGTTACATCGAGAAGGAGCAGGTCTTTGTATTCTCCGCCGAGAACACCGCCCTGAATAGCTGCACCAACTGCAACACACTCATCCGGGTTGATTCCCTTGAAGGGTTCTTTGCCCATGATCTTCTTGACTGCTTCCTGAACTGCCGGCATACGTGTTGATCCGCCGACGAGGAGGACCTTATCAAGATCGCTGGGCTGCAGGTTAGCATCGCGGAGGGCCTGGCGTACAGGACCTGTGCATGCATCTACGAGGTCTGCTGTCATCTCTTCGAATTTTGCCTTTGTAAGGGTCATATCGAGGTGTTTCGGACCTGTTGCATCTGCTGTGATGAACGGGAGGTTGATCTGTGTCTGGGTCATTCCGGACAGCTCGATCTTTGCCTTCTCTGCAGCTTCTTTAAGTCTCTGCAGCGCCATCTTATCTGAGCGGAGATCTACACCGTTCTCGCTCTTGAATGCATCTGCCATCCAGTCGATGATCCTCTGGTCGAAGTCATCGCCGCCAAGACGGTTGTTACCTGCTGTAGCAAGAACTTCCTGGATACCATCACCCATATCGATGATGGAAACATCGAATGTGCCGCCGCCAAGGTCGAAGACCATGACTTTCTGGCTTTGCTCTTTATCAACACCATATGCAAGAGCTGCTGCTGTCGGCTCGTTGATGATACGGCGGACATTCAGTCCGGCGATCTTGCCTGCGTCTTTTGTTGCCTGACGCTGTGCGTCGTTGAAGTATGCAGGAACTGTGATGACTGCATCTGTCACTGTCTCACCAAGATATGCTTCCGCATCGCCTTTAAGTTTGGAAAGGATCATTGCGGAGATCTGCTGAGGAGTGTAGTCTTTTCCGTCTACTGTAAATTTGTAATTCGAACCCATCTCACGTTTGATTGAACGAACTGTGCGGTCAGGGTTCGTGATAGCCTGACGTTTTGCTACCTGTCCGACGATACGCTCGCCTTCTTTTGAGAAAGCGACGACGGACGGAGTCGTTCTGCTGCCTTCTGCGTTAGGGATGACAACGGGTTCGCCGTTCTCAAGCACTGCAACACAGGAGTTTGTTGTACCGAGGTCTATACCAATAATTTTACCCATAATTCTTTATCTCCTTATCATGAAGTTACTTTTATATTTATTCTGAAACGGCAACCATCGCATGGCGGAGTACTTTGTCTCCCTGCATATAGCCGTTTTGTAGCACTTTTGTGACGATCCCGGATTCCACGCCTTCTCCGGCAGCTTCTGTCATAACTGCATTGTGGAAATTCGGATCAAAAGGTTTGCCAAGGCAATCCATCTGTGTGACTCCAAGTCTGTCAAGCGCGTTCTTGAACATCTGAACTGTAAGTTCTATGCCCTTTTTGTACTTTTCGTCTGAACACTCTGTATTCATTGCCATTGTCAGTGAATCGAAAACCGGCAGGATTCCTTCGAGAGCTGCTGCCTTACCAATCGATACGCTTTCAAGTTTTTCTTTTTCCGTACGCTTCCGGTAATTGTCGAATTCCGCAGCTTTCCTCAGGAGTCTGTCTGAAAGCTCAGCTTTCTCCTTCTCCAGCTCTTCGATCTTCTCTTCAACCTTCTTTTTCTTTTCCTTTTTGGAGCAATCCTTGGATTTCTCTTCCGGTTTGGCCTCTGGAACTGCTTCTTCGGTATTCTCTGCCGCAGTTTCTTCCATGACCTCTTTTTCTTTTTCTTCGGACAAAATCTGTTATCTCCTTCCTGTTATCATTTGTTCCGGGCTATCTCTGCGCCAGTGCTTCGCTCATCGCCTTGCAGTATGCGCTAAGTCTAGGAACAATGTTTTCATAATTCATGCGGACCGGTCCTACTATCGCTAGTCCTCCGTGCCCGCCTCCCGCAACACGGTATCTTCCGACCACCATGCTCAGGTTATCAAATCCGGGTCCAAGTTCCCTTCCCACGTAGCATTCAACGTTTCCTTCACTGGAGAGCAGTTTTGCAAGTCCGTCCGTGTCTTCAAACAGTTTAACGACTTCGTCCACATGTTCTGCTATCTCGGGGAATCTGAGAAGAGTCCTCTGTCCTGCCCTGAACACTCTTACGTCGCCTGCCGCCTGAAGGAGCTTCAGCGCAGCTATGATCACTTCAGCGTACTTCTCCTTCTTGTCTCCGCACTGCTTGATTATCTCCTGCTGCCTGTCTTCTGTGACATCTGTAGCCGAGACGAAACGCAGTGTGCTGTTGAGAAGGTTCCTTATGAATTCAAGGTCCTCATCACTGAGTTCTGAATCTGCCCTGCATACTCTTGTCTTCAAAGCACCGATATTCGTTACACCAAGCACTGCTATGTTATATCTGCCGACTTTTACCAGGTCGTAATAACTGATCTGCGTCTCAGTGGTGATCGGTGTGGACGTGATCGCTCCGAGTCCGGAGAGGCTTGCCAGTGAATCTGCAGCATACTCAGCCGCTTTATCAGGGTCGGTATCCATTTTGCTAACTTCGCTCTGGATCGTCTTTGTCTCTGATCTGTCAAGTGGCTTTGCCTGCATCAGGTTGTTCAGGTAATATCTATATCCCTCTTCTGTAGGAATCCTTCCTGCAGAGGTGTGGGGCTGTTCCAGAAGTCCAAGTGTCGTAAGCTGAGCCATCTCGTTCCTCAGCGTCGCTGTGGAAACACTGAAATCCCTCAGAAACTCCTGCAACAGTCTGGAACCGATCGGGTCTCCCGAATCTGTGTGGAGCGCAACTATCTCAGCAAGAATCATCTGTTTTCTGTGACTGATATCCATTTTTTGCACTCCTTTTTGACATTTGTTAGCACTCACTACTCTCGAGTGCTAACATAATAATACACTATTTTCCGAAGTTGTCAACGGTGTTCACAAAAAATTCGCACATTTTTCCGAAACTGTTCTCCTGCCCATCTCACTTTGTTACCCTCTCATGTAATATGCCAATCAATAGTGGTATAATTAGGAAAAAGTCAGTACAGGAGGCCAAATATGGATTTTGTAGGCGAATATGCTGCTTATTCCGTAAAAATACTTCAGCAGATCTGGGAAAGCGAAACAGAGCGTATAAATGAAGCCGGAAAGTATGTTGCAGATTCTTTAGCAAACGGCGGTCTGCTCTATGCATTCGGATGCGGGCATTCCCACATGATCGAGGAAGAGCTGTTCTATCGTGCAGGCGGTCTCGCTGCAGTTTATCCTATGTTTGATACTTCCACTATGCTGCACGAAGGAGCAGCAAAGAGTTCACAGGTTGAAAGAATGAGCGGATACGCTGATAAAGTCATTGCCAGATATCCTATAACCGAAAAAGACACCGTTCTCCTGGCTTCTGTAAGCGGCATCAATAATTTCATTATCGAATTTGCACAGTGTGCCAGAGAAAAAGGCGCAAAAGTTATAGGGATCACTTCCTATGCTTACCTGAAAAAACCGTCACGCCATAAAGACGGTCTGCACCTCTACGATGTATGCGACCTGGCCATAGACAACCATGTACCCTCCGGCGATGCTGTTGTGACTGTCTGCGAAGACGGAACCAAAGCCGGTCCGATCTCAAGCGTAGCCACGCTTGCTATCTGCGACGCAATTGAACTTGCAGCATGCCAGAGCCTCCGAGAGAGAGGGCTGGATCCCGAAGTGTTCAGGAGCGGAAACGTAGAAGGCTCTGACGAATACAATGGTAAACTTATAGACAAATACCAGGGAAGGATACGCAGTCTGTGATACGCTATTTTCTTATATACCTTTTATTGATCAATTCAGCCGGTTTCATCATGATGGGACTGGACAAAAGATTTGCCAAAATGGAAGGCATGAGAAGGATCCCGGAAAAGACACTTCTTACTACAGCTTTCATAGGAGGATCTGTCGGATCCTATCTAGGCATGAAACAGTTCCATCACAAGACTCTGCACAACAGATTCCGCTATGGAATTCCCGCTATGATCATCCTTCACCTTCTGCTGGCAGCATGGTATTTATACAAAAACGGCTTTAGCTTTCAGATATGACATATAACTAAAAAATCAGGAGGATCCAGTGTCCTCCTGATTCTTTTATTTTCCGCTCGCTCCGTAGTTTGACAAAACGCGTGCGGACGGATCGTTCACATCACATCCCTCCCAATCGCGGTTCGGCATCCAGAAATCCTTGACCATAGCGGCCTGCCCGGGATAGTACCGTTCGAAGATCTCACGGTACAGCATACTTTCTTTTGTGAACGGTCGAGCGAAATCAAAGGCAGCTGAACGCTCAGTGAATTCCTCATCTGAATACACGCTCTCTGCGTATTCTTTCAGATCGTCCACCATCGAATGCCCTACTGCATCGGAGAAGGCCGCTTTCTGCCTCCAGAGGATGCTGTCAGGCAAGATGTTATCCTTCTCAAAAGCATAGCGTAGCAGATACTTGCCCATGTTGTAGCGATTGAGTTTCTTTTCCGGATCTATGGACATAACATAGCGTACAAAATCCAGATCACCGAAAGGAACCCGCGCCTCCAGAGAGTTGACAGAAATGCACCGATCCGCACGCAGCACATCATACATATGTAGCTCATCCACACGCTTCTTCGCTTCCTGTTGGAACGCCTCAGCAGAAGGTGCAAAATCTGTGTACTTGTACCCAAAAAGTTCGTCGGATATCTCACCGGTCACCAGAACCCGCACATCGGTGGTCTCGTGGATCCCCTTACAGCACAGATACATACCCAGACTGGCACGTATCGTTGTGATATCATAGGTACCTAACAAAGCAACTACTTCTTCGAGGCTGTCCAAGACCTGCTGCCGCGTCATATAAAAGGCCGTGTGCTCCGCGCCGATATAATCCGCTGCCTCCTGAGCATATTTTAGATCGATCGGATCAAGGTCCATGCCAATCGCGAACGTCCGGATCTTCCTTCCAAGCAGCTTCGCAGAAATCGCGCAGACGAGACTTGAATCCAGACCTCCTGATAAAAGAAAGCCTAACGGTGCATCAGCGTCCAGCCTTTTTTCCACACCTGCGATCAGCTTATCTCTTATATTCCGGCAGACCGTGTCCAAGTCATCATAACAGTAATCCGTTACTGTTGTAAGATCGGCATAGCGTGTAAAGATCCCGTCCGCGTAATAGTATCCGGGCGGAAATGGCAGGATCCGCTCGCACAGGCCAACCAGGTTCTTCGCTTCACTGGCAAAAATAATCGCGCCATCGTTCAGATACCCATAATAAAGCGGACGTATACCAATAGGATCCCGTCCTGCAATGAGCTGATCTTTGGCCCCATCATAAAGGACCAAAGCAAACTCAGCATCCAGATGCCTGAACAGTTCCAGACCATACTGCTCATACAGTGGCAAAAGCAGTTCACAATCTGAATCACTCTGAAAAACATATCCCTGCTCTTCCAATGCAGAACGCTGGCTGCGCCATCCATAGAGCTCGCCGTTGCATACCACTGCATTTTCTCCACGGACAAAAGGCTGCATTCCCTCGTCGTGCAACCCCATGATCGCCAGCCTATGGAACGCCAGAAGAGCACTTCCACAAGACAGATACCGTGTATCGTCCGGACCGCGAGATTTTGTTCGGTCAAAATAGGGACGGATCTGAGCTTCGGAATAAAGCTTAGACTGAAACCCCATGATACAACACATGAAAAAAGTCCTCCGGATACAAAAAATCGCAGCCTGCTATCTCCGACAAAACAACGGACAGCTGCGTATCCGTAATGCCACCTTTTCCCGCCTAAAACGGTCGTTTACCAGAGTTGTTCCTGAAACATCCCCCAAATTTGTAAGAACTATAACACAGACTCTAAAATAACTGAAATACATATCATATTAGTTTTACCATATAAATATTATATGGTAAGAGAGCAGACGAAGGCTTTAGCCATACAAAAAAACCAGAAGAACGTGATGTTCTCCTGGTTCTGTTATTTCAGATAGAGATCAGGCTTCCCTGTCATAAATGACTGTGAGGGCGTTTGTTGTATCGGTCACATATATCTGCCCATCCACAAGCTCTATCGGAGCGATCCTCTGTCCTGTTTCTGTATAGTATGCGTAACCCTTATCAAAATCGAGTATAATCTCTGCTTCCACCTCATATATGCCATCGTCATTGGCATTGAGCATGAACGAAGGATTTCCAAGTTCCATTTTGAAAATGGACTTGTTTTCTTTCATCTTTTTCAGCATGGACTCCATAACATCCTCAGAAAATGAACCATCATTACTGAGGACTTTGACAGGCTCCCACATGCCGTACATATCCTCAGGGAGCTCATACACTTCTTCCTCAGGCAGCTCCGGGATCTCGTCCAGCCATTCAACATGTTCTTTATCGTCTTCTTTGGAACCGCAGGAGCATAAGCTCAGCAGCACAAATACAGTAAACAAAACAGCAATGAACTTTTTCACTTTTAAGTCTCCAAAACTGATGATCGCGGTACGTCCGTACCTTACATAACAATATTATTAACTATGGTCATCCTTGTCCAGTTAAGATTTAGTAACATCGAACCAGCTGTCCATCTTATTAAATAACGGGTCAAGAGGCTTGAGAGCAGAGACAAGCGGTTTTTCCAGCAAGTACAGGCGGATCAGCTCCAGAACCATGCTTATCACAAACACCAGAAGCACACATCCTATCATACGCGGCATGTACAGCGGAGATGTAGTGAAATATCTGCGGATATACAATATCCAGTTCCATATGAATGGTGAAAGCTTTTCATTCTCATGGATAAGATACACGCCAAACATGGATTTAGCCAGAACGTTTATGATCTTATTGGATCCTATATCCATGTTCTTGAAAATATAGAACAGTGCTACAGCAAGTATGACCTGTACAAATGACGCCCTTCCAATTATGGAGAACAAGCCAACCGCCTGCTTTCCCATTCTGGTGAAATAGTATGAACTGGCACATGCAGCCGCCGTAGTGAGCAGCAATACAGAAAAGAATATCTTCTTGCAGTTCCTCTCGAACCAGTTACCAGGATGCCTTCGCAGATATCCCCAGAGGAAATAGTAATACATGCTAATCGTGATATCGCAGAGCGTTTCTCTTGTATCCCCGAGAGACGAGTATATTGGTGATACTATCGTGAATACGATGAGCAGCTTCTTGTAAACTGTGTCATCAAGCTTCTCTATGATCTTGTTCAGGAAAGGTATCATCAGACACAGACATATATATGACTTAATGAACCAGTAGCCTTTAAATGGAGCCCTGAATGCATGTATAAGGTCGTTCAGGGTATATGTCCATTTTCTCAGAAAAATAACAGTGAATCCTTCTGTGACAAAAGCCCAAAATATCGTCTCAAGGATAAGGAGCAAAAGCCTCTTTGTGCTGACCTTTCCTCTGCCCATCTGGAAATATGCTGTAAGCAAGAAGAAACAACCTACCCCGGTCATTCCCCACATTCCGACGAGGTAAGAAAAAGCAAGATTAAGATTGAAATGCGCAAAGACAAGAGCGCCTCCGCCCTCCAGCTCCGAATGCAGAACGCAATGGTATGTCACAATGAGGAACATCGCTACGATCCTCATAAGTTCAAAATTGGACTGTCTGTCTCCTTTTGTCGCCATCAACGTATCTCCGAAGATTGTTTCCCCTATTGTACACGTTTTTACACATTCAAAAAAGTGGCTGTGTTTTCCGGATATATGATAAACTACAAATAATATATAAGTTATTTGCAAATTAATATTGAAGGAATAAAAAATGAATTATGGATTTATAGGACTTGGAAATATGGGAGGAGCCATCCTCAGAGGCATGGTCTCATGCGGCAACTTTACTGAAGACCGAATCCTCGGTTACGACTCGGATGCGGCAAAACTGGAAAGATACAAAAGCGACGCCGGCATCACGGCCTGTTCTTCCGCAGAGATAGTCGTAGATGAGAGCGATGTTATCTTGCTTGCCGTCAAACCGCAGCAGCTTCCCGATGTGCTGAAACAGGTACGTTTCACAGACGGTATAGAGAGAAAACTTTTCCTCTCAATTGCCGCAGGGTTTCCAATTGAAAAGATAGTAGATATTCTCGGGGAACCAGCGGTCTCTGTTATCAGAGCCATGCCCAACCTGAATGCTGCAGTCGGCGAAGCTATCACAGCCCTGTGTCAGGACAGTCCCGCCTCTGCAGAAGAGCTCATAATCGCTGAGCGCGTATTCTCATCTGTAGGTGAAGTCGTAATGCTACCGGAAAAATTACTTGGCGCTTTCTCCGCTGTGGCCGGCGCTTCTCCTGCTTTCACATTCATGTACGCTGACGCACTGGCTATGGCAAGTGTTCAGGCAGGCATCCCCAGGGACCTGTCGGTGAAGATAGCACTTCAAGCGATAAAAGGAAGCTGCATCAATGCTTCTGCATCAGGAGAACACCTTGATTTGCTCAGAGACAGAGTATGCTCCCCCGGAGGCACTACTATCGAGGGAGTTACAGTGCTGGAGGAAGATGGTTTCAAAGGAACAGTTATGGACGCTGTACGTGCAGTCATTGAAAAAGATGACCTTCTGTCAAGCAATTAAGAGCTGATAAGATATTTGCCGGTATCCGGTTCACCCGGATACCTTTTTTTGCGGAAAAACATTGCGTTTCATAATTATACTTGTATAATTGTATACAAGTATTCACGTATAACTGGAGAATTATCATGCTTGAACTATCTGAGAAAACTAATCTGCTGGAGCAGAAGAGCTACAGATACTCCCTTCAGGACGTAGCTGAGCCCAATCTGTACAGAGATCTGTACAGTTATGATGAGGTGCCGAAAGTGTCATTCAACCACAGGCGTGTTCCTATGGGAATGCCTGAAGAGATATGGATCACTGACACGACTTTCCGTGACGGTCAGCAGTCTGTTGAACCTTATACCGTTAAGCAGATCGTAGATCTGTACTCTCTTATGCACCGTCTCGGCGGTCCATTCGGGATCATAAGACAGACTGAGTTCTTTGTGTACAGCAAGAAAGACCGCGAGGCGATAGAACGGTGCCAGGAACTCGGGTATAAATTCCCGGAGATCACAACGTGGATCAGAGCTACTAAGAACGATTTCCAGCTGGTAAAGGAACTGGGCATCCCTGAGACAGGGATCCTTGTCTCCTGCAGTGACTACCACATTTTCAACAAGCTTCATCTGACACGCAAAGAGGCACTTGACCAGTATCTGCAGACAGTGGATATGGCTTTTGAGGCTGGTATTGTTCCCCGCTGCCATCTGGAAGATATAACAAGAGCCGATTTCTATGGGTTCGTTGTTCCGTTCGTCAATGAGCTTATGAAGATGTCTCAGGATGCTGGCATACCGGTCAAGATCCGCGCATGCGATACCATGGGTTACGGTGTTCCTTACACAGAGGTCGCTCTTCCAAGAAGTGTCGCGGGCATAGTCTACGGTTTGCAGCACTATTCCGATGTCCCGAGCGAATACCTTGAGTGGCATGGGCATAACGACTTCTACAAAGCTGTTGCGAACGCCTCAACCGCATGGATGTACGGAGCATGCGCAGTCAACTGTACGCTGCTTGGTATAGGAGAAAGGACCGGTAACGTACCTCTTGAGGCGATGGTGATGGAATATGCCTCTCTAAGAGGCACTCTTGACGGTATGGATCCGTCAGTCATAACTGAGATCGGCGATTATTACAGGAATGAAATCGGATACCAGATCCCTCCGATGACACCTTATGTAGGACGCTACTTCAACATGACAAGAGCCGGTATCCATGCAGATGGCCTTATGAAAGACGAGGAGATCTACAACATATTCAATACAGGAAAGATCCTCAACAAAAAGCCGAGTGTGCTGATCGGCAAGTCCTCCGGTCTTGCCGGAATCGCCTACTGGATCAACAACAACTATAACCTTCCGGAAGATGAACTGCTGGATAAACACGATCCGCTTGTCACCTCTCTTAAAGAGTGGATCGACAGCGAATATGAAGGCGGACGTGTTGCAACGCTGAGCGTATCTGAACTGGAAGAACAGATAGAAAAGCTTTCCAACGGAAAATATCAAAGAATGTAGGAGAACGCTATGTATAAAAACGTATCACTGTCAGATCAGATCTTTGAGCGTCTGGAAGAAGACATATTGTTTGGCGTATATCCGAAGGGTGAGATCCTGACCGAACTGAAGCTGAGCGAATCTCTCGGAGTCAGCAGGACACCCGTCCGAGAGGCTCTCAAGATGCTGGAACAGGAGCACCTTATCGAGGACTGCGGAAAAGGCATGATGGTCCTTGGCATCACTCTCGAGGATGCCATGAACATCTATGAGATCCGCAAGAGGATCGAAGGACTTGCAGCGGCAAGATGCGCAGTCACAGCTACAGATGAACAGCTCCAGGAGATAAAAGAAACAGTAGAACTTCAGGAATTCTATGTCTCCAGAGGCGACTCGGAAAAAATCAAGGAACAGGACACCCTGTTCCATGAACTGATATACAAGTATTCTGGAAGTGCCGTCTTCTATGACACGCTTATTCCCCTGCACCGCAAGATCCAGAAGTTCCGCAAAACTTCTATGGAACAGAAGTCAAAGGCTGATCAGTCTTTAGCTGAGCACAAACGCATAATTGAAGCTCTCTTATCAAGAGATCCCTTCAAAGCGGAAGCAGCAATGGATGAGCATGCTGAGCACGCGCAGTTCCGTCTTGCAGATACTTTCAATGTTGAAACAGGAAAGGACCATTAACATGTCAAGAGTAGAAAAAATCCTTTCCCCTTTTATGATCCGTAACGGAGCTCCTGTCTCTGCTGATGAATCATATAAGGCAAACAGGGACAAGACGATCTCATACAGCATCCTTCGTTCCCATCAGAAACGAATTTCAGACGACGGGATGTTCCATATCGGATTCGATGCTCTGGTCTCTCACGATATAACCTATGTCGGGATCATTCAGACAGCGCGTGCATCGGGAATGACATCCTTTCCCCTGCCTTATGTTTTGACCAACTGCCACAACAGCCTTTGCGCTGTAGGCGGGACTATAAATGAAGATGACCACGCCTTCGGACTGTCTGCCGCAAAGAAATACGGAGGTATATATGTCCCCGCTAATCTTGCTGTCATTCACCAATATGCAAGGGAAAAACTGGCAGCATGCGGCAGAATGATACTGGGTTCGGATTCCCACACCCGTTATGGCTGTTACGGAACGCTCGGTGTCGGTGAAGGCGGCGGAGAGCTCGCAAAGCAGCTGCTTGAGAACACATGGGACATAAATCCCCCTGAAGTAGTTCTCGTCTGGGTGGAAGGCAAAGTCCCTCATGGCATAGGGCCTCATGATGTTGCCCTTGCTCTTGTCGGCGCCACTTTCAATGACGGTTTCGTCAAGAACCGGATAATGGAATTTGCCGGCCCGGGGATCAAAGATCTGTCCATCGACTTCAGAATAGGCGTGGATGTGATGACAACGGAGACATCATGTCTGTCATCCGTCTGGGTAACAGATGATGAAGTAAAGAACTATTATTGCAACATAGGCAGACCTGAAGCTTACAGAAAGCTTGAACCGGAAGAAGGCGCATACTATGACCGTCTCATAAAAGTGAATCTTGATGAGATGGAATCCATGATCGCTCTCCCCTTTCATCCTTCAAATGTCTACTGCATTCATGAACTTCAGAGCGATCCGGAGCGCATTCTCAGGGAAACTGAAGAGAAGTGCAATAAGCAGCTAAACGGAAAAGCCAGCCTGGATCTGCGCAAATGTATCCAGACAGACGGTTCTGTCAGATGCAGTCAGGGCATAATCGTCGGATGTTCAGGCGGCATGTATGAGAACCTGTCTGCAGCGGCAGATATCCTCCGCGGCCAGTCTGTAGGGAACGGAGACTTCAGTCTTTCTGTATACCCCTCATCTGCTCCTATAAACAGAGCGATAGTTCAGGATGGTGTAGCTACTGACCTGATCGATGCCGGAGCCGTGATCAAACCGTGTTTCTGCGGTCCCTGTTTCGGTGCCGGAGATACACCTGCCAATAACACACTTTCTATAAGACACGCCACCAGAAACTTCCCCAACCGTGAAGGTTCTCGTCCGGGAGACGGACAGATATCCGCTGTAGCCCTTATGGATGCCCGTTCCATAGCTGCTACTGCAGCAAACGGAGGTGTTCTTACCGCGGCTACCGACGTGGCATACGATATAACTCCCAACATTTACCACTATACGGATTCAATATACGAAAAAAGATGCTACAACGGATTCGGACATCCTGATCCTTCAGTAGAATTGGTCTATGGTCCAAACATAGCGGACTGGCCGAAAATGCCAGCTTTGGAAAAAGACCTCCTTGTCTGCTTCTGCGCAGACATTCGCGACGATGTTACCACAACAGATGAGCTTATCCCATCTGGTGAAACATCCAGTTACAGATCCAATCCCATAAAACTGTCTGAGTTCGCTCTTTCCAGGAGAGTGCCTGAATATGTATCAAGATCCAAAGAGATACGTTATCTGGAAGAGTCCAGAGAAGATCTTGAATATATCCCTGAACTGGAGCAGATAGCAAATATCATGGGTGCGGACCTCTCGGAAACATCTGTAGGAAGTGCGATATTTGCAAAACGGCCAGGCGACGGTTCAGCGCGCGAACAGGCCGCATCCTGTCAGAAGGTCCTGGGCGGATTCGCCAACGTCTGCTTCGAGTATGCAACGAAAAGGTACAGATCCAACTGCATCAACTGGGGCATCGTACCATTCACCGTAGATAAAGACTCTGTTCTTCCCGAAGAAGGAGACTGGTTATATGTGCCGGATATAAATGAAAAGCTTTTATCCGGTGATGAAGAATTCAGCGGTCTGCTCCTAAAAGACGGAGGAAAGACTGAAATACGCCTCTACTGCAGCGATCTCTCACCTGAAGAGAGAAAGATACTCACAGAAGGCTGCCTTATTAACTATTACGCAGCTGGATACGGAAAGGCATAGATCATGAGCAAGATACAAATGACAACTCCTCTTGTTGAGATGGACGGAGACGAGATGACAAGGATCATCTGGAAGGAAATCAAAGAAAAATTGATACTTCCCTTCGTCGACTTGAAAACCGTTTATTTCGACCTGGGACTTCTCAACCGCAATGCGACTGATGATCAGGTGACTGCAGATGCCGCTTATGCAACCAGAGAATACGGCGTAGCCGTTAAATGCGCTACGATAACTCCCAATAAGCAGCGTATGGAGGAGTATCCGGAACTTAAAGAGATGTGGAAATCTCCCAATGCCACTATTCGTTCCATACTCGGAGGTACAGTATTCCGTACACCGATCCTTACCGATCACATAAAGCCCGTGGTCAAATGCTGGGAGAAGCCCATAACTGTAGCCCGCCATGCATACGGAGACATATATAAAGCGGTCGAATTCACCACAGACGTTCCCGGAACGTGCAAACTTGTCTTTGAGGGCAATGACGGAACGATTAAAGAAGCCATCGTACAGAAAACAGACGGCCCTGCTTTGTTTCAGGGACAGCATAACCTTGACAGCAGTATCAGAGACTTCGCAAGATCATGTTTCAGATATGCAATAGATGTTAAACAAGATCTGTGGTTCTCTACCAAGGACACTATATCCAAGCAGTATGACGGCCGCTTCAAGGATATTTTCGATGAAGAATACAAGCAGTTCGCACCTCAGTTTGAGAAACTGGGCATACGTTATTTCTACACCCTGATCGATGATGCCGTAGCCAGGGTCATACGCTCTGAAGGCGGATTCGTATGGGCATGCAAGAACTATGACGGTGACGTCATGAGCGATATGATCTCTACTGCGTTCGGGTCGCTTGCGATGATGACGTCAGTACTGGTCTCTGCAGACGGAAAGTATGAATATGAAGCAGCGCACGGCACTGTTACGCGCCATTACTACAGATACTTAAAGGGCGAGAAGACAAGCACCAACCCGGTCGCCACGATCTTTGCCTGGAGCGGCGCTCTGAGAAAGCGCGGTGAACTTGACGGATCCGAAGAACTTGTTTCTTTTGCTGACTGCTTTGAAGAAGAGACACTTGGACTCATCAATGACGGTACTATGACCGGCGATCTCGCCAGAATGGCTGAACCTGGTACAGATATCACGTCTGTAGACACGGACACTTTCCTTGATGCGCTTTCGGAAAGATTAGCAAAACGCTTCAGAACCGCCTGATTATTACGTTTAAAAAATATAAATAGAGTGAGGTAAACGACAAATGTACAAAACCGAAAAATTTGATGCGGCGACTTTCGTGCCAAAGAAATTTGAAAGCGACCACACCATCACCCTTAACGGGAAAGAGATAGCCTACCACACTGTATGTGAAGACAACGTCTTTTATGACAATGCAGGAAAAGCGATCGCTACCCTCTTCTCCTATTCTTATTTCAACAAGACCGACACAAACCCGAACCGGCCTGTTATCTTCGCATATAACGGCGGCCCGGGAAGCTGCTCCATGTATGTCCATGCAGGCTTTTTCGGGACAAAACGTGTCAAATATGAGCCGGAAGTGGACAGACCGACTTCTCTCCCTCCCTATGAAGTGATCGACAACCCGGACTGTCTTCTTGATGTTGCAGACATGGTCATCATTGATCCGGTCGGCACAGGTTATGGTGTCCTCTTTGACACAGAGCACGCAAAGGAATTCTTCGGCATAGAGGAAGATGCAGAAGCCCTGCTTACCTTTATCGAAGGCTGGTGCCACAGATATAACCGCTGGCTGTCTCCGAAATACCTCATCGGCGAGTCATACGGATGCACAAGAAGCGCCACAGCTGCAGGCATCGCTGCAGAGATGGGAAAAGAAAGAGGTTACGGACTCAGATTCGACGGAATCGTCATGATAGGAAACACTGTCACTGTCGGCAAATACTTCAACCGTGAGGTCCAGGTCGAGGATTCTGTTCTCTATTTCCCCACTTTTGCAGCCATCAACCATTATCACAATCATCCGTCTGACCAGTCAGTTGAAGAATTCGTAAAAGAAGCAAAAGCATTCGCTGACCATGACTATCTGCTTGCTTTGTACCGCGGAGAGTCTCTCGTAGGCGAAGAGCGTGAAGAGATAATCAAGAAGATATCTTACTATATCGGTGTATCCAAAGAGTACCTTGAGGCAAGAGCACTTAGAGTAGATGAGGATTCATTCCGCAGTGAGGTCATCAAACACAAAGGCCTTGCGTGTTCGCGCTATGACGGCCGTCTGACAAGACCGCTCCTTGTTCCGGGAAAAGTCGAAGAGAAAGTCGGCCCGTGGGTCGACGCCACAGGTGACCGCTACGACGCGTTCTTCTATTCCGCTCTCAACGGAGTGATCCTCCCATACCTGAATGTAAAGCTTGACCGCCAGTATCTCACATACATGCTGTACAGAGATAAAGACGACAAATATGCATGGAACGAAGAGACTAAAGGCGGCACCACTGCAGAGCGTCTGCGCTCTGCTATGACTTCCACATTCGGTATGCGCACTTTCTTTGCAAACGGATGGTATGATGACTGCACTGAAATCGGTATGGTCTATTACACCATGGATCACGCAGGTCTTCCGAAAGACCGTGTATTCGTGAAAGGGTACCGTTCTGGTCACATGATCTACATCTCAGAAGAAAACACAAAAGAACTGGCTGATGATATCAGGAAATTCGTCCTCGGAAATAATCCGACTGAATAACTGAATCCAGGCATCAAAAAAGAAGCTGATTTCCTGAATGGATCTCAGCTTCTATTTGTGTGATCTCAAGCTTCAGAAAGACCTTCCTCAGTGAGTCTGAGGACCCTGTCACAGACTTCAGCCAGATACTTCCTGTCATGCGAGACACTGATTATAGCTCCGGGGAAATTGCTCAGCATTGAACGGATCACCGGGCCTGACAAAGGAGAAAAGTTTCTGGTCGGTTCATCGAGTATAAGCACATTCGCCCCGAACGTGTTCATCCTCAGCAGGAATATCTTCGCTTTCTGTCCGCCAGACAGCTCTTTGACCGGGCGGTCCATCTCTTCAGCTGTGAATTTAAGAGCTGCAAGCCAGTTCCGCACCATCTTTCTCTCCTCAGGGTCGCCTTTATTGCAGATGCTCTCGACCGGAGTCGCTTCGGGATCAAGAAGATCCATATAATTCTGAGGCATATACTCTATCCTCAGATCGCTCCTGTCCTCTAATGTCTCCAGTATCTTCTTCAAAAGCGTGGTCTTTCCTGCACCGTTCTTTCCGATTATTCCGATCTTCTCAGGGCCCCGGACAGACAGTTCCACACCGCATGACAAGACCTCAGTACCTTCAGGTATTACTATATTCGTCGGGCCAAAATCCAGGACCGTTTTTCCGTTAGGTACAGCATTTTCTTCCGAACCAAGCCTGAAGTTGATCGCTTCTTCTGCGTAAGGCATCTCCGTCATGGACTCGTCTTCCCTCTCAAAACGATGTTCCAGAGACTTTACTGCCTTCATCTTCTTTTTGAGAAGTCTTCCGCCATGCGGATCGCTCTGGCTTATATTGTTCTGAGCCTGTTCGACCTTCTGCGCTATCCTGCGGAATTTCTCATCCCTTATCTTCTTTTCACGGATATCCTGTCTCGCCTGCTGCTCCTGATTTTCCAACGCATTAACGCGCTGAGATGCATATACCGCATACGGCACTCTCGCAACTGTATACCTGCATTCTCTCTTGCGGTACAGCTGTTCCAGATGGATGACCATGTTAGCAGTGTTCTCGATTAGAGTCTCATCGTGGGATATAAATAATACTATTCCCTTGAAATCTGAGATGGTCTTTTCCATCCACTCGAGCATCTCGATGTCGATGTCATTGGAAGGTTCGTCCAGAAGAAGGACTGTAGGCTCTTCAAGCAATATACGGAGCATCTGAGTCTTTACTTTCTCTCCGCCGGATAAAGTTTCCATTATTCTGTCGCTGTATACAAAATCCGGATCAAATCCGAATTTAGCAGACTGCGCAATTAATTCTTTAGGACTTACTTCATGAAACAGCGGGTACTCACAGAAATATTCATATACTGTAAGGCCCCTGTACTGATCCGGAAGCTCCTGTGGCAGATATGACAGCTTTTCTCCGTTATATGAGCATGTTCCCTCTGCATCTGCATACCCATCGATGAGCATCGGGTCATATATCCATTTCAGCAGAGTGGACTTCCCGTTGCCCTCCTCTCCGATGATAACAGCCTTGTCTCCGCGGTTAAGGGTACAGGAAAACCCTTCAAGGATCGTGTGAAGATCCTTTCTGTGCATTATAGATAGATCTCTGATCTGCAGCACTATGCAATTCCTCCAAACAAAAAATCTGTACGGGTGACCGCACAGACCGACACAAACAAGACTTCCGACTAAAGATGAAAGTCCGAAGGTGTACAGCATCTGAAAGGCCACCGCAAACAGAGCCCTATATTGGCTCTTTATCTTATAGCGATTCCTATCAGAAGGTTATCTGTACATTCCCTTTCTCCATTCCTGTTTTTTCAAGTATAACATCTGCCCCGACTGCGGTCAACGCAGCCGGGGCACACCTTTTAACTCAATTTACAGATCACAATATCGCCCTGGTCCTTCAGCATATCTTCGATTCCTACTATCGAGAATGCGCCTTCATTGGCGAAATCTTCCCAGTAATGGAGATCAGACAGTATCTTCTCTTTTGTTGTATTCAGGATCTCAAGACGCTCATTACGCAGTTCCTCAAATGTGTATCCGGACAGCCATATACGGTCTCCGTATGCTCCCTGCTCACGCGGAGTCCTCAGCGGTTCGTCTTCTGAAAGAGTGGAGATGATAAATCCTTCTATAGACTCGTCGCTTTCACAGAACTGTTTCAGGAATTCCGGGATCATCTTGTTGACACCAACTGAAGCAACCGGCTGAGGATCTCTGTATGAATACGAGGTTATCCCTCCGTTCTTCCTTGCAACTATTCCGGTTCCGTATGCTCCTCCCTGAACGCGTACCATATCCCAAAGGAACCCCAGCGATATGATGTTTGCAGCTACACGCATACTTCCGTCGAACTCTTCGTCAAACATCTTACCCTGAGCAGAATACCCTATCTTAGCAGGGATAGGACATCCCATAGCTGTCGGAAGATCCGCTGTGAACGAGGCATTGTCCGCAACCGCTTCACCATCAGGAAGTGCTGACAGCAATGTGTGAAGTGATACCGGATGGCTTGCTGAGATACTTGTGAACAGCCTTTCCTTGCAGAACACTGTCTTTTGGACAGACTTCATGAATTCGATAAAGGCAGGCGCTTTTTCATCAAACGACTCTACTAGATCTTTCATCTCAAGGATAGCGGAATAGCCGGAAATGCGGTCAGAAAGCGCTCCTGCAGCGCTGTATCCGGACATGACATTCTTTATTGCCAGTGAATGTCCACCGTTAACAGGCATCATTTTGAAGACCTCATAAGCCTGTACGAATATCTCTTTGATCTTTTCAGGCTGATCAAAATCAGTCTTCTGCAGGATCTCAAGGATCAGCTTCTGAGCATCCTCAAGTTTATCCTCCAGCACACTGCAGGTGACGGTCAGGAAAGGTGTACACCTGTCTCTCTGGTCTTTCCTTGACCCGATATCAAAGGATACATCCATACGCCCGACAGTCAGTTTAGCCTCCTGCTGAAGGTCAAGCGCACTGTAATTTTCTGTTGAAAGCTTTCCGAAGAGATTGCACGCCCTTGCGATCTTAAAGAGGTCATCAGCCTCGTAATCTGTCAGCTTGAAATACATGGTGAAGTGCACTACACCTGGGCAGGCCACTTCGTGGAACAGGACTTTAACACCGTCCTCTTCGCTCTCTTCTGTGCTTACGAAATCAGGATCTATATTGACTTCATCCAGAGTGAGGACAGGTACAGTTGCAAGCTGCTCGGGTGTATCAGGAGTATTCTGCCACTGATTAAGCCTTTCGTTAAAGCTGCGGTTCTCCTCGATCTGTTCCTCTGTCCAAAGATCTGTTATCGCCTTTACCCGCTCTTTTTCCTTCTCTCGCTCTTCCTCTCCGAACGTGTGCGAAGGAATGGCATGGACAACGCACCATGTGTCATTATCTATGATAAGTTCTTTAAGCAGCTGCTCCATCTCGCCACTGTCGATCATTGCGCGGACCTTTGCGAAATCTTCTTTATATTCCAGATACTGGATCGGATCTCCGCCATATATCCAGCTTCCTGTGGCGCTAAGCACATGATCCAGTCCCTGAGGCTCATCCGGTTCGAGCATCCTGAATTCCATAAGGTTCTCCGAGGCTATCAGCGCCTTGCGGTCGATACCTTTTTCCAGTTCATTAGCTGCGGCTTCTTTTATTACCTTTATAACCTCATCTGCTTTTCCAGTAAGCATGTTTTTAACTGTTATCTGAAGATATGACTGCTGGAAAGAATCTTCCACTCCCACGATCATCTCCTTGGCCAGTCCCGAAGAAAGCAATGCACGTTTGATCGGCGATTCATTGGAGTCGAACAGCACATTTTTCAGCACCCCGACAGCAAGATTCTTCGCTCTCTCCTCCCAGGTGCCGAACAGAACACCGATAGAGAGGATCTCTTTGTCTTCGGGATCTTCTTCTTTAGGAAGCTCGTAACTGATCGTTGTCTCAGAAAAAGCCGGTATCTGATAAGGAATATCAAAACTGCCTTCACGTTTCTCATACTGTGACAGATAAGACTCTATCAGGTCAAAAGTCTCTTCAGCAGGTATGTCACCGTCAAGGAAGATTTTTGCATTAGATGGGTGATAATACTTCAGATAAGTATTTCTTGCATCCTCATATGTGAGCTGAGGTATGACTGCAGGTTCTCCGCCGGAATTGTATCCGTAGCAGTGGTCCGGGAACATTCCCTCCATTACCTTCTGCTCAACAAGACGATCCAGGCTGCTCATGGAGCCCTTCATCTCATTGTATACGACACCGTTGAAAGCGTATCCGTCCTCCCCTTCTTCGATATGCCATGCTTCCTGATAGAAGATGAACGGATTCTCGAGGAAAAGAGGGGCAAAGACTGAATCAAGATATACTTCCGCCAGATTTAGATAATCCCTGGTATTTCGGCTGGATACTGGGAATATCGTCATGTCTGGAAATGTCAGCGCGTTCAAGAAAGTATTCATGGACGTTTTCAGCAACTGCACAAAAGGCTCTCTTACCGGGAACTTCTTTGAGCCGTTCAGCAGCGAGTGCTCCAGGATGTGGAACACACCTGTGCTATTTTCTGGAAGCGTTTTGAAAATAACGGAGAACAGCTTATTTGCAAGGCCATTGTCCATCCAGACTACTTCTGTTCCTGTCTTCTCATAAATAAGCTCAACCATACGGCCCTGGAACTCGTCCGATGTACGGATCCTTGTCACTTTGAAGCCTTTATAGCATTCGCCAACTTTGTCAAACATATATGTATACTCCTTAGTATTTTTGCTCACTGAATCACGACACGATCTGATACCAGATATCATCTGCTGCACTGTATTCAAAGACCCATTGGTAATCATCTGAGATTGCCAGCATATGTTCACGGACAAACGATTCGTTTCTGTCAGTACCGAACCACACCACCTGACAGGGATGATACTGCAGATTGATCACATTTCCCTCATCGACCATCATGCTCATGCCTTCGAGAGAAGGATCGCTGGCCAGTGCAGTTTCAAGCAATCTGTCCATATCGAACGGGATGCCGATATCAAGAATATCTATAAGACTCGTGATTACAGCCCCATCATCGCTCACTATTTCAGTGATTATCGGCTCTGGGCGGAAGACAACTGTGCCGCTCTCTCCCTGTATCACTACTTCTATATTACCTGTTTCACTGTCAGCAGATACTATCACCGGCTCACCGTTATCAGAATGATACAGCATCTCTTTCACCGATCCGCTTTTATACAGGTTAACTGTTATAGCTGAATTCGGATAAGTAGGCACGATAAGATACTCGCTTGAACCGTACCCTGAAAGGATACTGTCAAATCCATACATAATATTAGAAAGCGTATTTCTGGCTATCTGAGACCAGTTATCGGTTTCTCCGAGATAAGCAAATCCTGCTGCGACATTTTTTTCTTTTAGGATCCGCCTCGCATCGTATAGTGAAAGACCAAGCAGCGGCACTTTTCTTTCAAACCAGTAATCCTTTTCCATCTGCTGTTCGTAGATAACAGGAAATATCCTGCTAACTGCAAATCTTCTTTTAACTACGAGGTCATCCCCATCATATACACAGAACATAAGATGATAGCACTCGAAATCATTAAGTGAGATCGTCTCGTCACCAGGATCCATCACTTCAAGATCACTGTACGCGCAGTAATCCGCCAGTCCGGGCACGCTTCCAAGCACCAGTTCATACGCATATATCCAGTCGATACCGTCATCAGCTTCAACCGGTGCTGGTTCGTCTTCGTCTTCATTATAAGGGAAAGTATATGGCATACTTCTGCCACAACTTGAGAGAAGAAGCATTAAAAGAAATACTGCAATGATCTTCTGCATTAGTTCCCTCCAAAATAAGCGTTGCTTAATTGTATCATTAATAATGCTTCAGTGTTAAGTTCAAATAACAATTTTGCAAAGATAAGCTGCATGGAAAAATCCATGCAGCTTGAATATCCTGATAATCGTTATTTCATGAATACTTGGCGCGAACACTCGTGACTTTAGTCGTGAGAGGAGCGCCACCTCCTTTTTATGATTATGTGTTGGTTAATTTACACAAGGGATTGCTTTGTCCCTTTTTGAGTGTTATGGTCCCCAAAAAGTAGACAAATAAATATAGGACACCTTGACATATAATAAACAAGTCAAGGAGAAGAAAAACAAATGAGAGACAAGCAGTTTAGCTATGAAGAAAAAGTAGATATTGTGCGGGAACATGAGGAAG
>JAFRJM010000030.1 GCA_017432285.1 Oscillospiraceae bacterium | reverse complement strand
GAAACCCTTCCATCACAATAAAACAGAAAATCTTGTAGTGATTATCTCTGTTTTCCTATTGACAGGTGGTCATTACATATCAGCCCTTTTGCCAGTTATGTATCATCTCATCCTGGATAGCGATAAAGTCATAATTGTTAAGGATCTCATGTACTGCCTTATTGGCAAGATCCTTTCTTCTGTTTTTGTCTTTCTCATATGCTTTGCGCACCTTGTTCTTTCGTTTGAAGTGCTTATTGCTCTTTTTGTTACCATTATGAGAAAGAGCTTTGTTCATCCTTCGTGATGCGAGTTTTGTCCCTTTGCTTTCGGGAACACAGATATTGACAGGATCTCTTCCGTCACTGAATACCAGATTGTCGCTTATTCCAAAGTCTATACCCACACTTCTGTGAGGGACATGCTTCTCTTCCTTAGGGACATAGCAGGTGATATGGAAATACAGACCTGATGCTTTTCTTATGAACTTTGCGTTAGCTATTTCAGCGCTATCAGGTATCTGCTCCAGGCCTCGCACTTTAAACGGCTTACGGATCCCCTGCACACGTATCCTTGATCTGTCTTTATCTATATCATACGTGACGTGATATTGTTTAAGGTTTACACAGTTACAGACAGATTTGAACTTAAGGGCTCCGACCTTATGCCCGTTTTCCTTAAGTACAGCCAGTCCTCTGATGGAGTCTTTTACTTCAGAAATAATAGACTGTTTTATCTGGCTTCCGAGCAGGGTGAGTTCTCTTTCTTCGAAGATATCCTTTACCTTTACTTTAACAGTTTTGCTTTTATCACTGAGATCATTATCTGCGAGATAAGCATTTCTAAACCATTTGGCTTCACGGAACAGAGTGTTGACGTCATTCCTCTGAGACTTGGACATTCTGGAGAAGTCTACTTTCACCTCAAAAGCACGGCAGAGCATATCCTTACGGCGTTCTCTTGTCGCTTTACCTGTCTCTTTGATCTTCTGATTCTTGGCAAGTTTGTCCATGATATCTGTTCCCAACAAAATAAAAAGCTCATCCGAAGATGAGCGTATAGGTGAAGATATTAGATTTCCTATTCACTTGCGGTAGTACCGCCAACATCATCTTTCGTTGGTATTATTATACACGAACAAAGAAACAAAAGCAATGAACTTGTAGTTCAAAACTAGCGATTCATCCCATGTTTGAAAACATGGGCGTTCTCGCTTAAAGCGTAAACGTTCAGGGGGATAATTCCCTTTTTTTGAGGGCTTGGGTTAGCGGGTGCTAACTTAAGGCCCAAAAAACACAGAAAGGATGCAAAGAAGAATGAGTTTGCGAATAGCGCTTGCTGGCAACCCCAACAGCGGAAAAACAACATTATTTAACGCGCTGACCGGTTCCAACCAGTTCGTGGGAAACTGGCCGGGCGTAACAGTGGAGAAGAAGGAAGGAAAACTGAAGGATTATGATGATGTTATCATTACTGACCTTCCCGGAATCTACTCCCTGTCACCATACACACTTGAAGAAGTGGTGGCAAGAAATTATCTGATAGGAGAAAGACCTGACGCTATCCTGAATATCGTCGACGGAACGAACCTTGAGAGAAACCTCTACCTGACTACTCAGCTGACAGAACTGGGGATCCCGGTGGTCATGGCGCTCAACATGATGGACCTAGTTGAAAAGAACGGCGACAAGATCAATGTAGAGGAACTGTCAAGACAGTTCGGCTGCAAAGTGATGCCGATCTCAGCCCTGAAGGGAACAGGTATTCAGGAGGCTGCGGAGGCTGCAATAGAAGCAGCGAAAAAGACGAAGACCATCCCCATGCATACATTCTCAGGACCTGTAGAACATGCGCTGGCTCATATAGAGGAGGCAGTTGTTCATGATATGCCGGAAGAGCAGCAGAGATGGTACGCGGTAAAGGTGTTCGAGAGAGATGACAAAGTTCTTGAGCAGCTTAACATTCCAGCAGATACGCTTGCTCACATTGAGAAAGACATTCAGGCTGCCGAGGCCGAATTGGATGACGATGCAGAGAGCATCATCACCAACGAACGTTATGTATATATTGCTGAGGCTATCAAGTCCTGCTATAAAAAACAAAAAGTCGGAGAGCTTACTACTTCCGACAAGATCGATAAAGTGGTGACAAACCGCTGGCTCGGACTTCCTATCTTTGCTCTGGTGATGTTCCTTGTTTACTGGATCTCAATGGTAGGAGTAGGCACACCTGCAACAGACTTTACGAATGATAATATATTCGGTGACGGATTCCATCTGTTTGGAAATGACGGTGGCTATGGAGAGATCGCAGAACGTTATTCCGAAGCTTCTGCTATAGCAGACGGATACGACCTATATATTGAAGAACATGGCAGCGCTCCTACGGGAGACTTCACATATCTGGTTACAGATGATGAGACTCTGGAAGTGACCGAAGAGACAGCAAGCCTCGAGGACTATGCCGAAGCAGTGAAGACTCTTGAAGAGATAGGCGACGAACCGGATCCTGCGGATTACGGAACATGGATCCCCGGTATCCCTGTGCTTGTTGAGAATGCTCTTGATGCAGTCAATGCAGCGGACTGGCTCAAAGGACTGATCCTCAAAGGTATCGTAGCAGGTGTCGGCGCTGTTCTGGGATTCGTACCTCAGATGCTGGTGCTGTTCCTACTGCTTGCTTTCCTTGAGGCGTGCGGCTACATGGCCCGTATAGCTTTCGTACTGGACCGCGTGTTCCGCAAATTCGGACTTTCCGGCAAGTCCTTCATTCCGATGCTTATCGGTGTAGGCTGCGGTGTTCCCGGAATCATGGCCAGCAGAACAATAGAGAATGAGCGTGACCGCCGTATGACGATCATGACGACCACATTCATACCCTGCGGTGCTAAAGTGCCGTTCATCGCTATGATCGCCGGAGCGATCTTCGGTGGATCACCGTGGGTATCCACATCTGCTTACTTCATTGGAATGGCAGCTATCGTTATTTCCGGTATCATCCTGAAGAAGACAAAGATGTTCGCCGGCAATCCAGCGCCTTTCGTAATGGAGCTTCCTGCATACCACTGGCCTACACTCGGAAACGTGCTCCGCTCAATGTGGGAGCGCGGCTGGTCCTTCATCAAGAAGGCCGGCACCATCATCCTTCTTTCAACTATTGTTGTATGGTTCACCAGCTTCTACGGATTCACACCTGAAGGATTCCGTATGCTTGCAGAGGATGAGCTCGAGTTCTCTATCCTGGCTAAAATCGGAGGCCTGATCGCCTGGATATTCGCTCCTCTCGGATGGGGCAACTGGCAGGCTGCTGTTGCGTCCATCACAGGACTGGTGGCAAAGGAGAACATCGTCGGTACGATGGGAATCCTTTACGGCAGCGGCGAGATGACTGCATGGCAGGCGCTTGCACAGGCGTTCACCGGAGTAACTGCTTACTCCTTCCTGGTGTTCAACCTGCTCTGTGCTCCGTGCTTTGCAGCGATCGGCGCCATCAAGCGCGAGATGAACAATGCAAAATGGACATGGTTCGCCATAGGATATCAGTGCGGGTTCGCTTATGTCATCGCCCTGATGATCAATCAGTTCGGTGGACTGTTCACAGGAAACGTCAATGTGATCGGACTGATATTCGCAATTGCCGCACTAGTGGTAATAATCTATATGCTCTTCTTCAAGAAATATAAAGAGGCTGAAAAGCTAACAGCAGTTTCCTGAACAGAGGAAAGGACTTTTTAAATGGTTACATGGCTGGCTGAAAATCTGGGAACGATCCTGGTAACGATCTTTCTTATCGTGATCGTAACATCGATAATACGGAAAATGGTAAAAGACAAAAAGCAAGGCAAGACTACCTGCAGCTGTAATTGCAGCGCGTGTGCCATGTGCCAGTATTGCCATAAAAAACCAACAACTACTAACTGAACATTGCAAAGAAAAGGGACTGCGGCAGTGCTGCAGTCCCTTTCTGTGTAATATAGAATTTCTTGTCAGAGCTGGCTGATCCTTGAGAACACTTCATCCGGATCGATCAGATTGCCGTCTATGAAGCGATGGGTTATATTCCTGTCATCTCCTGCATAACAGAAGCGCTCAAGGCATTCCAGCAGCGGAAGCTCGAATCCGTCATCCTGCAAACCGTCAAGAACCAGCGCGTTGAAATGATAGCCCGGCTCAAGTTTTCCGAACCAACCGAACGCGGAACCGCCGCCGGCAGTAGCCAGATAGAAAGCTTTTGCCAGATCTATACGGCTGTAATTCTCTTCATAGAATGCCTTTAGTTTGGAGCTTTGGATAGCAGAACCTATGACTTTATACAAAGCCATATCATGTCCGCCTCCTACATCAGTTCCAAGCGCAACACGCAGACCCCGCTTCATGAGATCAGAGACGGGCATGATCCCTGCAGTGATGTTGTTCGTGGATATCGGGCAGTGAACAGAATAAGTAGTGTAGTTTTTGAGAAGCTCATATTCTACCTCTGACGGGAAGATCACATGAGCGAATATCTTCGGACCGCCTCCGGCCATCAGACCGCACTGCTCATAGATGGCTCCGTCTGAACCATACTGCGGGAACAGTTCTGCAGACCATGCGGCTTCAGCCTTGGATTCGACAAGATGAGTATGGAGTCCCAGATCATACTTGTCTGCAAGCTTTCCAAGTCCTCTTAGAAGAGCATCTGAACATGTAGGCGCAAATCTCGGTACCATGATAAGGCGGTTCCTTCCGGACCACTTGCTTCCCGAGTGTTCGCAAATGAATCTTTCTGTTTCCGCTATAGATTCTTCTGTGCCTTCCACATAATATTCCGGTGAGTTCATATCCATATTGATCTTGTTCATATATGAATACATACCGCTTTCTTCCAGCATCCGGAAGAAGAGATCACATGCATCATAGTGGATTGTTGTGAATGGGGCGACCTGGGTCGTGCCGTTCCTGAGCATGTCCCGGATGACCTGGGAATATATTGTTCTGGCATAATCTATATTGCGGAAGTTGGCTTCCTGGGGAAATGTGTAGTTATTGAGCCAGTCGAAGAGAAGGACATCCATACCGACGCCTCTCTGTACGTATTGCGATACGTGGATATGAAGGTCTGTAAAAGACGGGATAATAATTCCGTCTTTGAAATCTTCTATCTTGATTCCCTGATATTCTTCTGGCAGAGACGACAGATCATCAAACATAGCATCGATGATGCCGTTTTTGACAGCTATGATGCAGTTTTCCCTGACTTCCAGTTCAGAAGGAGATTTTGGGTTGATGACATTGCCTTTGAATAACTTGACCACCGCATTGTCCTCCGTTTTTATAAATACATATTTATTATATAGGATAAATTTGCCTCAAAACAGAATTGCTGATCCCGCATTCTCAAAATGTTCTTCTAAAGGATGTTGTTCGGAATTTAATAAAGTAATATATATAATATATAATATCTTAAACATCAGGATGATCCTTCGCTTTGAAAGGAGAGAAAATGAGAAAGTTATTTGCTGTTCTGTTCATTGCCCTTCTGCTCACCGCGTGCGGCGGCGGGACACATGAACCCGTCCAGCCTCAGCCAAGCAGCGATCCGGGAACTGTTGCTCCCGTGACTCCGCCGAGTTCCGGTGAGACTCCCGGGAAGCCGGAGACAGACCAGCCTCCGGTAGGTTCAAATGTTAAGACTGAGACCACGGACTACAGATACTTCATGGACGGATATGAAGACATGGAGGTAGCGTTCCTGGGCTGCATGTATAACGACATTACGCTTGACGACATCATTGACCGTGCTCTGAACGATCCGGATTTCTCGCGATTCTCATTTGTCCGTGAGATAACAGATGCTGAAATTGTTTATGGCCTTTGCAATGGCATCGCGAACAACGTCTATCTGATAGTTCCCGCTTTTGATACAGACATAAAGTTGGGGCTGTACAGCTGGTATGCCAATGAGATCGTGGAAGTGTATTACAGTGCCGAAAACTCCGATCCTATCCTGTTCATAGAAATGGCGGATGAGATGAATGTCCTCAGCAGAGTGGAATACAAACGACACCTGTCAGGCGGGGACTCTGAGGGATGGATGAACTTAGGCCTCAACACACTTTCCTCAAAGCTGAGGACGGATTACCACATGGGCATAGTGGATGTCACCCCGTACGAAGCCTTTACCAGCGCGGAGCTCCCGTTCTATCAGCAGTCATTCTTTGATACGCTGAGCATGATAGCTGAGATACAGTCGGGATTGAGCAAAGGGATGAACCTCAGCCCCATGGAAGAGATGATATATGATGGTGACGTCTATGCCGTCTTTGATTTTAGTGATGGAAGCAATCATACGTTGTATGGTATCAATCTGGATTTCTATACCGGAGAAAGAAAGATAATCAAGACTACCGATTACGAGAACTGGAGCACGGTAGGCTTCGGCTGATAGTTATGATACATTTACAGCCCTTCTGCAGATCTTTGCAGAAGGGCTGTTTTTCTAAGGAAAACAGAAAATCATTACGTTTCAGCAACATTTCTTGATTTCATCAGGGAAAAAAGGTATCATACAAACGCTGAAAAACGCGTTTTATTTCATTAATAATAATTTTGGAGAAAATGATGAAGGCAAAAAGATTATTTTCCTTATTAGCTATTATTCTCTGTTTGACTTTAGTTCTTTCCGCCTGCGGAAAAGCTCCGGAGAAAGAAGAAGAGCCAGAGCCGGCAGTCGATCCGGTACCGGATGAGACTGTTAAGCCGGTCGATGCGGAATTCCCGACAGAGATCATCGGAGATTATCACGAGAAGAATGCAGGAAGAGGACAGCTCAGCCTCGTCTATGTTGATGAGACGACCGGGGAAGTCTTCATCCACTGGGCAAGCAGCGCTTTCCAGAGCACAGAGTGGAATTTCATAGTCAAATATGATCCTGACAGGAACGTCCTCGTATATGAGAACGGCACTGCAGTGGACATCGTCTATGAATCTGAAGAGGAGCACACCGATACCGAGCGTTACACAGACGGTCACGGCTATTTTGAGATCGGTGAGGATTCTCTTACATGGCACGACGAGAAAGAGACCATCAATGATGCTTCCGTGTTCGTAAGAAACTCAGAGGAAGAAAATCCGCTTGATCCCTGGTTGGAGACTGAGGATCTGACAGAAGCTGTCAATGGTTCAGGTGTGTCTTTGTATCCTCCTCTTGAGGGCGAGGGTGTTCCGGAAGGAATGCATTTCTGGAAATACCGCTATATGGAAGGCACTATCATGGTGTATTTCGAATCCGTCAATGATCAGCTTATCATCGGCAAGTCCACTACTATGAAAGAAAGAGAACTTGCAGGAGACTTCAACGAGTATACGCATGAGTGGGATGTAAGCCTTAAAGGTCTCGCAGTGCATTGCTACGGAGATGGTGAGCGTGCCAACCTGATGACTTTCCATGTGGATGACGAATATTGGGCTATGACATTCAACAGCGGTTACGAAGGAGAGGGACTCACTGCCTCAGAGATGCAGTCCATCATAATGGATATGCAGTAAGAAGGGGTGGCGAATTAAGTCCGGATCCATTCAAAACAACAAAAAACCGGTACACGATCAGATCATCGGTCTGACTGTGTACCGGTTGTTTTTTGTTGCTTAAGCTCTGTTTCTGCTGAGATCAGAACCTACGATCAGCGCATCGAAGAAACGCGCTACATCGCTGCGTTCCGACAGCTCTTTGATGATATCGTTAGCCTGATAGATGTTGTCCGTGATGATGGCATCTGCCTGGGATAGGAGAAAATGCTTCTGTGCCTGCTCTTCGTTAGGAGTCCAAACAAGGACCTTTTTCCCCTCCATATGTATGTTGCTCATGGTGGCGTAAGTTGCGCATTCCTCTTCCAGACCTATGAAGTCACAGTTGAGATAAGCGGTTTTCCCGAATGTGATGAAGGTAAGAAAAGCGGTCTGTATCTCCGGATATGTCTTCTCCGCGTAGTCTATCAGATCATATTGCAGGGAGATAAGCACGCATTCATCGATCATTCCGCGTTCTTTGATGAGTTTGACAGCATCGTCCACCATCTTCCTGTCTGCAGAGTTTCCTTTCAGCTCAACAAACAGGATTAGTTTTCCTTTTGATGCATCAAGCATATCTTCAAATGTGGCGACAGGTTCACCGGCTACGCGCAGATCCTTGATCTCTTCCAGCGTCAGATCTCCCGGTTTTCTCTTGCTTCCAGTAGTCCTTTCAAAGGTAGTGTCATGATTCACTATATAGTGACCGTCTTTTGTACGCTGGATGTCGATCTCCGCGCCGTAAACGCCTGCTGTTGCAGCGATCTCGATACCTTTTACCGTGTTCTCCGGGGCTTCGTTTCCTCCTGCCCGGTGGGCTATGACCTGCACGTCTGTCTCGAGCGGGAACAGATCATCAAACTGGGTGTTGATGACCATAGAGACCAGGATCAGTAAGATGAGACTTATGACACCCAGAGTGACTGCTACGGGGTGTTTCTTTCTCTCCCTTATAGGAACGATCGCGGATTCCCTGTTCTTATAGGAGTAATACAGCTGGGTAAGCTTGATGATATAGAACGGTGTGTCATATGCGTTGCCAAGAAATGTCATCTCCACTGTGAGCAGGGTGAATAGGATAAGGGAATATCTCTGTACCATCTCGTCAGGAATATTAACGACGACTGCAGCGAAAGGGAAGATGAAACAGACTATTACTACCGTGATATTGAACAGGAGAGCGAAAACGAAATAAGCTACATTCTGTTTGAAGAAGTTTTTATAGTGTCCCCTCAACAGCAGACGGGACTGTTTCATCGATCTCCGTACAGAAAGACCGTCTATTATGACTCCGTGAAGCACAAAGATATAGATAACTCCGATAATAATGAACGCTACAGTGGCAATGATGTATATCGCATTGTACAGCGGTGTCGTTTTTATGACCGAAGTGATAAAGGTCGGGATATACAGGCCTTTTGTAAGTGAAAGAGACATGCCCATTCCGACAATAGGAGCGACCAGAGCGAGGTATATGATGACCAGGATCCCTGAAGGGGTAAAAAACTTGATACTGTATTTCAGCCCTTTAAGCAGGTTGTTTATCATTGAGCTTTCCTGCTGCTGGATAAGATCAGATGCATACAGGATCTTTGAAGAAATGTCGAACGACATGTACAGGGAGAGCGAAACAAGGGCAAACAGTATGAGCAAGATTCCCTGCCAGGTCGTGAACAGGAATTTGAAATCCCCGCTGGTAACAGCGACTCTTCCGGTCGAGCGGATCAGAAGGTCGGTGAGCCAGTTTATTATCCACAGCAATGCAGCAAGACAGCCGCTTGATACAGCCTGATATTTAAGCATATCAAACAGCGACTGGAAGTAGGGGATGTAGGATCTCCATACTCTCCTGAAAAACGACCATACTCTTTTGATGAAAGACCAAATCCTGTCCATAACGCTACCGAAAATTAAATAATAGTTCTGCCGACCGTATATATTATAGCCTTTTCGCGAGTTTGTAACACGTTTTTGCATCGGAGACAGATCGCTTATGTGGTATTATTAATACAGAAGAAAAGTTTTCGTATAAACCTTTGAAAGGAGGTCGCTCATGCGTTATGTCTGCAGTATCTGCGGTTTCGTCTATGATGAAGACAAGGAGCAGGTACCATTCGATTCACTTCCGGACACATGGAAGTGCCCTCTGTGCGGAGCACCGAAATCTGCATTTGAGCCTGAAAAGGTTCCGGAGGCAGTACCGGCAGCCGCACCTGCGCCGGTCATTGATGCGGATATGAAACAGCTCAATGCCGGACAGCTTGCAGCGCTGTTCTCCAACCTCGCCAGAGGCTGCGAGAAACAGTACAAACCTGAAGAGGCAGCTCTATTTGCTGAACTGGCTTCTTACTACACATCGGTGACGCCGGCACCGGAAAGTGCATCTTTGGAAGAACTTTCCGCTCTGTTTAAGGAAGATATCAATGACAGATATCCTGCTGTCAAAGCGATAGCACAGCAGGAAGGGGACCGCGGTACACAGCGTGTCTGTGTATGGGGAGAAAAAGTCACCCGCATGCTTTCCTCACTGGCTGACAGATACCTGAAGGAAGGGGAGGACATGCTCAGGGATACCGAAGTATGGGTATGCACCGTATGCGGTTTCGTGTATATCGGTAAGAATCCTCCAGAGCTCTGCCCGGTGTGCAAAGTCCCGGACTGGAAGTTCGAGAAAGTGGAAGGGAGGAAGAACGCATGAAAAAGGTAGCTGTAAGAACCATAAGATTGTGCACAAAAGACTGCCTTTGCCTGTATGTCTGTCCTACCGGAGCCACAGATACAGAGAACAGCATCATTGATGTTGAGAAATGCATAGGATGCGGTGCCTGCGCAGACGCGTGCCCCTCATCTGCAATTAGCATGGTGCCGGTCGAGCTGCCCGCGCAGCAGCCAAAGAAAGATACAGTTGTTGCTGTTGCGAACGGACTGTCCGCTTCCAAGACAAGAGGGGAGAGAATTGCGAGAGAGCTTGCAGCCGGAACAGAGGATGACGGCATGTACCGCCTTATGACAGCTCTGGCAAAATCCGAACGTCTTATCGCAGAGGACCTGATCCGCGAATCAGGGTATATGCTTCCTCAGAGCGCTAACGCCCGTGAGCTGCTTGAAGATCTGGTCAAGAATCCGCCAGCAGGATTCCCGGTAGACACGGCCAGAAAGCTTCTGGACCTTATCCCGTGTAATGAACCTATAAAAGAGAAAAAAGAAGAGAAGAAAGAGGTTAAAGCAATGAAGAAATACAGATGTCTGATGTGCGGATCCGTCTTTGAACTGGAAGATGATGCTCCGGCAGTGTGCCCGCTTTGCAAAGCAGAGGGAGAGAGACTTGAGCTCCTTGAAGAAATAAAGGAAGAGGAAAAGACTGAAGAGAAATCCAATCCCTATGCCGGTACCGAGACAGAGAAGAACCTGCAGGCTGCGTTTGCAGGGGAATCCCAGGCAAGAAACAAATATACATATTTCGCCGCAGTGGCGCAGAATGAAGGTTATGAGCAGATAGCTGCTACATTCCTTAAGACTGCGGACAACGAGAGAGAGCACGCAAAGATGTGGTTCAGAGAACTGAACGGCCTCGGAAGCACAGCAGACAACCTCGCCGCAGCAGCTGCCGGTGAGAACCACGAATGGACAGAAATGTACGAAGATTTCGCAAAGACAGCTGAAAAGGAAGGCTTCCCGCAGCTGGCAGCCAAGTTCCGTGCTGTTGGAGACATCGAGAGACATCATGAGGAGAGATACCGTGCACTTCTCCGCAATGTTGAGGCACAGAAGGTCTTTGAGAAGAGCGAAGTAAAAGTCTGGGAATGCCGCAACTGCGGACATATCGTTGTAGGTACGAAGGCTCCTGAAGTCTGCCCGGTCTGCGCATATCCGAAAGCGTATTTCGAGATGAACACGGAAGAGTTCTAAAATTTCAAACTATAAAACAAGAGAAAGGCGCTCCCGAGAGGAAGTGCCTTTTCTTATGTATAAGCTCAGTTTCCGAACTGAAGAGCAAATGATGAAGTGAAAGCTGCTGTAGCAGGGTTGTCCGGAGCGGTGAATATCTTCTCCGGAGATCCTTCTTCCTGGATGATCCCGTCATTCATGAAGATGACGCGGGTGCTCACAGAGCGCGCGAACAGCATCTCATGGGTGACCACAAGCATCGTGGTTCCGTCTTCTGCAAGTGAACGCATGACGTTCAGTACTTCGGAGACCATCTCAGGATCCAAAGCGGAAGTCGGTTCATCAAAGAGGATGACTTCAGGATCCAGCGCGAGCGCTCTTGCTATGGCAACACGCTGTTTCTGTCCGCCTGAAAGCTGACGCGGTTTGGCGTTGCAGTACGGAGCCATCCCGACTCTCGACAGAAAGTGCAGCGCATCTTTCTCGGCATCTGTGCGGTTCTTGTGCATGACCCTGATTTGACCGAGGGTGCAGTTGTCCAGCACTGTCAGGTTATCGAACAGGTTGAAAGACTGGAATACCATTCCAACTTTGGCGCGGTATGAATAAACATCTTTGCCAAGGGAGATCACATCCTGCCCTCTGAACAGGATGGAGCCCGAGGTGGGGCGCTCCAGCAGGTTTATGCATCTCAGCAGGGTGCTTTTTCCGGACCCGGACGGTCCGATTATGGAAATAACGTCTCCATGGTGAACATCGAAATCGATGTCGCGCAAGACAGGATTCGTTCCGAAGGTCTTGGAGAGATGCCTTATCTGAAGAATTGGTTCTGCAGCCATGGCTCACTCCTTTCCCGGGAATTCCCGGCTTCTCTCATCGAAAACGCCCTCTTTTTTCGGATATGTGTATGTTCCCGAAGTGAGCGTGAGGGAATCTGCTGCCACAAGCTCATAGCTGCTGGAGCCTTCCAGTTTCTTCTCAGCCTTGCGCAGCAGGAAAGAGGAGAGCAAAGTCATGGTAAGGTATCCTGCCATCTCAATTACAGCCGATGGAAAATATGAATAGGTCGCGCCTACCACACCACGGTGCGCAGCGAAGAAATCGGTGAAGCTTATCATGAACATGACAGAGGTGTCCTTGAGGTTGATGATAAAGTTGTTGCCTATCTGCGGAAGGATGCTTCTGATGGCTTGCGGAAGGATCACGTAGAGCATAGCCTGAACGTGAGACAATCCAATCGCCAGAGCGCCTTCTGCCTGACCCGGATCGACCGAGATGATACCGCCTCTGACAGATTCCGTCATATAAGCTCCGGTATTGATAGATACGACCAGGATCGAGGCTGCCCATACGCTGGTGAAGCGCGCGGCTCCGTCAGTGAAATAGGGCAGGGCGTAATAGATGAACACTGCCTGAAGCACCATAGGTGTTCCGCGGAAAAGTTCAACATATACGCGGACTAATACTTTTATCGCTTTTACCAGACCGCGTCTCCATATGCTGTCATTGGGGTCTTCCGGCAGGGTGTTGAGTATGCCGCATACAAAACCTATGAGACAGCCAAATGCCGTTCCTATAAGGGCGAGGATTATGGTGTTCTTCATACCTGAGAGGTATACAGGCCAGTATGTCGAACAGAGCTTGAGCACATCCTGTATCAGCTGGGAGAGTTTCTCCATAAGATGTTCCTCCCGGATCAGCCTTCTGACAGAGGCTGGATCCTGATGGCTTCTGCCATGAGATCGTTAAAGTCGTCAGCTGTCATATCGTCGAGCACATCGTTGATCGCGTCAAACAGCACTTTGTTTCCTTTGAAAACAGATACTCCGATGTTCACGTTCTCAGCTCTTTCTTCCTCTGTGAAGGAGAAGTCGCCGTCCGTTCCGCTGAAGTCGAGGATGACCATGTCAGGATAGGCGATAAGAGCTGCCTGCGCGGTAGGCATGTCTGTGCAAACGAAATCGACCGTTCCGGATTCAAGTGCCATGAGCATTGCGGGTGTGGTCTCTGTTGCCGGCTGCATCACAGCGCCGGTGATCTGAGGCAGACATACATCGTACCAGATGGATCCGAGCTGCGCAGTGCAGGTGCCGCCTGCAAGGTCCGCAAGTCCTTTTGCTGAAGCATATGGACTGTCCTGTGTTGTAAGGCAGACGATAGTTGCATAGAAATACGGGCCGGCAAAGTCAACTTCTTTTGAGCGCTCCGCTGTCATGGACTGACCTGCGATGACTGCGTCGAAAGTTCTGGACTGTACGCCGGGAACAAGTGAATCCCAGTCTGACTGGATGATCTCAAGATCCCATCCGTTCTGTTCGCAGATGAGCTTTGCGATCATGACATCATATCCGTTTGCATACATATTTGGGACATTGGAGACCGGCACAGCGCCGTTTGCGTCTGTGGTCTGCAGCCAGTTATAAGGTTCATAGGCGCATTCCATTGCTACGGTAAGTACACCGTCCTCCACGCCTGTAACTGTACCGCCCTGTGACCCTCCGCAGGATACGAGTGTGAATACTGCAGCGACAAGCAGCAGCAAAGCGATGATTCTGTTCATTCTTGAAACTCCTTTTCTTTTTTCGTTCAACTTTGTTTCTGATAAAAAACCGGACCGCTTTGAGAAAGCGGTCCATGTTGACGAAACGAACAAAGAAGTTCCGATGGCCATGATAGCGCTCCACAAAGTCTTGTGACAGTTCAGCAGATCTTATCTGAAGAACCAACATGAGACATTCAGGCATCAGTCTCATATTTCGGCGGATGTCCCTTTCCTGTACAGCGGGTGCCTGCCCTTGCGGTACAGTACTCTTGGCGATCCGCGCCTCTATCTATAAGCGATTCAGTTTTGTCGAATGTTATCATACATCCCGCATCATGTCAATACATATGCAAAAACAAACTGAATATTTTGTATACATGCAATAATACAGAGAGTATTTTGGACCCGTTATTGGTCTTTCTGTTAGAGTCAGGTACTTTAACTGCAGGGAACTAAGTGTGACCAGCAGCGGCGGCAAAAGAGTATATTCTGCTTCGCCGCTTTTTTGTATAATAGATGTTAGCAATTAACGGGTCCCGCGTATGAAACGTTTTTCTTCACAACCGATGACAGTGACAGGCATAGCCAGGCGATATGAAGCCCTGAGGCTTATTATTTCTGTTGCGCTGGGAATGCTGATGTGCATAATCCTGATCTTTTTCGTCACAGACGAGCCTTTTAAGGCTATCTATTACCTTATTGTAGGTCCGTTCACAAGGTACAACCGTCTTGCGGAAGTGGTTGAGAAGATGCAGCCTATGCTGCTTACGGGATGCGCTTTCCAGCTGATGCTCACCGTAGGGAACTTCAGCATGATCAATGATTCATGCGTGATCCTTGCTCCTTGCTTAATCTGCACTCCTATAATCCTGAACGAAGCCTTGTTCGGTATCATACCCGGGGAAGCAGGGAAGATAATATGGATAACGGCGTGCTGCATAGGGTCTGCTCTGGTGGGCGGAGCGGTAAGCCTCATACCTCCTTATATTAAGAGGACATTCGGGTGCAATGAGATTGTGACATCTTCGCTACTGAACTCGATGTTCGGGTATTTCGTTGAGTGGTACGTAAAGCACATTCTGTATGATGAGACTTCCGGACTGTCCGCATCTAAACCTTATCCTGCGAATGCAAAGCCAACAAATCTCATATACGGATCCAGGGTAACTACGATGGTCCTTGTAGGTCTGGTGTTCTGCGTGCTCACATACCTTTTCATCTATCATACAAGGCTCGGATACGCAGCCAGGATAGTTGGAGCAAACCCGAGATTCGCATTTGCGTCAGGAATAGATGTCCGCATGACTATGCTGATAGTGTCTGCCATGGGCGGCGCCGTCGCGGGGATCGCCGGAACCCTGCAGACTCTGTCATATAACCAGAGATTCTCAGGGTATACTGCCAGCATAAGCGACGGGATGTTCTGCGGGATCTTCGCAAAGGAGAATCCGCTTCTTATTCCGATAGTGTCCATGGGACTGGGATATCTCCGCGTGACTGCCGAGACGATGAGCAACAACACAGATGTACCCACGGAGCTGATCACTGTAATGACATCGCTCATAATAATGATGCTTGCTGCGGACCAGATGCTCAGCAAACACAGGGATAATGCAATAAAGAAATACTGCTCATTCACCCCGGAGGACAGAGAGATGCTGAGGTGAGTGCAGCAGATAACAGAAGATATATTGATTCAGGAGAAGAGCTATGTCAATTACCCACGACTAAAGTCGCAGGCTTGATGGGGGCAGAAGCCTTTAACAAGCCTTGGTTGACTACCCTAAGTGCTTCGAGCGCTACGTTGTTTTGGTCATAACACCCGCGGACGTTTGCTCTAATCTGCGGCTCTGTTGCATGTTGTTTAAACAGTTCTGAAGGGTAGGAACAGTGACACATGCCTAAAAAGCCATAATAACTTTGGGGAAGGGCACCTAACG
>JAFRJM010000005.1 GCA_017432285.1 Oscillospiraceae bacterium | reverse complement strand
TCCCGCATCCGATATCTGTTTATGGAAAAACAAAATACGCAGGGGAGCAGTTTGTCAGAGACAGCTGCAGCAGATATTTCATCGTGCGTACCGCATGGCTGTATGGAAGCGGTAAAAACTTCGTAAGGACCATCTTGCGCGCCGCAAAAGAAAGAGGAAAAGTAACTGTTGTCAATGACCAGTTCGGAAATCCGACATCTTCGGTCGACCTGGCATATCATCTGCTCAAGATAGCAGACGGAGCTCCATATGGTCTGTATCATGCAACAAATAACGGGATCTGTTCCTGGTATGAATTCGCAAAAACATTTGTCCGAATGGCCGGTATAGATGCTGAAGTCCTCCCATGCAGTTCGGATGAGTATCCGACGCCTACAAAAAGACCGGCTTATTCGGCATTGGATAATCTTGCTTTACGCGCAACTGTCGGAGACGAATTCCGCCCATGGCAGGAAGCGATCGAAGAGTATATTAATACATTGAAGACTGAGGGAACGATATGAAAAATATCATCGTGACCGGCGGAGCCGGGTTCATAGGATCAAATTTCATTCTGTATGAATTACAGAAATATCAAGATGTTTTCATCGTAAACGTCGATAAGCTCACATACGCCGGGAATCTTGAGAACTTGAAAGAAATAGAAAATGATCCCAGATACGTATTCTGTCAGCTGGATATCTGTGACGCAGAAGCGATTGATAAACTGTTTGATGAATATGATATCGATACGGTGATCAATTTTGCAGCTGAGAGCCATGTCGACCGATCCATCGAAGATCCGATGGTCTTTATCCGCACTAACGTTCTTGGCACAGCAACGTTGCTGAACATAGCGAAAGAAAAGTGGAGCGATGGGAACGGCGGTTATAAAGAAGGAGTTAAGTATCTGCAGGTTTCCACTGACGAAGTATATGGTTCCTTAGGACCAGAGGGATTTTTTAGAGAAGATACTCCATTGGATCCTCACAGCCCGTATAGTGCCTCTAAAGCATCTGCGGACCTAATAGCGAAGAGCTATTACGACACATTCAAATTGCCTGTCAATATCACAAGGTGCTCAAACAACTACGGCCCATATCAGTTCCCAGAAAAGCTTATACCGCTGATGATCAACAACTGCCTGAAT
This sequence comes from Oscillospiraceae bacterium, assembly GCA_017432285.1. Classification (GTDB taxonomy): domain Bacteria; phylum Bacillota; class Clostridia; order Oscillospirales; family Ruminococcaceae; genus RUG11783. The sequence goes on along the minus strand of JAFRJM010000005.1, from coordinate 24,144 downwards.
CATAGATCTTTGCCGGTTTATGGGGACGGACTCCAGATCAGGGACTGGCTGTATGTGGAAGATCATTGCAAGGCTATAGATATGGTCGTTCGTGACGGTGTAGTGGGACAGGTATACAATATCGGCGGACATAACGAAAAAACGAATCTGTTTATAGTTAATTCGATCATTTCGTACATTCATGACCATAAAGATGAGAGTGTAGATGATGGCCTAATCAAGCATGTTACAGACCGCAAGGGACATGACCGCAGGTATGGTATCGATCCGCAGAAGATCAAAGATGCACTTGGATGGTATCCTGAAACACCGTTTGAAAAAGGTATTGTGGAGACGATAGAGTGGTATCTGGATAACGGGGAGTGGATAGAAAACGTAGTGTCCGGTGAGTATCAGAAGTATTACGAAAGCATGTACAACAATCGGTAAAATAATGGAAAAGAAAAATGAGCGGCATATACCGCTCATTTTTTATATATAAATAAATTTATTCTGATGTCACAGGGGCTAGTGGGAGGCATACGGCAACTTTGAACAGATCCCCGTCCAGTGAAACCGATAATGTTCCGCCCATAAGTTCTGTTAAAGATTGAGCGATTGACAGTCCAAGACCGCTTCCTTCTGTTGAACGGCTTGCGTCACCTCTGACAAATCTTTCCATGAGTTCACTGGCTGAGATGCCCAACGGATCTTTTGATATGTTTTTCAACTCAAGATATGCATTCGACATATCGCGTGAAAGAGAGATGTAGACACGTGTTCCCGGCAGAGAATACTTAAGAGCATTCTGCAAGAGATTCTCCAGGACTCTGCTAAGCTGTCCGCCGTCAGCAAGAGCGACAAGCGGCTGATCTGGATTCTGCTGGAGAAGAGCGAGATTTGCGTTAGCGAAGCGCTCCTGGTACTCGCCACAGATCTGGGAAACGAATTCGGACAGATCTATCGGTTCGGTTTCCAGTGTGATCGCTCCGGAAGATGCTTTGGAAGCATCAATAAGATCTTCAGTCAGTTTTTTCAGTTTCTGTGACTGGGTGTCAAGAATGTTCAGATATTCCTGAGCATTTCCTTCGGGAAGCGGTTCCTTTTTCAGAAGATCTACGTATGTCACGATGTTGGTGAGAGGAGTTCTAAGGTCGTGACTCACATTCGTAATGAGTTCGGTCTTGAACCTATCGCTCTTTAACTGTTCAGATACGGCGTTCTGGATGATATGCCCAACCTGATTGAGGTTCTCTCCATGCTCTTTCAGATCAGACCAAAGGGCGGATGTGTTTACTACATGTGTCAAATTCCCTTTGGACAGCTCTTCTCCGGCATGCTGCAATTCAGACAACTGAGTGCCAAGAAGCGCCAGGGCAAGCAAAGCGAAAGCGTCCAATGCACCTACAAGTACAATGCCAATGATATCTTTCTTCATACCCGCAAGGAAGTTGAGGCCAACTAGCAACGCTCCGAGAAGCAGGCCTTTCCATGCGAACGGGATTCCTCTCACTGCGTTGATCAGTACGGATAAGATCTTGTAGACCAATGTATTAGAAACAAGCGTTCCTGCCTTGAGCCTGGCAGCAAAAGAGTATGTCAGCAGCAGTAGCAGCAGGAATCCGATAATATAGAATCCCAGAGCAAGGATTATTCCTATTTCCGTAGAAGTTACCATATCTTCTATGAGATACACGTATGCTACATACAGGAACAGCACTGCACCAGCCACAAAAACGAACAGCAAATCATAGGGTACCTTGTGCCAGCCACTTACATCTATGCCGATAGTTTTTTCAGAATGACCAGCGGAGGACATGAGCAGAGCAAATAGGATGAGAGATAATATTCCGCATACAGGCAGAGCTATCTCAAACATAGTTCTTTGTCCAAGGAGCTGATATACCTGATATATCCAATATGCACCGTCTCCCCAGACTACTGGCGCTCTCAGGAAGCCCTGCAATGTGAGGCTTGCCTTGCCGTTAGCATCCGGAATCAGGGAATACTTCTGTGAAAACTCACTTGCACTCCTGTTGTATTCTGTGTTTAACGACAGCGGTATCTCTGTAACATATGTGGTATTGGAACCTGAGAGATCCCATATTATCTCTCCGGAATCGGATAGAACACGGATGCCCATTCCCACAGGAAGATTCAGTCCATCCAGAGATTCACCTTCGCATATGGAATCCACGATATATGTGGAGTACCTTTTGAGTCTGTTAGTCATCCATTTTCCGGCAAGTTCGCTCTGATGGAAGGAATACAGACCATCGCTCCAGTGGTTCTTTTCATCCATCTCAAGGAATATCCCGCTCACCAGAGTGAGAAACACAGATATACAAAGAAGAATTGTAAGGAATATCTTATATGCTTTCTTTCGTTTCATAACGTTGCTCCCGGCTTGGGGAAAATCAGCTTTCCAGCTTGTATCCTTTGCCCCAAACAACTTTTAATAGTCTCGGATTTGTTGGATCCGACTCGATCTTTTCGCGGAGGTGACGGATATGAACAGGGATGGAAGCTTCAGCGCCGAACGGATCTTCATTGCGTATCAGCTGATACAGTTCTCTTGAAGAGAAGACTTTTCCTGGAGACTGCATCAGGACTTTGAGTATGTCGTATTCTGTGGGCGTGAGCGAAAGAGGCTCTCCATAGACAGTGACTGTTTTTGCATCATCATCCAAGGTCAGTCCGCCTACGGTGATTGTTGAAGAACTAGACCCGTTCAGCATGGTATAGCGCCTTAACTGTGCCTTGACGCGTGCGAGCAACTCCATTGGGTTGAACGGCTTCGTGATGTAATCATCCGCGCCAATGTTAAGACCAAGGACTTTGTCCATATCTTCACTCTTTGCTGTAAGGAATATGATAGGGACATTGCTGAATCTCCGCAGCTGGATGGTGGTTTCTATTCCATCCATTCCCGGCATCATGATATCCATCAGGACAAGGTCAAAATGAGAAGAAGACAAAGCACTCAGGGCCTCCTGCCCGGAAGCTGCTTCATCTACTTCATATCCCTCGCCTGTGAGATAGATATTCAGGGCTCTGCGGATATCCTTTTCATCGTCGCATATCAATACACGGTACATAGCCACCCCTCCATGATGCCATTTTAAGCAAATCGGATTTAAGAAAAAATAGAGAACTATTTAAGAAAGTTTTAACGTATTCAGTGTAACACAAAAAGGCTTCCATATAGGAAGCCTTTGGTGTATAAGAAGTCGTTTAATACATCTTCTTTTTCTGGAAGTAAAGATATGTGATATAACTCAGGATGATGGAAATGAGGATGATAAGGAGGAAAGCATATTTGCTTCTTGCCAACGGCATTCCTTCAAGAGCCAGGTTCATTCCGTATGCACCAAAAACAATGTTCGGGATTGAAAGAATAACTGTGGCGACGGCTATAAATTTCTGAACAACGTTCATGTTGTTCGAGATGATGGAGGCATATGCATCCATCATGCCGTTAAGGATCCCGCTGTAGATCTCAGACATTTCAAGCGCCTGATGATTTTCAACTATAACATCCTCAAGAAGCTCTTCATCTTCCGGGTATCTTTTTATGGACGGGGTTTTTGTGAGTTTGTCCAGAACAGCATCTGTTGCCTTCAGAGAGGTGGTGAAGTAAAGAAGGCTCTTGCCGAGCTCCATCATGTCGATGAGCACCGAGTTTTCAGTGGAGTCATGAAGTGATTTTTCCAGAGTTTCGCTCTGCTTGTTGATAGAACGAAGATATCTCAGATACAACTTGGCATTTGCAAATAGGATCTGCAGAATGAATCTGGATTTCATATGGGTGCTGAACTGGCTTGCCCTTTTTCCTGTGAACAGGTTGAGCAGGGGAGTGTCCTCCAAACATACCGTTATAATGGAGTCTTTCAGCAGGATTATGCCGAGAGGGATAGTGACATAACGGTTCTTGTCATTCCTGACCTCAACTGTAGGAATGTCTATAAGGATAAGGGTGTATTCATCCTCGACATCTATACGGGAAGTCTCCTCCTCGTCCAAAGCAGCGCTGAGGTCGTCGGGGTCAATATCATATAAGTCCTGAATAACTTCAAGTTCTTCTTCAGACGGATTTGTCATGCAGATCCAACAATCCTTTGTCGGTTCGGAGATGATATCTGTTACTCCGTCCTGTGTCAGATAGATTTTGGTCAAAATAGTTTCCTCCTTCTGTAGCCCGGAAGCGGGCATACAGATTTCCCGGATCCGGTTTTTATTTTTTTGTTAAGCAACTTCGTCCGGGATCAGAATCCACAATAATGTACCTCTTTTCTTGTTAGTTTCGTTTTAGACGTCCTCTAAAATTATAAACGTAACACTACAAAAAATAAAAGCAAAAAATGACAGTTATTTGGCAGCTTCCGCTATTTTTTCTCTTGTCCAGTCATCGATATCGCTTCTTATGTCTTTAAGAGTCTCAAACTCAGACATCTCTTTTTGACCGTACGTCAGCTGAAGGTCATATTCAAGAGGAAGCCATGTGGAAATGTCGGATTCATTATGGGAGATAAGCGCTTCCATTTTATCCAGAGCCTTATACAATTTGGCTTCCTTTGTTTCAAGTTTTCCCATCTCTTCCAGGAGCGATGTCCATTCAGACTGCTGAGGTTCCGGGAACGATCTTACCCAGTTCATAAACAGATCGTCCTCTGTGTCGCTGTCGGCTGAGCTCTTCATGAAAACAGGGATATCACCTGTGAAAGATTCTCCGATGTCGTGGATGAGGCACATGCGTATAACCTTATCTGTGTCGAGATCCTTGAATTCTTTTTCACCGCTCAGAAGCATCGCCATGAGCGATATTCTCCAGCTGTGTTCAGCGACGCTCTCCCAGCGGTCGCCCATTGTGAAGCAGTGACGTTTTGTAAGTTTCAGTATGCCTGCCTGCTGCAGTATTGATAGAAATTCCTTTGCTGTCATTTTTCCCTCCAAATAGAATAAACAAAAGAACGATGGATGCTCGATCCATCGTTCTTGGTGGGAGAGGTTGGATTCGAACCAACGAAGTCGTCGACAACAGATTTACAGTCTGCCCCCTTTGGCCACTCGGGAACTCTCCCTTTTAATGGAGCTGGTAGACGGACTCGAACCCCCGACCTGCTGATTACAAATCAGCTGCTCTACCGACTGAGCTATACCAGCGATTTTCCACGCGCTCAAAAAGCGCTCTACTATACTACCATGAGCGTTTTCCTTTGTCAACGAAAAAACGCATGGGATTTGGTAAATAATCCCATTGTCAAAAAGACCGCAAGAAATAGGCAATGCATAGGAAAACACAGTGAGAGTGAAGCATGATATAATGGCACCGACGAAAACAAAATCGCGAATTGCTACAAAAAGATTACAATCCGGATATCTTTGCAACAAATACATAATTATCTGTCACTATATGGATGTAACGACCACGAAGGAGGAAAAGTGCAGGTCACTGCACGATAACAAAGATGAAAAGAACAATTAAGATAATTGCGCTGTTCCTTGTCGTATGTATGTTCATGACGGCATGCGGCGGCAAATCCGGAGCGGATAATGGCTACTATTATGACGATGAAGCGGCTTATGCGCCGATGCCTGAACCTGTTCCTTCTATGGGCGGGGCGGCATATGACGCTAAAGCAGAGCAATCATACGATTACTACGAAGCAGAAAACGGTGTATACTCAGATCCTAACGCTCAGCAGGGACTTATCCTAACATTCTCCGCAAGCATAGATATGGAGACGCTGGATTTTGAAGCGAGCATGGCAGCCCTTCAGGAGGCTATCAGTAAAGCAGGCGGATTTATCAGCAATCAGTACAGATCCGGCGGTTATACAAACTACAACGGCAGTTATATCAAACAAAGCGCTGAACTGCAGATCAAGGTACCTGCATCCAAATTCCATGAGTTCGTTGACAGCGTCAACACTGTGGGCAACGTCAGATCCGTGAATACATGGCAGGAGGATATCACCAGCGGATATCTGGACACCAAGGCAAGACTTGAGTCCCTCAACGCGCAGAAAGACCGTCTTATCGCCATGATGGACCAGGCTGATACGGTTGCGGATCTCATCCAGATCGAGCAGCAGCTGTCCAATACCATTTATCAAATCGAAAGCTACACATCCCAGATGAAGGTGTATCAGAACCTGGCGGATTATTCTACAATCACTGTATATCTGAATGAAGTCAGTGTTGTCACATCAAATCCTGTTACATTCGGTCAGCGTATCATCGACACATTCAAGAGAACCGGAAGGAACATCGTCAGATTCGGAGAGAATCTTGTTCTCGGACTCATCGAGGCTCTGCCGCTCATCATCTTTGCTGTGATCCTTTTCTTCATCATCCGCAAAGCGGTAAAAGCATACAAGGCAAAAAAACAGAGAGAGTACGATCAGTGGATGGCACAGCAGCAGGCAGCTCAGACCAGTCAGATGTTAGATCAGAATAATAACCAGAACACGTTACAGTAATTAATATAGTAATAATATAAGAAGGGAGGCCTAGGCCTCCCTTCGTTCTGTTACTGTTCCTTTTTCTTTTTGGACAGCTCTCTCATCCTTTGAGCATGATCAAGTTCTCTTTTGCGTATCCGCAAGGACTGCGGAGTTACCTCGAGCAGTTCATCGTCAGACAGATACTCGATGCATTGTTCCAGAGACATCTGTTTTGGCGGGGTGAGTCTCAAAGCTTCATCAGATCCTGCTGCTCGCATATTGGAAACGTGTTTTTTCTTGCACACGTTTACAGTTACGTCACCTGGTTTTGGTGAAGCGCCTACTACCATTCCTGCATAGACCTTAACACCTGGCCCGATGAACAGTGCTCCGCGCTCCTGTGCATTGTACAGACCGTATGTGACCGAGTCGCCGGTCTCAAAAGCAACAAGAGAACCGTTCATTCGCATGGCTATATCTCCCTTGCGCTCAGCATATTCATAAAACACGGAGCTCATTATGCCCTCGCCCTTGGTGTCGGACAGGAAGTCGTTTCTGTAACCGAACAGCCCTCTGGAAGGGATCACGAACTCCAAACGAGTCCTGCTTCCCTGAGGGAGCATCTCCCTTAGTTCTCCCTTGCGAGAACCAATCTTCTCCATTACAGATCCTACATATTCCTGTGGGACGTCGCAGACAAGTCTCTCATATGGTTCGCAGATTTTACCATCTATCTCTTTATAAAGGACTTTTGGTGTGGAGACCATCAGCTCGTAGCCTTCTCTGCGCATCGTTTCAATTAGGATGGAGAGATGCATTTCTCCTCTTCCGAGAACACGGAAGCTGTCTGTTGAGTCGGTCTCTTCTACTCTTAATGAGACGTCTTTCATCAATTCACGGAACAAGCGGTCCTTGAGTTGCCTGGATGTCACGTATTCGCCCTCTGTTCCTGCAAACGGGCTGTTGTTCACAGAGAATGTCATCTCAACAGTCGGTTCGCTTATTTTGACAAACGGGAGGGGCTCCGGGGCATCCTTGTCACACAGTGTATTGCCTATAGTAACTTCACCTATACCTGATACAGCTACTATGTCTCCGACGGTAGCCTGCTCGTAGGCTTCTTTGTGGACATCTGTGAACTGATACAGAGCAGAGACCTTTTCTTTTCTCTGCAAGGACGGGTCATGGTAGTCACAGACCAGTACCTCATCTCCGACATGGATGACACCGCGCTCAATACGACCTACGCCTATACGGCCCACGTAGTCGTTATAGTCTATAGAAGAGACAAGTACCTGAAGAGGTCCGTTTTCATCTCCGCGAGGGCAGTGGATGTAGTTCTTTATAGTCTCAAACAGAGGCTCAAGGTTCACTCCCTCAACATCGGGGCTGTAACTTGCTGTTCCGGATCTACCGGAGCAGAAAAGCATTGGGCTGTCAAACTGCTCGTCCGTTGCACCGAGATCCATGAGGAGCTCGAGTATCTCGTTTATCACTTCAGTTACACGTGCATCGGGACGGTCGACCTTGTTTACGACAACGATCAGCATAAGCCCGAGCTCGAGAGCCTTAGACAGGACGAACCGTGTCTGTGGCATAGGGCCTTCCGCTGCATCCACAAGCAGGAGAACCCCATCTGCCATTTTAAGGACTCGCTCTACTTCTCCACCGAAGTCAGCATGTCCAGGGGTGTCTATGATATTTATCTTTATGCCTTTATATGTGCAGGAACAGTTCTTGGAAAGAATGGTTATACCTCTCTCGCGTTCGATATCCCCGCTGTCCATGATCCTGTCCTGGATCACCTGATTTTCTCTGAAAGCACCGCCCTGGCGTAGCATTTCGTTGACCAGAGTAGTCTTGCCGTGGTCTACGTGCGCTATTATTGCGATGTTCCTTAAATCACTTCTTACCATTTATGTATACCTGTTAAAAATATATCCAATAAAAATGCGCCGATTGGAATTTCCTTCCGGCGCAATATAAATCTTTATAGCCTGAAACTAGAAAGAAACGCGCTCACGGATGTAAGCCGGAAGCTCCTCAATAGAGATCCTGACCTGTTCCATTGTGTCTCTGTCGCGGACTGTCACGCAGCCGTCTGTCTCGCTGTCAAAGTCGTATGTGACGCAGAACGGTGTACCGATCTCATCTTCTCTGCGGTAACGCTTGCCGATGGATCCAGCTTCGTCGTAGTCGACCATGAAGTCTTTGGCGAGAAGATCGCGGACTTTCTTTGCCTGGTCGCCCAATTTTTTGCTGAGAGGAAGAACGGCAGCTTTGTATGGTGCGAGATAGGGGTGCAGGCGAAGGACGACACGTGTATCGTTGTCGCCAACGACCTCTTCATCATAAGCATCGCACAGGAAGGTGAGCATTGCACGCTCTACACCAAGAGATGGCTCTATGACGTATGGGATGAAGGGCTCTTTGCCTTCTTCTTTGTATTCCATGTTCTCTCCGGAGAACTTCATGTGCTGGGACAGGTCATAGTCTGTGCGGTCTGCGATTCCCCAGAGCTCGCCCCATCCGAACGGGAACAGATACTCGAAGTCTGTTGTGCCGACGGAGTAAAATGCAAGTTCAGCGGGTTCATGATCACGAAGGCGCAGATGTTCCTCAGTCAATCCAAGGGACAGCAGCCAGTCTCTGCAGAAGCCTCTCCAGTACTGGAACCAGTCAAGGTCTGTTCCGGGTTCGCAGAAGAATTCCATCTCCATCTGTTCAAACTCAAGAGTACGGAAAATGAAGTTGCCTGGGGTTATCTCGTTTCTGAAACTCTTTCCGATCTGGCAGATTCCGAAGGGGATTTTTCTCCTGGTCGTTCTCTGGACGCTCTTGTAATCCACGAATATGCCCTGAGCTGTTTCCGGACGAAGATAAACGTCTGTGCCGCTTTCCTCGGTTACACCCTGGTGTGTCTTGAACATCAGGTTGAATTTCTTTATATCGCTGTAGTCTGATGCGCCGCATCCCGGGCAGGGAATCTGCTTTTCACGGATGTAGGCAACCATCTCTTCGTTCTGCATCGCTTCAACATTCACTTCTGTGCCTGTTTCTTTTGCCCATTCTTCGATGAGCTTATCTGCACGGTGTCTGCGCTTGCAGCTCTTGCAGTCAATAAGAGGGTCGTTGAAGTTTACGACGTGTCCTGAAGCTTCCCAGACTCTGGGGTTCATGAGGATACCGGCATCCAATCCGACGTTCGTGGGGCTCTCCTGCACGAATTTCTTCCACCATGCGTTCTTTACATTCTGCTTCATCAATGACCCCAGAGGACCGTAGTCCCAGGAGTTTGCAAGACCGCCGTAGATCTCACTGCCTGCAAAGATAAAGCCTCTGTTTTTGCACAGCGCCACGATTTTATCCATTGATTTTTCGCTCGGATTCATACCAAAATCTCCTTCATTCATAATGTATTAACTAAGTTATTATATCTTTAGATAAAGCCTATTTCAAGGAATAATCGGTGTTCAAAGATTTCGGAAACTATCTGTAAGATGCAGTCAGATTGCTTTCACAATGCTTAAGTGTTAAAATGAGATATTCACAATGGGGAGGTATGCGATGAGCTCCAGCAGGACAGTGTCAGAGCATTTTGTGTGTTCGCCTGATATAGTTTGGAAAGTCCTTACAGACGTATCCTCCTATCAGGACTGGTTCGGCTGGCCGGAAAGCCTCCAGCTGCTGGAAGTGACTCCCGGATTCTCTCTCGGAGGGAAGCTCAATTTCAGGAACAGTGCATCCAGCCTTGTTATCACAAAGATCGAAGAAGGTCAGCGTATCGCTTTCACCGGAGCGTATCAGACGGACGAGATATCCGTAAGGGGAGCAGAGAACGGGTGTAAGGTCTCCCTGTCGACGACATATCAGGATGTGGCGGATATAAAAGAAGAGGAATATCCGGTAGAAGTAACGAACAGAAACATCCTTAAAAATCTTCGCAAGACCTGTTATGCATATAAGAACGAAGAAGACAAGAACAAAGAACATCATCACCTGAATCTCGGCGGTATGCTTTTCAGGGTGACACGTGGGTATACAAGGCCGAACAAAAGCAATGTCGTGGAAGATCCATACACTGAGAAGACACTGTATATTTCAACCAGAAACAAGATCCTTGGTGTTATTCTCACTGCCGTGCTAGTAGGAGTTATTTCGGTTGGCCTTTCATTCGAAAGAGGTGATATCGTTCCTTCCACTGGACTCTCTATTGCTGAAAGCGATCTTGTAAGCTTCGAAAATGCCGCGCAGATTTCTGTAGGGCAAAGAAAGAGGGAAGTGGAATACTTGCTCAGCTGCGCCGGTAAAAAAGAATCGGTCGATGAGTTCAGCTACAGCTCTACAGAAAAAGATGAGAAGGGAAATCCTGTTAGTGAGATTCGTGTCGTATATGATGCATACGGACGTGTTCGCAGATATGGGTATATAGATCATTCTAAAGCGGACAGCTACGGAGTTCCTATCAGAAACTTCAGGACTCTTGTATCGCCCAGCATGAGCGTTACAGAGATCAAAGAGGAACTGGAGCTCGAACCGAGTGCTTTCTGGATCGACAAGAGCGGCACCAAATACTTTTATTTCGGGCACTACCTTTTTGAGGATAAGATCTTTGATGTAAACAAGACAGCTGAACTGGTTTTGCGTCTTAATGAAGAGCAGATACAGACTCAGGTCGGATACTATCTTGCAGAAAGTCCGGATGATCCGCTAAGGGTCAGCGAACTCCCACCGGCAACAAAACGTCAGTATTCTAATATCGTTCAGTACGATACAGACCGAGCTGCCTATAGAAGAGTATATCTTCTGCCTGGGAAAACAAAAGAAGAGGCAGACATACTGCTTGGCATGGCTGAAGAAGTGATCGAGCTTCAACTTGTGGAAGAAGAGACACAATACACATATTTGTGCAGCAAAAGTGATGAAGGGTACAGATATTCCTATTCAATAGTTGTAAGAGACGGTATAGCAGTATCCGCTTCAATGAGGAATCTCCACCTTGTGCAGGTAAAGGACACTTTAGCATCAAACAAAGACTCTTATTCGATTAGGGGCGGGAATACCCTGTTCAATGTTTCTAAAGAACTTCAGATAATACCAACTTATGCTGCGATCCTTGAGGATGAATCTGTGATCCTAGGATATGGATTGGAGTCAGCAGCAGATCAGGATTCAGATCTCCCGTATGAATATCCGCTGATCATTTACTTTGATTCAAATCATAGAGTTACTGATGTAATACAAAATTCATAGATCGAAAGGAAATCAATGAGCCAGGAAAGAAAGCATTATACTGCACTTATGGCCTTTACTACGCCTGCAAATCAGGTGTGGAGACTGTTGAATAACTTTGGCAACAAACAGTTGTACGGCAATAATATGCATGCTAATCTTGCACCGGACGAATCCGGTGGCTGGAGTGGAACCTTTGTAATAGGCTCCACTTCTTTCCGTGCTGTTTATCGCCCGTATGACATAAGGCTCACATCACCTGAACTCAAGATCGGTCTTAGCTTGCAGCCGCAAAAAGAAGGATGCATCGCTATGACAGTAGCCACTCATGGCGAAAATGCCCCATTCATTGTTACAGAATATGAACTTCTTCAGTTTCTTTCCAGCTTGAAAAGCTGTGCCGGTGAGATAATCAAGGATTCCGATATTCTTATAGCGGATACCACAAAGAGAAATGCATCTTCAGCCCAGACATCTTCAGCTGGTACGTCTTCACACAGCAGGCCGGCATTGCTCAACAAGAGGGATCCGCAGGCTACACAGTCTTTTGCAAAACCTGTAGTACCGGACAGTTCTTCTGCGAAAAAAACGAGCAAAACTACTGCGGCGAAAGAACCGCAAACGAAGAAGAGTTCATCTGCTTCAAGCCAGAGGCCTGATGTTTCAAAAGACAGTTCTTCTGAAACGAGGAGAAAAGCAGCTCAAGAGAGAAGAAGAGCTTCTCAGGAAAGAGATGTCCGGGAATTATATAAGAGCGATGAGGCATCTAAGAGAAAAGCGAAAAGAAGATCAAAAATCGCAAAAGGCATAGTGCTTGTTCTTATAGCGGCTATAGCGGTTCTGGCGGTTCTATGGGGGATAAAAACAGTAAAGAAACTGTTCCCGTCTTCTGAGGCTACTGATCCGTCTACAAATGCACACGGCTCGAAAGGGGTGTCTTTCTCAAACGGAATCAATCTTAGCCCTGGTATCACAAGGTCTCAGATCGAAAGAACGTTCGGGAAACCGGTATCGCAGTCAAACGGGGTATCAAGATATGAGAGCTATTCTCTTACCAGTTACGGAACCCCCACTTGCGTTGTACAGGTCGAGTACACAGGTCAGATTGCAGATAAAATCACTGTGCTGGATCTTGAAGAGGCTTCCAGAATAGGTGCGATCTCCAATTTTGAACCCAGTTATAATGCAGAGACATCGCTTTCTGAATTATGTGAGCAGATAGGTACGACACCGTCAATGGTGAGAATTTATGCAGACGAGGGAAGGCAGGTAACCGAATATCACTTCGGTCATGTTGATCCTAAAGCAAATCTGAGTCCGTCCTGGAAGGGAGAACTTGTATGCTCTCAATTGAGTGATGGAACGTATCAGACATCATATGGGGTCAACTTTGACGGCCAGGATCCTTTATATATGAGTTCGCTTGAAGGAAGCAAGTTGGCAAATATCTACTCCAGCTTTAATGATTATCTGGACGATTATTACGAATTCCACAAATGTCTGCTGATGCAGAACCATTACAGCCGCGGTGATATGAAACAGATAGTGAGCGGAATGGAAAGAGTGTCCGCCGGTGAGACAGAAGTATACCGGGCGAATTCAAGCTGCATGCTGGCTGACGGAGTGACACCTGCGTGGAATTACACTATCGGTATTGGCGCAAGAGGAACTTTTATGTATTTCTTTGGTGTGAATACCAGGAACTGGAGGAAAGCGGATCTTCTTAAAGATGTAGATATCAAGTCCATAGATGTCGGAATGAACTGGAACGACCTTCTCGCATCGGTAGGCCAGATTCCCAATATGGTTTATGTTGATTATTCTTACATTACCTTGGGATTTGGCGCATACAAAGAAGATGCTCAATATATGTCCGAACAGTTCGAACTCATGACAGTGATAGATCTTGAGACCTGGACAATAGAAACTGTCTATGACAATACGGATCGAGTAATTGTTATTGAGTGATAGTTAACATTAAAAAGAGCGGGAGATGGTGCATGCTCCCGCTCTTATGTTGTATAGGATGTTATAACGTGAAACCGCCGTCTACGACCAGGACCTGCCCGGTAACGAATGATGCTTTGCTTAGGAAAAGCACAGCTTCAGCAACTTCTTCGGGCTTTCCGATTCGGCCCAAAGGTGTTTGCTCGGCAAGGGCGTTTATTTCTTCATGTGAATAGCATTTATTCATGGCGGTATCTATAACGCCGGGTGCGACACAGTTTACTGTTATCCCTGACGGCCCGAGTTCTTTTGCAAGGGATGTGGTGAGCGCTATGACAGCAGCTTTGCTTGCCGCGTAAACAGATTCACATGATGCGCCAAACAGGCCCCATATAGAAGAGATATTAACTATGCTTCCGCGATGTCTGCTTATCATTCCTTTTGCTGCTTCTCTGCATACTAAAGCAGTTCCTCTGGTGTTGGTAGAAAAAACGCGATGCCATTGCTCTGTTGAGATATCCTGGATTTGACCGCTTCCGACAATGCCCGCGCAGTTTACTACGACATCCAGTTCACCAAGCGATTCAACATAAGCAACAGCGTCGGAGATCTCCTCTTCCGAAGTTACGTCACAGTGTTGGGTTACAGCGAAACCCCCTTTTGATACGATGGAATCAGCAATTTCTTTGGCTTCTGCTTCATGCGTGTTATATCCTATTACCGTGTAATAACCGTTTTCAGCCAGCAGTGAGCAGACAGCAGCTCCGATTCCCTGACTTCCTCCGGTAACAAAAGCAATCTTGTACATAGTCGACCTCTTGAGTATTTTTTTCAACTATACTCAAGACTGAAAAACAATGCAAGTCTGAGAGATATTGCACAAAAAAACGTTAAAAGGTGTAAAGTTGTTGAACATTACGTTAATTCTTTGTTGAAAAGGTTGTCTTTTCAATGATCATCTGTATAATTAAACTGTATGTTTATCGCTTTTGAACATTTTTTCTACAACTTTTTATCAAAGAGGTTAACCGTTGAATAAGATCGAAAAGGTATTCTCCTCCATTTCCAGAAAAAAAGTATCGCCTATCATTTCTGCGATACTGTGTTTGGTGATGGTATTTGGCCTTTCAGCCAGTGCACTTTCTCTAAGCTACTCGGTTTCCGCTGCTAAAACAGAAGCATTGATAGAGCAGACCGGAGGAAGCGAAGTAAAGGACTATATCCCTATCTCAACAATGATGAAGCTGTCATATGAGGAGCCGGACATTCCGCTGTTTTTGGACGCTGCTCCTTCAACCGCAGAGATTACTATCAGCCTGAAGGACGCAGATGATGTCGTGTTAGCGGGTATTCCTTATGTTGTTACGATCCAATTCCTGGATGAGGAAGAAGACCCTATCGTACTGACTGATGAGGATTGCGACGGAGTAATAAGATATGAAGGGCCTAAACCTGGCAGCTACAGCATCACATTGGAGAAGATGGAAGGGTTTACTTCTCCAGAACCTATCACGGTAACAGTAGAGAAACCTGTTGAGCATAAAGCGGTCAAAGTCGAAGTCAAAAAAGCCTCTGCTGCAGAAATGAAGCAGGAGGACGCCAATTACGGTCAGGGAAATAAAGGCGGAGGATCGGCAGTAACTGATACAGTCGAATATGTTGAGCCCTCTAAAACAGTAGTTCCTGGTACCGGTGAGGAAAAAGAAGTAAAAGACGAAAACGGTAATACACTGTATATCTCCATTCCGGAGACCATAGATTATGAAGGGGCAAAATATCTGGTTAATGCAGACGGATCAAGATCAGGTATAAGAGTGACACTTAATGCAGATGGTACGATAGCTACTGCTGAGAGTTATGAAGTCCTTAATATCGGCGGTGATGAAGAAGGCGGAGACGAACCGACACCAGTGACAGAGCCTCAGCCGGAGCCTCAACCAGAACCAGAGCCAGAGCCAGAACCTGAACCAGAGCCTCAACCAGAACCTGAACCTGAACCAGAGCCGCAGCCTGAGCCGGAACCCGAGCCAGAGCCTCAACCAGAGCCGGAACCAGAACCGGAACCGGAACCGCAGCCAGAGCCTGAACCAGAGCCAGAGCCTCAACCAGAGCCAGAGCCAGAGAAAGGTTGGGTTGATGTTAAGAGCAGGATTCTTGATCCCTATGGAGCACCGAAAGATA
This sequence comes from Oscillospiraceae bacterium, assembly GCA_017432285.1. Classification (GTDB taxonomy): domain Bacteria; phylum Bacillota; class Clostridia; order Oscillospirales; family Ruminococcaceae; genus RUG11783. The sequence goes on along the minus strand of JAFRJM010000005.1, from coordinate 8,359 downwards.
GTACATATAAATTCAAGTCAGTAGAGCCTAAAAAAGAAAAGACTCCTGAAGAATACAAGTATACCGGTTGGCAGAATCTGGACGGAAAGACATATTATTTTGACAAAGACGGAAACAAGGTCACAGGAACACAGATAATCCAGGGATCTCAGTATGTGTTCAGTTCAGAAGGAGTGCTGTCTACAGCAACTACAAAAGGAATAGATGTATCCCAGTGGAACTGCTACAGCACAATAGACTGGAATGCAGTTAAGAACAGCGGGGTGAGTTTTGTCATTGTCCGTTGTGGTATCAGAGGCTCGACATTAGGTGGCATCTATCAGGATGACATGTTTATTTCTAATATCCGTGGGGCGAAAGCAGCTGGACTAAAAGTCGGAGTGTACTTCTTCACTCTGGCAGCTACCGAACAGCAGGCAGTCGAAGAAGCGTCTGCATGTGTACAGATGTGTCAAAGAGCAGGAGTAAGTCTTGATTACCCAATCTTTATGGACCTGGAAGACCCTGTTTCATCTGGTGATCAGGCTGCTGCGTTTAAGTCGTTGTCTGCTGCACAGCGTACGACAATAGTCAAAGCATTCTGTGAGACTGTTAGAAACAGCGGATACCGCGCCGGTCTATATGCAAGCAAATACTGGCTTAGTGCAAAAGTCAATACGGGAGCACTTGGATCCAGTACAGTGATATGGCTTGCGCACTATACTTCTCAGACCGATTACGGCGGAAGATATGAGATGTGGCAGTATACAGGAAGCGGATCAGTTCCTGGTATCAGAGGAGCTGTGGATATGAACATCAGCTATCTTGGATATTGATAAAAAATCACATAAGGTCATCGGGTCTGCAGAGACACGGTGACCTTTTTTATGTATTCTGAATCAAAAATCTGCTATGATAAATAAAAGATATGATTCAGGAGGAAATGATAAATGGCGATCAAAATCGTTGAATATCCTAATCCGAACAGCACACTGAAGCTTCATGTAGCGAAAGGCCATTTTGCTACAAGCCACAGCCATATCAACTATTATGTTGATCTTACCATGACAAAACATAAACTGTCTGAGGCTAAAGAAGCTGCTAGGCAGCTGGCAGCACAGTATAAGAGATCTACTGTCATAGACACTATCCTCTGCCTTGACGGGACAGAGGTAGTCGGTACCTGTATGGCCGATGAACTTACTGCCAGCGGTTTCGTAAGCATGAACGAGAACAATACCATCTATGTTGTTACTCCGGAGCATACCACAGGAAGCCAGTTAATATTCAGAGACAACACTCTTCCAATGATCAGGGGGAAGCACGTCCTTATACTTGCTGCATCTATCACCACAGGATACACAGTGCAGGGCGGTATAGAGGCGGTGGAGTATTATGGTGGAATGACGGTCGGAGCCTGCTCGATATTTGCTTCTGTAGATGAATGTGCAGGCTATCCTGTTACATCGATCTTCAATACAAAATATATGCTCAGCGATTACGTCAGCAAACCTTACAACGAGTGCCCGCTGTGTAAAGCAGGCCAAAAGGTGGATGCTATTGTAAATACATACGGAATCTCCATTTTCGGTGACTAAATAAATTAGGAGTAATAAAGAAGGAGGATCAAATGATCCTCTTTCTTTTGTATGTAACGGAAAAACAATTTAAGATGTTTGTTTAATAACACCTAACTTGTTTCTCATACTGATAAGAACTATCGCAAGGAACATGAAAAATGCATAAGTTAAGAATATGATACGGAAGCTGCCCGTTTTATCAAAGACATAGGAAACAAGATATGGTATTGGTGTCATAACAAGAGTCCCGAACATGGAGTTTCTGCTGTACTGTGTCTCGAACTTATCTTTGTCGAACAGCTCGACTGCCACCATGGACAACCCTATACCACTCATATATGAGAACCCGAGAAATACGCATGCCAAGTACATGACGGGGAGAACTCCTCCGAACAGTGACAGCATCAGGAATGAAGAGCCTATGATGCCGAGAAAGACCTGGACACTTCTCCATGCTCCAAGCCAGTCACAGACTATACCATACAGGAATTTGGCAGTGAAGTTACCTATCATAATGGCAGATGTGAGTCTGCCTCCGACCTCCAGGGCATAACCTAAGGATGTACTGTACTGTGGGATATATGAAGTCATCTGGATGCCTTTTCCTGTCATACTGACAGTGAACAATATGAACAGATATGTCCCTATTTCAGCAAGAGTGAGTTTCTCTCCACCGAGACTTCTTGGTTTGGCCTCATATGCCTGCATATTTGTGCCGTTACTTCCATAAGGCAAAGCTCCTACATCCTCAGGGTGTTTTTCCATAAGAATGGTTGCTATGACGTTCAGTGTAAGAGACAACCCTCCGAGAAGAATAGCAGATTTTTTCCAGCCGTGAGAAGTTATATATTTGCTGACCATTGGGTTCAGGACCATTCCAAGAATACCGCTAAGCATGGTCACTATTCCGAGGAAAGTACCTTTCTTTTTTACGAACCAGTTGTTGATCACCGTCGTGGGCAGAAGCATAGAAAGGCTGGTGCCGATACCTGACAGTATTCCAGAGAGTGTCCATAGCTCGGGGGATCCGTATAACGGCATGAGGAGAAATGAAAAGGAGGTAAATAAACCTACTCCAAGTGAAACTATCTTTATGTTCAGTTTTCTAAAAAGTTGCGCAGTAGCAAGCATAGCTACAGCCTGAACAAGATTCCTTGCGGTAAAAAATCCGGACAGGGAGGAGCTGGAGTAACCTTCTTCGCTCATTATTCCGGAAATGAGAACACCTGCACAGTTATATAGGACGCCCATAAGAGCGCCGTAATAAAGCATACAACCGATGAAAACGAGCCATACTCTCTTTTCTTTCATCTGCTAGTCTCCTATCCCGTTTTTTAAATGCATTTTATAAAACTATTTTACGGTTACGGCTTCTTCAGGTCAACGGAACAGATAGCGCAAAGAATAATTTCTACATAATGACTACAGAATAAAATATTGTTTGTTGAATAAATGGAGAGCTCATAAAACGATCAAACATAAAAGTGTACAAATAACATTCACATTATTTGGGCATGCCTACAAAAATGGATTTATCACATATCTGGAGCACGGATTTAAGAAAGAAATAAGGTATACTTTTTATAGAACTTATATAAAAGTGTTTGCTCAAACGTGTTTAACGTAAGGTCTAATACGCATACAGCGTTAAGAAATACAAATATTGAATACAAAATGAGAAAGGTTTTTGGAGGTATCACTATGAGATGGAAAAAGAACATGCCTGCTTTCGATTCAAACCTTTGGGATGACACCATCCTTGAGGACTATGAAACAGGCGACAGGACACCGAGGAACGTACCATATTACAGGCATAAACAGATTGCAGATGGTGTATGGCAGGTTCTTGGCAATGGCGACTTCGTTTACCTGATCGAAGGCGACGATGAGATCCTGTGTGTAGACTCCGGTATGGGATGCGGCAACGTACGTGAGTATTGCCAGTCTATAGTTCCGGATAAGCCTCTGTACAGAGTGCTCACGACACACTCACACGGCGACCATATCGTCAACAACTATCTGTTCGATGTCGCGTATATGTCACGAACCACATATGAAGCTATTCAGAAATCCCCCATGAGAATGGGACCGGATACTCCTAACGATTATCCTGTAGTCTTTATCAAGGAAGGTGACGTCATCAACCTGGCAGGAAGACCTCTTGAGGTCATAGGCGTTGAGGACCATGCACTCGGATCACTGCAGTTCCTGGATCGCAAGAGCCGCATCCTCTTCTCCGGAGACGAGTTCAACGGCTTCTTCTACAACTCCAACTTCACAGTAGAGTATTCATACAGCCAGACATCCAAGCTCATGAAATATCGTGATGCTTTTGATATCTTCTGCGCAGGAAACGGTATCTGGCCAGGTGAGTTCCTTGATAAGAGCCACGCTGGACTGAAATACATTCTGGATGGCCATGCAGATGAAGGAAAAGAACTGTATACTGCCTACCTAGATCCTATGTCAACGATCTCTGAACTGAACGGCAAGAGAGTCATTGCTAGAAGATCTCCTGACTTTGAGCGTCTGGTTCAGCCTTTGCGCGACGCAGGTTATGGCGAGTGGGTAGACCGTCTTGGCGGCAATGCTGGCTTCCCGCTCATGAGAAAGCTGACAAAGGACGGCCCGTGGGACCGTGAACTGCTCTGGGACGGTATCCGTATCATGTACTATCGCAACCACATCTGGGGCAAATTAGAGCGCTAACAGTTAGTGTTAAAAGGGAGAAGACAGACGGGATATGGCTGTTTTCTCCCTATTTCAATTAAATGGAGGATTAAAAATGAGTTTTCATCTTTTGCATTTTACAAAGAACCTTAATGGATATGTAGACGTCAACCTCTATCTTCCGGTAGGAACGGAATATGAGGATATGGTTGAGCCAGGCGAGAAATTCCAGACACTGTGGATCCTTCACGGAGGAGCAGGCAACTTCATGGAGTGGCCGCAGTATTCCGCAATAGAGAAGTTGGCTATGCTCAACAAGTTCGCAGTCGTATCTGTGGATGGAGACAACAGCATGTATAACGACATGCCCAACGGTGATAATTATTACACGTATATCCTGGAAGAGCTTCCGGCATTCCTGCGCAAGCACTTCCCGCTTTCAGACAAGAGAGAGGACAACTTCATCGCAGGTCTTTCAATGGGAGGATTTGGAGCAGCAAAATTCGGATTTGCTAATCCTGACAAGTTCAGCGCTATAGGTATCTTCTCCTGTGGCCCTGCAGATCTGCTTCATGATGAGTCTGTATATATGCCGAGCTGGAAATACGTATTCAAGGAAGGCGATTTGGAACCCGGCACACCTAACGATATGTGGGGCAATTTCCTCAAACTGAAGGACAGCGGATATCCAATGCCTATCATCTATGACGCCTGCGGCAAACAGGATTTCACGCATGCTTGGTTTGAGAACTTCAAAGCATTCGCGGAAGAGAACGGTATGAGCGAATACGTAAAATTCGAGGATTGGGATGGTGTACACAACTGGATCTTCTGGGATGAAGCTATCCATAAATTCGTAGACATGCTGCCTCTCAAGGACAGAGGCATCTGGAGAAAGTGGTACAACGAGAGACATCCTGAAGCCAGATAATACACTTATATACATTTATATAGGAGGTGACAGGGATGTCATTCCATCAGTTACATTTTTCTAAGAACCTTAACGGTTATGTCGATGTAAATATTTATCTTCCGGTAGGTACAGAATACGAAGACATGGTCGAGCCAGGTGAGAAATTCCAGACGCTCTGGCTGCTTCACGGTGCATTCGGCAACTTTATGGAGTGGCCTCAGTATTCAGCTATAGAGAAACTAGCCATGCTCAATAAGTTTGCTGTGGTATCCGTGGACGGAGACAACAGCGGATACAACGATATGCCCAACGGAGACAACTACTATACATATATTGTGGAAGAATTGCCCGCCTTCCTGCGCAAGCACTATCCTCTTTCAGACAAGAGGGAGGACAACTTCATCGCAGGTCTTTCTATGGGAGGCGGCGGTGCGGCCAAGATCGGATTCAACAATCCGGACAAATACTGTGCTATCGGTATCTTCTCTGTAGGTCCCTTTGATACCATCGGTCGCTATGAAGCCATGGATGAAGAAGGTAAACGTAGGTCAGATACCTATTTCTGCAAGCCTGAGGACAATGCCAGAGGAGGAAGAAACGATCTCTGGGGCAAATTCCTTGCGCTGAGAGATAGCGGATATCCTATGCCGCTTATATATGACGCCAGCGGAGAGCAGGATTTTGCATACAAGGACATTCAGGAATTCATGAAGTTTGTTAAAGAGAACGGCAGGGAAGATGATGTGATCTTTGAGACTTGGCCGGGTGTTCACGCATGGGATTTCTGGGACGTCGCTGTTCACAAGTTTGTGGATCTGCTTCCTCTTAAGGACCGCGGTATTTGGAGAAAGTGGTATAACGAGCGTCACCCTGAAGCAAGATAAGGAGAAGGATCATGTCATTTCATCTTATTCATTTCACAAAGAATCTGAATGGCTATGAGGATGTGAACCTCTATCTGCCTGTTGGCACGGAATATGAGGACATGGTAGCGCCTGGTGAGAAGTTCCAGACTCTTTGGCTCCTTCACGGTCATGCAGGCAATTTCATGGAGTGGCCACAGTACTCTGCCATCGAGAAACTGGCAATGCTTAATAAGTTCGCAGTGGTTTCAGTTGATGGGGACAACAGCTTCTACAACGATATGCCAAACGGAGACAGTTACTATACATATATCACTGAGGAACTTCCGGCATTCCTTCGCAAGCATTTCCCGCTCTCAGACAAGAGAGAGGACAACTTTATAGCGGGTCTGTCTATGGGCGGCTACGGCGCTTCCAAGCTCGGCTTTGCGAATCCGGACAAATACTGCGCCATAGGAATCTTTTCTGCTGGTCCAGCAGATATCCTGAATAATCCTTTCGAGGGACTGCTTGAGATGTCTTCAAATTTCAAGGAAGGTGATCTTGAACCTGGGAAGGTCAACGATATCTGGGGGAGTTTCCTCAAACTGAAGGATAGCGGATATCCGATGCCGATCATTTATGATGCATGCGGGAAGCAGGACTTTGCGCATGTATGGTACGATCAGTTCAAGGCCTTTGTTGAAGAAAAAGGCATGAGCGAGTATGTAATATTCGAGGATTGGGACGGAGTCCATGATTGGACGTTCTGGGATACAGCTGTTCATAAATTCGTGGATTTGCTGCCGCTCAAAGACAGAGGCATCTGGCGCAAATGGTATAATGAGCGTCATCCGGAAGCCAGATAGAATAAAACACATATATACATTATTAATATAGGAGAACACGGAGATGTCATTTCATCAGCTGCATTTTTCAAAAAACCTGAATGGCTATGTCGATGTGAATCTTTATCTTCCGGTAGGAACAGAATATGAGGACATGGTCGAACCGGGTGAGAAGTTCCAGACTTTATGGATCCTTCATGGAGCATTCGGCAACTTCATGGAGTGGCCGCAGTACTCTGCCATCGAGAAACTGGCAATGCTTAATAAGTTTGCAATCGTATCTGTAGACGGAGATAACAGCGGATACAACGATATGCCTAACGGGGATAACTACTACACATATATCACAGAGGAGCTTCCTGCATTCCTGCGTAAGCATTACCCTCTGTCAGACAAGAGAGAGGACAACTTTATCGCAGGCCTGTCAATGGGCGGTTTCGGTGCAGCAAAACTCGGATTCAACAACCCGGACAAATACGGAGCGATCGGTATCTTCTCAGTAGGTCCGTTTGATCCCATAGCGCAGTACGAGAACATGCCGGAAGAAGCAAAACTCAGGTCGGACACATACAACTGCTCAAGGGAAGACAATATGAGAGGCGGAAGAAACGATGTCTGGGGCAATTTCCTTAAACTCAGAGACAGCGGATACCCCATGCCGCTGATCTATGATGCCTGCGGTGAACAGGACTTCGCGTATAAGGGATTCCTGGATTTCAAGGAATTTGTCAAAGAGAACGGCAGAGAAGACGATGTTATCTTTGAATCCTGGCCTGGTGTCCACGCATGGGATTTCTGGGATGTTGCAGTCCACAAATTCGTAGACCTGCTTCCTCTGAAAGACAGGGGTATTTGGCGCAAGTGGTACAATGAGCGCCATCCAGAAGCAAGATAGTTTAAGAAAAAAGAGATGTACTGTCCCACATTTATGTTCAAGTGGTGGGACAGTACTTTTTGGAATTGTCTATTTGTGAAAGACGGATTTGTTCGGTTTTGTTAGAAAAATGTTATCTGTGTACTTGCAATTTGACTAAGAAAAACAGTTCGGATTGTGTAATTCAACAAATCTATATATGTGATAGAGGTAAAACGTTGAAGAGACATTCTTTCATAAATATACTGATGATGAAATACGCTTTTATAAGGCATGTTTATGAAGTGTATTTTTGATTAAGAAAACACACAAAAAACAGTAAAGGGAGAGTTGAGATGAAAAAGTTATTGGCTATTTTCCTTCTTCTGGTCCTCACAGTATCCATGGCAGCCTGCGGCGGCGGTGGCAGCAACGGCGGCAGTGGTGACGGTGGCAAAAAAGAAGAAGAAAAGATCTGCCTTGGCTTCAACACCAACGGCCTGACCAATGAGACGATGTCATTCATGGCAGATGTTATGAAAAAATACTGCGATGAACATGGCTTCGATTTCATGGTCGCACAGGATGACGGTGAGATCTCCAAGATGCAGAACAACCTTGAGAACATGGTCGCAGGCGGATGCGACGGCATTATCTTCATGAACTATGACCCG
>JAFRJM010000024.1 GCA_017432285.1 Oscillospiraceae bacterium | reverse complement strand
GATAATAGCGCTGACCAGAAAAATGGCACGGATCGTGTTTGCTATTCTGAACAACAGGACGGAGTTTGACCCATCCAGAATGGTTAGCGAACACATTTCCACAATGCAAACAGCTTAAACTGTTTGACTTTTTATAGGAGATGCTGAATGCACTGAAAGGCAACAAATACCTTATCTTCCTGTTTCTGAGTAATATAGTCTATGCCTGCATCCGGAGTGACAACTCCATCAGCTTGTTCGCCTCCTATTACCTGTACGGAGACTCCCAGCTGCTGACTATACCGACACTAATAGTCCTGCTCCCTACTTTCTTTTTCCAGGCATATGCTCAGACTCTCTGCAAGAAACATGAAACATATAAGGTTGCCTTAGTTTCTCAGGTCATCCAGTTTGTTCTGAGACTCGGCGTGTTCCTCGTTGGGTACAAGAACCTTCCTTTGCATGTGCTTCTGGTTACAGTCACCGCTCTGCCTTCCATAGTTCATGCAATGGCTTCACGCTATATGATGCTAGACTGCATCGAATACGGGAAATTCAAAACAGGCCAGGAAAGCGCAGGCATAGTGTTCGCACTTAACTCATTTGTAGACAAAGTATCTGCAAGCGTTTCCAGCTCGATCGGTCTTCTCATTCTTGGATTGTCAGGATGGAAGGATATACAGGCTGAGAGCTTTGAAGAGATAGCCGAAATGGGGATCACCCAGCCCGCCTCAGCGCTAAAAGGTCTCTGGTTCGTATACAGCGGGACATGGGTCGTAGGTATAGGCCTCTGTGCGCTGTTCCTTATTTTCTATAAGTTAAGAGACAAAGACGTGGTGCTCATGTCCAAAGCGAACAGCGGCGAGATAGCCCGGGATGAAGCCGAAAGCCAGATGACTCAGGTATATTAAAGAATAACTGCAACAAAAAACGGAGGTGATACCTCCGTTCTTTTATTGCTCACTATTCAGTTTCTTCTCAATATACCAGCGTATGTGTTCTTCCAGCAGCCGAAGCGGCATCGCTCCCCACTCAAGAAGAGCATCGTGGAACTCCCGGATATCAAAGAGTTTGCCAAGTCTCTCCTGAGCTTCTTTGCGCAGAAACTGCATCGTGACAGAACCCATTTTATATGCTATGGCAAATGCCGGAAGGCTCTGGGACACTCTTGTGAATTGCTTTGGAAGCATATCTCCCGGGAAGTCAGGATAGTAAGGCCGCAGACGGTCTACCATCTCATCCAGGGGTATATTCAGCGCATTGATGCCTGTGCACACAGTGATGAAGTTGGTAAGATAAAGGTCCATCTCAAGACGTCCATATTCTGATAGCGGCTCTGCATACAGTCCGATATCTCCGGCAAGTACTGCTGCATACTCTCCCCACCCTTCACTGTATGCTGTGGTCCTGCAGACCTTTGCCAGTCTGGGAAGATCCTGCTCCTGTACTAGCGTCATCTGATAGTGGTGCCCGGGTATAAGCTCATGATATCCCAGCGGCTCTGTCTTCATAGGATTCTTCGTCTCTATCCTGTAACCGCTGTAATAGTATTCGCCAACATATGTTACTGGTGGAGTAGCAGGAGTGTAGTATCCGTTTGCGTAAAATGCCTCCATCGATTCCGGCAGCTGTACCGCACGGCACGGAGTTCTGATAAGTGTGGCAAAAACTTCAGGCATTTTCTCCTGCATTTTCGCGACGCATGTATTGAGCGCGTGTCCGAACTCATCCGGAGTCTTTATCTGATACGCAGGATCTGCGATTATCATGGGAGTGAATTCCTCACGTGAACAGGTGTACCCCATACTCTCCCTTATCTCTCCCATTTTCTTCTCGATATCCGCTCGGTATCCTTCAGCCAGATCATACAGCTGGGCAGGGGTAAGATCCAGGGTGACGCGTTCCTTGACGCACGCTTCGTAGTACTCTTTTCCTCCTGGATACTGGCTTAATCCTATTTCTGCCGGAGCTCTGTCCAGATACTCTCCGGAAAGATAATCAGCCATCTTCGAACATGCATCGCTGAACAGCCTGATCTGTTCTTTACACTCTTCAAGATACAGATCTGAATCCAGATCTCCGAAACGGGATCTGTCCGGATATAAGCTGCTCTTCTCCGGATCATCTATAGTCTGACTTCTGTACATATCAATAGCATCCCTGGTCATTCGAAGGTTCAGGACGATGCCTCTCTGCAGCTGTCCTTCTGCCTTGTCTCTGAACTCCGAACATAGACGTCCCATCTCACCGATAAGACGAACATAGGCTTTTGCGTACTTATCTTCGTTCAGACTCATTCCAAGAAGATAACTGATGTATATAAGGATATTGTTGAAGTAAGGTTCATATTCAAAACGGTTCCAGTAATACTTCTCCTCATTGAGACGTATCTGCGCGGCATACCTCACTATACCAAGAAGCATCATATTGTCATGGCTGACACCTGCTGCTTCAAGCTTATCTGCTTCTGCCATAAGCTGACGAGCCTGATCTCCCCTTTCCTTTACGGCTTCAGGAGTCACACTGAGGATGTGAGCCTCGCTCAGATCCGTAGCGCCTGTATTGGCTGCTGCGAGATCATAGCGGTAGAACAGTTCGAATGTTTTGTCGGCAAGCGCAAGGACTGCTGCTGTGTTCTCTTTCTTTCTCATTTTTCTCTCCTGTCTCGGCCTGCTGTTTCCCTGTACAGATACCGTTCCAGAGCATCCATAGGTACCATTCCGGCATTGAGCACCAGCGAATGGAATCTCTTGGGATCGTACTCTTCTCCTAAAGCCTCTCTGTATCTGTCCCTGAGTTCAAGCATCTTAAGACTGCCGTATCTGTACGGCAGACATTGCGCTGGAATGTTTGCTGCATAGCGGATAACTTCACTTTCTGCCTGAGCCCGGTTGACAAATGAATTCTCCACCATGAAATCCGCTGCTTTCTTAAGGCTCCATCCCATTGCGTTAAGCCCTGTATCTACGACCATCCTTGAGCAAGTGAACTTCTCCATCTCAAGTCTTCCGTACTCATCATAGAGGTCTGCATATAATCCTATTTCTCCGGCAAAAACGGAAGCGTATTCCGCCCACCCTTCATTCGTGCTGTTGCACATGCACTTACGCAGGATAGGTTCCATATCCTTGTTCTCTAGTATCCATGAGATAAGGAAATGATGGCCCGGATTCAGTTCATGCGCCATGAGCGATGCAGCATACAGATTGCATTTGTTGCTTATGTCTTTCCCGTTAAAGTAATAGATGCCTTCCCTGAGGTTTTCCGTAGGAGGACTGTAGTATCCAAATGTCATCCCCTCTTCCAGCGAAACAGGAAGTCTTTCAGCCCTGCATGTTGCACTGACGGTATGATCAAAATACTCGGGCAATGCGTCAGTATACTTCTTTATGAAACTGTTGAGTAAGCGCTCTGCAGTCTCGCAGTCCGGTGCAAAAAACCGCGGATTGCCTCTGAGACTCTCAACCAGTTCCTGATGGCTTCCTTTAAATCCAAGGTCTCTGCGTATCTTATCCTGCCTGCTAACAGCAGAAGCCAGCAGTTCCATGCCCTGCCGGTGCAGATCCTCCGGGTTCAGGTCGTAGTTGAGCTGATAACGTATTAGATATCTGTAGTACTCTTCTCCGCCGGGATAGTTGCACAGGCCTGCTGCTTCCGGAGCCTTGGACCTGTAATTCGGGTCGTCCAGAAATTCTGCAGCCTGAAGAAGGTTCTTCCTTCCCTGCTCATAGAACGCATCTTCAGCATCCAGCTGTTCCGGTGCAGCTGCTCCTCCACGTCCTCTCATAGACATAGGATGATCCTTAGGATCCACTGCGTATGATCTGAGAGTCGAGACGGCACTGTCTATAGCTGCTGCAGAAAGGTAGATCCCTTTTTCAGCCTGAGTCTCAAGCTTTGTGAGAAACGATGATGTGAATCTTGGATAATCTGATGCCAGTTCCACATGCTTTGCCGCATTTTCCACAGTATCGAAAGGGAACCGGGACAGTTCCGTCCATGCGAAAGACAATGGGAATGTATAAGGAAGGACATCAAAAGCCAGATAGTAATAATTTGAACTGTATGGAGAGAACGAGGGGCAGACATAATACTTAAGCATGTATTCTGCAGTGTCCAGCACAAGGAGATCCCTGCTTCCGAGCCCTTCTGCCAACCGTATCGCATCGATCTCATCAAGAAGTACAGAAGCCCTGGCTTCGTTTTCCTCCAAAGCCTCCAAAGACAGATCCGGAAACCGGTTATCTTCCCCATACCAGTCATCGGTCATACCGTTGGCAAAACTTGGAATGCCATCCAGAAATGCACATACTTTATCTGATAGTATCTTCACCTGTTGATCCAATTGACTCATCTCACGCCTATTCTCCACCAGTTAAACGACCTAAAACCACTGTAACCATATGATTGTAAATTTACAGTTATGTCTCTTGTTTCTGATATCTTAAGTTTATCCTAAAGCTTATATGTTTTTATACATTTTTCTGAAATCTCAGTATTTCGTGCTGTATAAAGTACTATAACCATAAAAGACTGTTGCAAAATAAGCATTTTGTAACAGTCCTTTCTTTGTTTGTATTGATCAGATCTCTCCGAATGCGATCTTCCTTCCGGACGAACGGTAGTCGCTTACCAGCTTGCTGTCTGTATTGAATACCATAGTATAGTAATGCTCTTCATCGAAAGGTTTCCACACCCCGATCTGAGGACAGCTGGGATCTCCCGTTCTTGCAAAGGCTGCCCATGCAGCGCCGCATGCGTCTGAACACTTCATTGCATCCACATAGGTGTCTGCTGTCCAGATACCGGTTGCATACTTACCGTTGTCAAAGAAGAACGGTACGTCAACACCGTGGATAGCTTTAGTGTCAGAGAACGGTCCTTCAAAGGCAAATACATAGTTGTAGAACGGAGCTGCTCCGACCTTTGCACGCGCACGGTACCTTAGTATATTGTCCTTGAGACCGGCTTGGTCATTCGTGAATGCGCCGTAGATATCCATTGGCTGTATCTCGCCTTTTACCTCATCCTTGAGCATATCCTTGTAGATATCTATGATCTTCTCCGCCTGGTCCGGTGTATATCCGAACTCAGTTATGGCGTTGGCTACATCCTCAAAGGAATAGCTGAATACTTTGGGATTCATGAGCGCGTTCAGGAGTGAGTCATCCTTCGGCCCTCCGTTGATCATACAGATGTCCTTGCTGTACTCTGATCCTTCTGCTCCGTCGAACGGATTGTACTTTACGATCTCACCGTCCCACACCGCCAGGAAGACGCAGAAATTGTACATGTTGGAAGGATCTCTCGGGGCATTCAGCTCTCTCATCTTATTTATGAGCTCATCCGGAGGATAATGCTGCAGGTCGTCAATGTGCTCCTTATCTATTCCTATGTAATCCAGGAACTCTTTTGTGACCGCAGCGCTTCTTTCGTTGGATACAGTCAGGAATCCACCGGACTGTACTATGGCTCTCTGGAACGTCCCCTTTGCTGAAGGCATGCCCATGAGAGCGCATACCTTCCCGCCGCCTCCGGACTGACCGAAGATAGTGACGTTCTCAGGGTCTCCTCCGAACGCCTCGATGTTGTCGTGGATCCAGTGCATAGCCATCGCCATGTCCTGGTGGCCGAGGTTTACAGAATTCTTGTATTTCTCCCCGTATCCCCTGAGATCTATATATCCGAATATTGCAAGACGGTGCCCTACTGTGACAATAACCACATCCTGTTTCTTGGCAAGGTTGTATCCGTCGTGCCAGTCCGCTTCTGCCGCACCCGCGAAATCTCCGCCTCCATGGAACCAGACCATGACAGGACGCATCTTTCCGTCTTCAACGCCCTGCGTCCAGATATTGAGGGCAAGACAGTCTTCTGTCTGACGTCCAGTTCCCATCTCGCTGCTGCGCTCCATGAGCTTCTGCATGTGACGGGATCTGTCCGTCTCCACCCTATGGAGAAGAGGACTCTCTGCGCTTGGATGGTCGTGCTGCCAGCACTTGTCCTCATACTTCTGGGCCAGTTTCTCCCCTTCCCACGGTTCTACCGGTCTCGGGGGCAGGAATCTGTTCTCCCCGGAAGTGTCCTGAGCATAGTGAACACCGAGAAAACGGTATACGCCATCGATATAAGTTCCTCTAAGTTTACCGGCTTTAGTGGTTACTACAGGTTCTTTTCCTTTGTCAATCATGAGCACCTCCTACTTTTATTTCTGATCTGTATTTATGTTCTATAAATCTAATTGGATTACAACGAGAATGGTATAAAGCTATATTTACCAATCTTGCTGGTAATAATAACTTTATACCAAATTAGAAAGAAAAATGACATATATTATTTATAACAAATAGACATTGAATAATCTCAACATCTATTTACAGAACTCTAGATGAAAGCGCAATCTCACAAATTTGCTCTGATAAAGAATTATCAGCTAATGATATCCTCACTCTAGCAACTGAATCTCTATTCTTAATATATGAGTAGAGGCTTTCACAGTCTCTGCTCTTTCTTTATGATGAAGGTGATTGGCCTGACGTAATTCTCGATTGGGACACCACGCCCGGCGATAAATGTGTCAGCCAGCCTTCATCGTTCTACATTCGATT
>JAFRJM010000004.1 GCA_017432285.1 Oscillospiraceae bacterium | reverse complement strand
TTCCTCCCACATCGAGTATGTTCTTGACTGTCTTGAAAAGAACCAGCAGGAAGTCAGGAATGTGAAGCAATACATCCTGGCGACGCTGTACAACGCTTCAATGACGATCGACAACTATTATCAGCAGATGGTCCAGCATGATATGGCGAACTGGTAAAGGAGGTGATGCCTATGATTGTCGATGGCTTATTCTGCGGCATAGCGCCGTAGTTTATTCTTTCGTTCTCATCTTCAGGAAAGGAGGTGCTTAAATGCAGGATGAGATCAACAGTCAGATCGTTGCCTTATCGATCCGTACAGGAAAAGAAACGGCAAGGATCACAACAAGAGTTCTGCAGGCAGCGATCAGGAAATACCTGCAGGATCATAAGCAGAGAAATCCCACTCTGACGCATGGGAAGCAGACAGTAGGTCAGTTGATGGAACAGAACAGTCAGCTTACCAATATCGAGGTGACGGATCAGAACATCAAGTCCTTTGAAAGAGTAGCAAAGAAATACAACATTGATTTCGCTCTGAAGAAGGATAAGTCGATAGATCCCCCGAGATATCTGGTCTTCTTCAAAGCCAGAGATGCGGAAGTGATGGATGCGGCATTCAATGAGTATTCATCCAAAGTGAATGCTCATGCTATGCTATGCATCATCTCACAGATGAACAGAAGATAGAACTGCTCCATACGTTGCTTAAATATCTCAATGAAGACGGAAAGATAATCGTCGGTGACATCGCCTTTGAAACACGAGAGGAGATGAACTCCTGCATGGAGCAGGCCGGAGACGAATGGGATGACGAGGAGATATACTTCGTCACAGACGAATTCAGAAAGGCGTTTCCTGAACTTCATTATGAAAAGATCTCATTTTGTGCAGGTGTGATCACATTCTCAAAAGAGACTGAAGATATCGAGACTAAAAGCACACCCGATCTTACTACGGACGGCGTACTGGCATATGGTGTCACGGTAGGAAGATTTGAGTTTAGCAAGGGGAAGAAGACTGTGTACGCGATCACAGACCTGCTGCATGTCGGATCATCAGATGTGACTATGGTGTATCAAATATCAAAAAAAGACCACGACTGGCTTCTCAGGTTTTCACAGCCGGATAGGCTCCCTGATTCACCGTATCCTTCTGAGCTGACGGAGGATTATCACAGTCATTTCCTATGCGGAGAATCTGCATACTGCAAAAGGAACCGGTTCTCATTGAAGGACGCAGATCCATCATTGCTTGTTGAAAATAGATAAGAGATAGTGAGGGGAAAATGATCATTGCTCATTGTAAAAAAAAACAGCTTGGGAGGCTGTTAAGGATAACGAGTACTGGGGGTATGACAGTCTTGATAAGGGCGGCTTCGTACACTGTTCTTCCATCAAGTATCTGTGGAGAGTGCTTCCCAATTTTGAGAAATACACGGAAGACTATGTCATCATCTGTATGGATGAGGATCTGCTTGAGTCTGAAGTCAGGTACGAGGACGGAGGAGACTTCGGCAGACTGTATCCGCATGTATACGGGCCGATCAACAACAGCGCAGTTACTATGGTCCTGGATTATCTGAAGGACAGTGAGGGACATTACAGGAAGAATCCGGAGCTGTATGATATCAAGGACGAATGATGTCATTATCTTGTGAATACGAGTGTAATAATGTAAAATCTTTGAGGATTATTGATTTTTAGGAGGACGACCTTTCAATGGCAAAGACTGTGAGAAAACTATTGTGCTTACTGCTGATCATGCTTATGATCTGCGGAACGTTTTCCGGATGCGGACAGAAGCCTGCAGATGAGCCGGCCGTGGAGGCGGAGCAGACCGCTGAAGTTACACCTGAAGATAAAGAAGAATCTTCGGATGAGCCGGTAACCTACACGATAGACAACATCCGCGATTATGTTGTCGGTGTGGAAGAACCGATGGAACTGTCAGATGGAACGATGCGTCCGCTGATCAACTTCGACAATGCTGCGACTACACCTCCGCTCAAACCCGTCATGGACGCGGTGGACAGGGAGATGAACATGTACGGCTCCATCGGCCGCGGATTCTCACAGAAATCCAACCATTCCACTGACCTCTACAATGATACAAGAGAAGTGGTCCTGGACTTTGTCGGAGCGGATCCCAACATATATACCTGTTTCTATGTCAACACTACTACAGACGGCCTGAACAAGCTTGCTTCCGCATTGGTAGAGAGCGAGGACGATCTTGTTCTTGCCACCAGGATAGAGCATCATGCTAACGACCTGCCCTGGCGTGAGCGCTGCAACGTCATCTACGCAGAAGTGGATGAGCAGGGGAGGATCATCTATGAAGATATCGAGAGACTGCTTACCCAGAACGAAGGCAAAGTCAAATATGTCTGTGTCACGGCAGCTTCCAACGTCACCGGTTATGTCACCGATGTCCACAGAGTGGCGAAGATGGCTCATGAACACGGCGCGAAGATCATCGTGGACGGTGCGCAGATAGTTGCTCACCGCCAGTTCTCCATGAAGGGCGAAACTCCGGAGGAGGATATCGACTTTTTCGTATTCTCCGCTCACAAGATGTATTCCCCGTACGGCGGCGGAGCTGTCATCGGACCCTGGGAGATCCTCAACGAGCACATGCCTGAGTTCTACGGCGGCGGTATCGTCAATATCGTCAGGGACTATAAGCAGTCATATAAGTACGCTCCGGATTCATACGAAGCAGGATCACCGAACTACGCCGGAGTTGTCGGACTCGGTGAAGCGATAAGAGTGCTTCAGGAGATCGGATTTGACGACATCGAAGCACACGAAAAAGTTCTTATCCACAAACTTGTGGACGGGCTGAAAGATATGCCCAACATCATCCTTTACGGGGATACAGACAATCTTGAGGACCGCGTCGGTGTCGTGACGTTCAACTTCACGGATCTTAACTCCTTCGTACTTGCCAGAACGCTTGCCGAGAACTTCGGAGTAGCTACACGAAGAGGAGCGTTCTGTGCCCATCCGTATGTGTGGCGGCTTATGGGCATTTCAGACGATGAGGCAGAGGGATTTGAAAACTGTGTCGATGTCAATACACCGGGAATGATCCGTATCAGTTTCGGTATCTACAATACGGAAGAGGAAGTCGATGAATTCCTCGCAATGCTTTCAGATGCAATAGATGCGGCGAATTATTCACTGCAGTTCTACTCTCAGGCAGTGCCTGAATATTAAAAAGAGGACCTGATTATGCGGAAGATTTTAGCTTCTATAGTTCTTTTATGTCTTGTGTTATGCCTCGCATCCTGCGGTCAGGAGCACACTCCCGTGGGACCTGCTCCGCAGCCGGACCCGGTTCCTGAACCGGATCCTGTAGTTGCGCCTAAGGAGTATGCAAAGGCTCTTAATGATCAGAAAACAGCCGTTGAGTTCCTTACTGGAGAATGGCGACAGTGTCCTATGGGCGTCATCAGGGACGATGAGGTCACGACTACGATCGAATTCGATGATGAGCTCAAGGCTGTGATCACACGTGATGACGGTGAATTTGCGCTTTGCGATTACAGAGTCACTACGCTTATGGAAGATGAGGACGGGTCGATAGATCTCATAACTCTCATCCCGTATGAGGTCTCCAAAGACCTCTTTGAGGGGAATATGGATTATTATATTGGTGAGACGGCTATGTTCCAGTTTCTGGCGTGCAGGGCGGAAGGAAAGGACCTCCTACTTATGCGTGAGCCTGGAAACGGCGAGTCTGCCATCGGTTACTGGGTGTTTGGATACAATCTTCTTGCCGGAGATACAAACACCTGGATCTTCTGCAGGGACAATGATGTCGCTCCGCGTGACCATGATGAGACGGTGTCTCTGAGAAAGAAGAACAGCACATTTTTCGCATACAGCTGGTGCAGCGCTGCAGATTTCTTTATGATCCAGGAACTTGAGGGCGTTGATTTCTACACGACATTCTATGAAGATGAGCTCTATGTCGTGCTAATGAAGTATGCAGACAATGATCATCCGCTTGAAGCAGTCTTCTATGATTATGTGGCTATCCCGGGAGAAGGGGATATGGCAATGTCTGATATCCTTCAGCCGATGTTCGGTATCGTAACCACAGATGAAGATGGTATCATCACTGATTTTGAGCAGCTGGATTATATAGGATATGGCGTTTACAGTATGGGTTATGTCCCGAAATCATATCCTATCTCCATCACGGAAGAAGACGGGAGCGTTATGGACGAATACCCTAGGTTCGAGGAGTGTATGCTCACGGGAAGTGATGAGTGCATCCAGATGCGCATTACTGCAAACGAAACTGTAAGGGATCTGAGCGTCGTGAGCCTCAGCATGGATGAGATGAATGAGACCGGGCCGCACTGGATCACTGAGGAGCTTTATCACCTTAACTCGCTGACTCCGGACGCCCCGCTTGTTCTGACTACTCCGTACCTTATGGATCTTCCGACATACGGGATCCTTCTGCACGACAGCCAGGGTCAGGAACATCTTTATGAGATCTGGCAGAGTGGCAAAGACGGTTCGCTTCAGATCAGCGAGTCAACTGACTACGAATGAGCGGGAATAAGTGACTAGGTTTTGCAAATCCCTTAAAAACTGTTAATTTGTGAAATCTCACAGCTCTCGATGGCAATATTTGGGCATTTTTTAATTGTTAATTATATAATGAAAAAGTGGGCTATCTGGATTCTTTCAGATAGCTCACTTTTTTTGTGATTATTTTGTTATTTCGGGACTCTTGGGGTGATTGTCTTTGCATCATCTATAGGAAAATCTGTTTCAAACATATCCACACCTAACTCTCTGGCACGCGTCTGCCACATCTTTTCTCTGAGTATCGCTCCGTCAACGTAATATCCTGCTTCATGAAGGTCATTGATTATCTGCGGAGTCATCTGCCAGATGTAACCGAGATAGATGCAGGCGTCCATCTCTTTCATAAGGGCTACTGGATCCTGCGGGACGTTAGCGATGATGAGCCCGATAGGAATGTCAGAATCGATTTCGCGCAAATGTTTTAGCACCTGGAAATCTAGACTGAACGCAAATACATGGTCTGTCATTCCTTCATCTCTGACGATCTGCGACAACAGCTCCACAAGACGCATGTTCGTTGGCTGAGTGACGAGTGGAATACCCTTTAGTTCCAGCCCGAACCACGCGTCTGCTTTCTTGCCCCACTGCATTACTTCCCTCAGTGTACAGAAACCCGGCACGGCTTCGCGCAGTTCCGCTTCAGTGAACTCATGTACATAACCTGTGAGAGAAGTCTTTGTTTCCAGACGCATATCGTGGTAGATGACCGGAACCTCATCTTTGGTGAGTTGGACATCGATCTCAAGATAATCCGCTCCGTCGTTCACACCGCGTTCCATTGCGGCTATGGAGTTTTCAGGAAGCTCACACTCGCAGCCACGGTGGCCTCCAACAAGGATATGTTCAGAAGTTTGTAGAAGTTTTTTCATAATATTACCTTTCTGCTTAAAGCATCATTTCCTGTTCTTCAATAGTCATTTAGCACAATGTTGAGATTTGCATTAACATATCGAACTATGCATGATAATCTGAGTTTTTTTCGAAAACAACAAACGGTAGTGGACTGAGTTCGCTAAGTTTGTGCTCCCAAATTGAACCATCTGGACTACAGTCAAAAACAGGTACATCAAAATTGGCACAAAACTCTGTCATAACCTGTCTGCAGGCAAGACACGGAGGTCCTTCTTTTCCAGCATCACCCGTGCACACCGCGATAGCCTCAAATGTTCTACAGCCATCTGACACCATCTTAAACAAAGCTACTCTTTCAGCACATACTGTTAACCCGAAACTCGCATTTTCGATGTTGCACCCTGTATATATTTTCCCGTTAGATCCAAGAACTGCAGCTCCAACCATATAATTCGAATAAGGGCAATATGCCTTTTCTCGTGCTTTCCATGCCAATGCAATCAATTCGTCTTTGCATTTCATATTATTACCTCCAATTAGTTGCTTCTAGAGTTGTTCCGCATAATGTTTATTCCCTGTAAAGAGATAAGGTCACAGATATCTGTGACCTTATCCCCCGATATAAGAGATGACATGGTTATTGTCATCTAAGAGATTATTACATATTTGCTGCCTGGAAGTTCAAAGTGTGTTCTGACAAGAACTTGTTTAAGTCGTCGATGCTGAGTCCGTAAGCAGTAACAATCTCTGCTTTATCAGACTTGATCTCGTCTTTTGCTGTTTCAACAAGTGCCTGAGCTTCTGAGGTAGCCTGAGATTTGTACCAATCATTCTCTGCGATTCCGCAAGCACCGTCCTTGATTCCGCAGGTAATTTTGCCGCCCTGTACTTTTCCGCCAGCCTGGAGGGTCTCAATGAAACCACCAACAGGACCCATCGGGTTCTTCATGCAGGAAGTAAGAATTACTTCAGCAACATCATCTTTGCCGTTTGCTTCAAATACAGCATACTGGTCTGCGTCAACTCCAAGTGCCCAAATAGTCTTGTCGGGGTTCTCTTCACGCATCTCAATAACTGCCTGAAAAACTCCGTCACCAGACTGCCCAGCGCATCCCCAGAACATATCTGCATCATAGTTGTTCTTCAGAGATTTAGAGAGCTCTTTTGCTTTTGCAGGGTCAGACCACGGATTTTCTCCGTTGATCCAGCTGTAAACTGCGATAGAGCCTGCGCGCTCAACACCCTGTACATAACCAATCATCCAGTCATAAAGACCAACGTTCTCCTGTCCGCCCACAAATGCGCATTTGCCAGTTTCAGACATAGCACCTGCTACAAGTCCGCCAACATAAGAAGATTCGCAGGACCGGAAGAATCCGGCAACGACATTGTCAAGACCATCAACTTCTGTGTCTGCCTTTGCAGAGAACAGATAGAACAATGTATCAGGGTAGTCTTTTGCTTCTTCCTGAAGCATTGCAAGAACTTCTGCATTGTAACCAACAGCTACGATATCATAGCCATTCTGTGCAGCTTCACGGGTTGCGGTGATCTGGTCTCCGCCAGCACCAACCTGTGTGCAGAAGTAATCAATGTCATACTTCTCAACATACTCTTTCATAGAGCGATCGGAAGCATCTGCGAACGAGTTGTCTCCAAGAGCCTCTGTGATAAAGCATACAGAGATTTTCTTTGTTTCTTCTGCTGGTGCAGGTGTATTATCTGCAGGTGCAGGAGTGTTGTTTTCCTCTGATGGTGCAGGTGCTTCACCGCAAGCAGCGAGAGCAAAAACGAGCACTAATACGAGGATCAAAGAAAGAAACTTTTTCATGTGGTTCTCCTTTTATCGTGATTATAGGGATAATTTACTATTTTAATTTTCCTATATATATATATATATTGCAAGCATTTTGCAGGAACTGTAATAATCCTGTATCTTTTTCCTAACAACTCGTTTTGTCGGCAACTATACGTACATGGTCCATTTCAACTATATAGTTCTCTACATGTCATATTGCACATCAAATCTGTATTTTGGACGATCAAAAAACAAGTCTGTCCATTGTCTAATAGTGATTATGCTTCAGCAAACCATTTGTACTGCCTCATCAAGCATTTCAATTCCAAATACTGAGATGCGAAGAGGAAATAATGCTATGTTTCGTTCCCAATGTATTGGAGACGTCACTCACCTTATTTGTGATGGAGAGCCAATATCTGAATCCGGTGCATTTTCTTCTATGCATCAAAAGTAATTGTTATTATCTCTTGTGATGTATTAATATACTTGACAACATAATTGCAACCATAAAATCGATAGCTCGTATTGTATTAACAATAGGAATATTTACAATAATTCACAACACCAGTACTAAAAAATTAAGCTTAGTAACGGTGCTAAAAAATCGAGATAGGATGATCATCGATAGATATAGACATTCTGCTTGCCCTTCAGGACTTCAGATTCCTTATTAACGATGCGCTCACTCCTTTTATGGAGATGATCTCACTGTTCGCAGTTACATACCTTGTGATCGTTCCAGCACTGGTATACTGGTGCGTGGACAAGCGCAGCGGATTATATTCGCTTGCTTCATATGGCTTAGGTGTGGCTATCAATGCGGTCGTAAAGCTCACTGCCTGCGTCTACAGACCATGGAATACGGGACAGCAGGATAGTTCCTGCAGGAGATGCGATTACTACAGCGACAGGATATTCGTTTCCTAGCGGACACTCATCTACTGCAGCTCCTATTTACGGGTCGCTCGCGGTGTGCGCCAAAAAAGTGAGGTGGATATCGGTTCTTTGTTATCTTTGCATCATTGTCACAGCTTTCTCAAGGCTGTATCTCGGTGTCCACACACCCCAGGATGTGCTGGTCGGACTGCTTATAGGGTTTATCGTTGTGTTTTCGTTGGGAAAACTGTTTGACTATCTGGAAGAGCATCCGGACAAGGAAGACCTGTTTTTGGCTGCTGGTGCTGTGTTCGGTGCTGTTGCCATAGCATATATTGCGCTTAAACCATATCCGATGGATTACTCCGGAGGACAGCTCCTTGTAGACCCGTACAAAATGAAGAAGGACGGATTCGGGGATATCGGTATGTTCATTGCATACTGTGTCTCCAGATTCATAGAGAAGAGATGGGTGAAATTCACTCCCTCAGGATCCAAGGCTAATCTTGCGGCTGCACTCACCGGAGGCGTATTGCTGTTCTTCCTTATCGAGACTATAAGCGATCCCTTGAGAGAGCTTCTGGGACTCCACTGGGGAACACTTGCTACAAAATTTATCATGTACATGTTTATCATAGTCATATGGCTTGCAGTGATGCAGCACGCTATAATTAATAAAGAGCATGTCATGGACGAGATTGAAGAAGAATGACAGGGGGATAAATCATGAACGAACAATTCCTGGAAATGCTTAAGAAAGAGTACGACGTAACAGAGTCAAATATCGGAAACGATGCTAACCTCAGCAAAAGCGGAATGAAGTTCAATATCCGCTCATTTGAGGTAAAGGGTCTCGGACATCTCTGCCTCATGAGTATGAAGGCTATGCTTGGGCTCATGAAGATGGAGACAGCTGTCCTTTCGGCGGAAACAAAGGATGTGCCGCTGTTCAATATCGACAGCATCAGCGCTATGGGGAATAAGACACAGCTTGTAGAGTTCTATGACAATCAGATCGCACCGCTCAGCGAAGAAGCAGCTGCCTGCTACATGAAGATCAAGGAATCTGGTCCGGAACTTGAATCCTATGTATCTGGAGAACACTGGTACGATCCTATCCTGTATCCGTTCTCATATGCCAAAAAGAAGAAAGGCAATACGGAGGTTTTCGACGATATCTGCAGAAAGTATATCGCTGAATATCTTGAGCAGTTGAAGACAGCTCCGGACTGTGATCCGGCAGAGAAGAAGGAAAAGACCGCTGCGTTCGCGCAGGGACTTCTTGATCACGGCGGACCCGCAGTGGATCAGTTCAGGAAACTGTTTGGAGAAGACGCAGCGAAGAGGATAATCCTCGGACACATGTATGGCGTTCTGAAGAAAACGAAAGTAGTCAAAGTTAAATTCTAATATTTGTTTTGAGTTTAAGACGGACGTTAAGTCCGTCTTTTTCTTTGCCATAATGACGAAAAAGCATGGTAGAATATAGTTAGGAAAATATGCGGAAGATGGAGTAGAGATGCAGGATACCGGATACAAACTGAAACATCTGGAGCTCAAACAGCTCAGCGGTGAACAGAGAACGGTCATGGATCAACCTTTCGACAGGAACGTTGTCGTTGAGGGCGGTCCAGGTACGGGCAAGACCACTCTCGCTGTGCAGAGGGCAGAGATGCTAGTCACTGAGGGATACAGTACGCTGGTGCTTGTGTTTAGCAGACCTCTCATGCGTTTTATCCAGAATTCCCAGCCAAAGAACAACTGGGAGACTGTCGAATTCTATACCCTTAATGCAGACGGAACCAAGGATTACCATGAATTCAATTCGGATTACACGGTGTCCACTTATCTCAGCTGGCTCAACAGCCTGTACTGGCAGAGATTCGGAAAAGGTTATCCCGCAACAGGCACGTCGGAACCTGACTGGGAGCAGATAGAGAAGGAACTAATGTCTCTTGGCAGAATATACGATCAGATAATCGTGGATGAGGGACAGGACTTCCCGGTTCCGCTCCTGCGCTGCCTGAGATCCCTGGCATCCACAGTTATGGTGTTCATGGATCCGCAGCAGGCAATAGAGAAGAGCAAGACGTCCGGAAGTGTTGCAGCTTATGTTCTTGATGCAGCATCCTATCATCTTGGAACAAATTTCAGATCCACCAGGGAGATAACTGAGTTTTCAGATATATACAGAGCCAAGCAGGATGTGGCCCCCGGTGAGGAATCAGGACAGATCCCTGCTGTGATCACGTGCGCAAGCTACGAGGATCAGGTCAATAAGATGCTGGAGGTCATCCGTGCGTTTAATTACAGATCTGTCGGTATCATCCTAGATACCAGACCTGCGAAGAAACTGTACGAGATAATGAAGAAGCGTCTTGATGGCAAGGCGCATGTCCAGTTGTATGAACCGCATACATACCGTGACTTCGATTTCGAGAGAGACGAAGTCAAGATAATTACATATGGGACTGCCAAAGGCCTGGAGTTCGACGTTGTCATCCTTCCTCAGATCACCAGGGTGAACACGTCGGGAGACTATGCGTCAGACATGGCAAGGATGCATATAGCGACTTCCAGGGCAAGGAAGGCTCTATTCCTGTTTAAAGTAGCGGGGGAGAATGCGGACAGCACCAAATGGATAGATACGCTGACTCCTTTGCAGGGCAGCGAAAGCAAATACAAATCGGTCTACTAATTGTCGGAGCAGTAGATGGAACATCTCAGATGCGTTGTAGAACGGATCACATATCAGAACCCTGAAAACGGGTATGCCGTCATACGCTGCAGGGCAAACGGATACAGCGACCTTGTGACGATAGTCGGGACCATGCCGGATGTCCATGTGGGCAGTGTGCTGAGTCTCGAGGGGTTCTGGAGAGTTGATTCAAAATATGGTAGGCAGTTCTCTGTGAGCACTTTTGAGGAGACGCTGCCTGCCACTGCTTATGGTATAGAAAAATATCTGGGCAGCGGCCTTATAAAAGGTATCGGCCCAAAGTTCGCGCATGAGATAGTCGCCAAATTCGGAGATAAGACACTTGAGATCATAGAGGAGGAGCCGGACCGCCTTGCTGAGGTATACGGAATCGGTCCTGTGCGCATAGAGCGCATAAAGCAGAGCTGGGAGGAACAGAAGGAAGTCAAGAACATCATGTTGTTCCTTCAGGGACACGATGTCAGCACCAGTCATGCCACAAAGATATTTAAGACATATGGTGACAGAAGCATCGAGGTGGTCAAGGAGAACCCGTACAGGCTCGCAGACGATATATGGGGAATAGGGTTCAAGACTGCAGATACCATTGCAGAGAAACTCGGGTTCAGTCACGAGGAACCTGTCAGACTCAGGAGCGGTATGCTGTACACTCTCAATCAGTTGGCTGATGACGGGCATTGTTTTGCCACAAGAAATATGCTGCTGAGTGAAGGAGCTGAGCTGCTCACTGTGGATCAGTCATTCCTTGAGCCTGTTCTCGATGATATGATCCTCAAAGAGGATGTTATGACCGAAGCCTATATGACTGGGGACGGTGAGAACATCACCGCAATATATCTGCCGCCTTTCTATTATTCTGAGGTCGGAACGGCAAAGCGCCTCTGCGATATATATGACGGGGACAGGCAGATTACGATCTTTGATGACAGTATGTTTGATCGGATCCGCCGCAGGACGAATATAGATTACGATGAAAATCAGATAGAGGCTATCCGGACCGCTCTCTCCAGTAAAGTCATGCTTCTCACAGGAGGCCCCGGAACAGGCAAGACCACAACTACTCTGGGAATAATCATGGCATTCAGGGAACGTGGGGCACACATCCTTCTCGCAGCGCCTACAGGAAGGGCAGCCAAGAGATTGTCTGAGGCTACCGGGATGGAGGCGAAGACTATACACCGCCTGCTTGAGGCTAAGCCTCCTGAAGGGTATGAGAGAAATACGGAGAATCCGCTTGTCGGCGATGTCCTCATAGTGGACGAGTGTTCAATGATAGACATCATGCTTATGTATAATCTCCTCAAGGCAGTTCCTGATTCCATGACGCTTATTCTCGTTGGAGACGTGGATCAGCTTCCGAGCGTAGGAGCGGGGAATGTGCTGAGAGACATTATAGATTCCGGTTGTTTACCTGTCGTGAGGTTAACAAAGATATTCCGCCAGGCTCAGAAGAGCAGGATCATCATGAATGCCCACAGGATAAACAGGGGACAGATGCCTGACCTCTCAAACGGGAGGGATACAGATTTTTTCTTTATGCCTGAAGAAGAGACCGAGAAGATACCGGATACTATCGTTGATCTTGTCAAAAACAGGCTTCCTGCCCATTACGGATTAAGTTATTCCAACATACAGGTCCTTACGCCCATGCAGCGCGGACCTATAGGAGCGGCAAATCTCAACCTGGTCCTTCAGGAAGCGCTCAACAGTGAGGGAGAGGGATTGAGAAGAGGCGGCTATGTCTTCCGCGCTAATGACAAAGTCATGCAGATCCGCAATGACTATGACAAGGAAGTGTTCAACGGAGATATAGGCACGGTGATGCATATCGATCTTGAGGACAGAACGCTCACAGTGGATTACGACGGAAGGCTTGTGGCTTATGATGTCACCGAACTGGACGAGATAGTGCTCGCATATGCCACTACGATCCACAAATCTCAGGGATCCGAGTACCCGATAGTGATCATGCCCATAGCGATGAGCCATTTCGTTATGCTGGAGAGGAATCTGGTTTACACAGGTGTGACCAGAGCTAAACAGGTCCTGATAATAATAGGAACAAAGAAAGCATTGGCATATGCCATTCACAATGTAACTGTAAAAAGAAGGAACACCCTGCTGAAGAGAAGACTGCAGCAGTCTATGAAGTAGAACTGAGGAACACAGATGCTGAATGAGATAATAGTCGGGAACGTATGCAGTCTTTGCGCGATGGTCACTGACTCGATTAGCGGAACAAGAAAAAAGAGAAATGAGATACTTGGGTTTCAGACATTGAGCCAGGTCTTTTACGGTGTTGGATCCACGATACTTAAGGGTTACAGCAGTGTAGCTCAGAATATCGCGGGCATACTGCGGAATCTTGCAGTAATGAAAGACATAAAGAGCAAGGCTGTGGAATGGGCTTTGATTGCAGTTGGCGTTGTGCTTGGAGTTCTTTTCAATAATCGCGGCCTGCTTGGATGGCTTCCTATCGTGGCAAACTTTGAGTATGCAGTATCGATGTTCAAGTTCAAGGACAACGAAAAAGGGCTTAAGTCTGCTTTCGCGATAAACATGACGATGTACAGTATCTTCAATTTCTTTATTCAGAATTATGTCGGCGGCTTTACGAATATGTTTACAGCTATAACTACGGCTGTGTCTCTTATCAAAGAGTGGAGAGGTACTAAATAATCCATGGCGGAATTCAGGCATTTCAAAAATGAAGACTACGAAGCCGTATGTGAGTTCCTTATCGAACTGAACCGAAACAGTAAGGATCATATCAATTGGAACTGGGCACGGTTCGAATGGATGTATGAGCATCCCGAATTCGATAAATCTTCCATAGGATTTATAGGACTCTGGACTGACAGTGACAGGGTCGTCGGCGCAGCTATCTATGATATGTATTTCGGAGAGGCTTTCTGTGGCGTCCTCCCCGGATATGAGGAACTGTACCCTGAGATCTTGGACTATGCCTATGAGAATCTCAGCGATGACGCAGGACTTGGTATCGCTATCTGTGATGATTCTCCTGATGAGATAAGGATCGCCGAGGAGCACGGATTTGCTGCTGCGGAGCAGACCGAGACGATAATGGAGAAGTTACTGGACAAAGAGCTGGCTGCCGATATCCCTGAAGAACTTACGATTATTGAGCCGGATCCTGTTAAGGATGAAGAAGCGTTAAAGTGGCTCTTCTGGCAGGGATTCGATCATGGAGATGACCGTGCTGAATTCGAGAAAGAGGATCAGCCTTCGCGTGATGTGCGAAAGCATCTCGATCCGCATCTTGGACTTGCTGCAGCGGACGAGTCAGGAGAGATGGTTTCTTTCTGTTGTCTCTGGTATATCCCTGGGACAGACTATGCGTATGTTGAACCGGTCTGCACTATACCGAAATGGAGAAGGAAAGGGGTAGCGAAAGCACTTCTGTCCGAGTCGATGAACAGAGCGAGAGAACTTGGAGCGAAAAGAGCATATGTTATCTCGGATCAGGAATTCTATGAAAGACTAGGATTCAGAAAGACAAAGCATTTTACGTTTTATTGGAAATAATAATCAAGAAAAATACTTCCGGCCCTAATAACGGACCGGAAGTATTTGTTTGTAACTGTATCAGCAATTATTGACAATAATACTGCTTATTCGCAGTTTATGGATATCTGACAATCGCTGCACGGGAAACTGCAGCAAGGATGGATATATCCAGCCAGTCTATCGTACTGACGCCTTCTTTCGACCTTTTCAGAGGCATAGATCTCTCCGGATATGAGCTTTGAACGGCACCAGCCGCATTCACCGCTGCGGCAGCCTGACGGAGCGTCCAGACCTGCCCTTTCGAAAGCTACAAGAATTGTTTCATCAGACCTGGCAGGAACAGTTACAGTATTGCCCTTTATTGTAACTGTCAACTGGTAGGTCTTATCTTTATGTGTCTGTGTATACTGTCTGTCGCGGTCTGTGAGTTTATATTCACCATAGGCATCGAAACGCACCTGTTTGCGTGGAAGCCCAAGTTTTTCTGTTTCCTTTAGGATATAGTCATACATTCCCTGAGAGCCACAGACAAATACTGAACTGTCCTGCATTTCCTTCTGGATGAGATCGGAGGTTATGAACCCATGCTGATATCCGTCTTTCTCCTCGTCAGATAGCACATGGATCACCTTGAGGCATCCGCGCTTCTCAAGATCGTCAAGCTCATCCTTGAATAGGATCTCTTTTTCTGTTCTGCTTCCATAAAGAAGTGTCAGATTAAAATCGTTTGTCCCGTCGGCAATTGATTTTGCAAGTGACAAAAACGGAGCTATACCGCTGCCTCCTGCAATTCCGAGGACATTTTTGTGATCACGGAGAGGTTCGTAATAGAAAAATCCAGCTGGTGCAGAGATATCAACTTTTGTTCCAACATGGAAATTAGTATTGATATATTCCGACGCAAACCCATTTTTCATCGTCTTTACGGTAATTTGATACTTCCCGTCCAAAGCTTCCTTTGGAGAAGAACACAGAGAGTATGGTCTTGTGAGAACAGAATCTCCGATTCTCAGGTGCAGACTGATGTATTGGCCTGCATTAAAATAGGCAAGCTTTTCTGTCCCTGATTCTTCGTCTGGGATCAGTGTGTAGCGTTTTGCACCGTACAGATCTTCTATCTTGCTAATGATCACATGCTGGATCTTTGGATGGAGTTCTTTTGCAAGTATATTGGCGTTGTACTCATATCTCGGGAATTCGCTGGAAGCTTTTTCAATTACTCCTCTTCTTCTGGGTATGATCTGCATGAACCGTTCGACAGGAACATTGCTAAGATATTTGCTGCTCATTTTCTTGCTCCTCCTCTCACATAACCCATTATCTGGAACGCTGCTTTATTTCCTGACGTATAGGTAGGGAAGTAACCGGATAGTGATGAGCCATGGCCCCCCACAAAATACAATCCTGGTATAGTTTGTTCCATTCCAGCTGCAAGAGTTCTTGAAGACATGCCATCCCATTTTAGTGAACTGTAGCCATAGATAGAACCTTGTGGAGAGCCCATGTATCGGGCAAAGGTAACAGGACTGGCTATCTCAATCTCTTCGATATGTTCACGTATTTTATAGCCCATTATGCGTTCAAGATTGTCAATCATCTGTTCAGCAACCGCACGCTTTGTATCCATGTAATTTTCTTCTGTCACATCTGCCCAGGCGTCATCAGTATATGAAATGGTCAATACCATCTGCGTGGTTCCTTCAGGTGTACAGTCAGGAATTGCCATATTTAAGCAACATACATCCAGAGCATACTCGTTTCCGTGCAGTGTTTTTGATTCTTCACATATTGATCTTGAATCTGCTGTAGAGCTGATGAAGATCGTATAGTCTTTTATCCCGATCTCCTCGGGAGGTGCATCAAGTCCAAGGTAGACACTGAATGCACGGAAGCCATATTCCCGGGCATTGGCTTTCTTTAATTCAAATTCCGGAACGAGCGATTTGTCATCCAGAAGTTTAGAATACACGACTTCCGGGAAAGCGTTGGAAGCTATAGCTGTTGTTTCCACGGTCGTACCGTCATCCAATTCAACTCCACATACAGCGCCGTTATTTGTAAGGACCTTAGTGACTTCCGTGTTGAATAAGAAGTTGCATCCCAATTCGGTGGCCCGTCTAACGATAGCAGCTGATAGGGCGTGGGAGCGCATCTTTGGCACATAAGCTCCATGAACAAAATACCCGGAGACCATCATCAGGTAGCGGCTGGCATCTACGGTGTCAATATCTGTTCCTTGATATGGCCAATAGGCGGACAGGATATCCTGGCATTTTTGATTCATCCCAAGCTCTCTAAAAAGATCGCCCGCGGAAAGTGACATGAGTTTCATGAAATCTGAGTGTTCATTTATCAGAACATTCATATCAGGTTTTCCTCTTGAAGAACCAAGATAGGCTAATCCTTTTCCGATGTCACTTGCCAGACGAAGGAATTCCTGCACAGCCTGGACATCGTCAGGACACTCCTTGGCGATCACTGCCATGACTTTGTTTATGCCGTGGGGGAAAGTGACATCATATGTTCGAACACCGTCTTTTTCGACAATGTAGCGGAAAGCATCTTTTATTGGGTACATTTCTGCTTCGATCCCAAGCTCATCGAAAAGACGGCCCAGCTCACCGCGATTCTCTCCCTCTCCGAAATCCGGGATCTCATGAAGAGAAGCATCGAATTCGAAGCGGCCTCGGACAAAACTGGTGGCTGCTCCGCCCGGAAGATTGTGCCGTTCGACTACCAGGACTTTCAGTCCGAGATTTGCCGCTCTGCAAGCTGTCATCAGCCCTCCGTTCCCGGCGCCGATTACGATCAGATCATATTTTCCCATTTAACAGTTTGTCTCCTGTGAAGTAATAAAGCGTATTTTGTGAATCCCAACAGTATTTTGTCAGAAGGACACAAAAGAACAGCCTGAGGGGATGTTCCTCAGTCTGCTATTTTTTATTTCTAGTTCGTATTGGTTACCTTTTTTTCGAATACCAGGTCGATAGCGGTGATGATGCCTTCCGCTTTCTGCTTGACTGGGATCCATGTTACGAACCGCCAGCCTTCCTGTGCTTTTTTCTGAATTGCCCTTTTGTAGTCATCTGTCTCCCTGACCGCACTGCCAAAGAATTCCCAACCAGAAAAAGATACCTCGATGCGCTCGTAAGAGTATTCAAACATCAGAACTGCTTCCTTTCTTGAGGCCGCACTCTACACTGCCTTCATCATAATCACCGGTGTTTGTTAGTAGCACGGCAACAGTGTCGTTGTAACCTGCTGACTGTATTCTGGAGCTATCAAATTTTACGAGAGGTGTTCCAAGCTTCACTTTGTCGCCTACATGAACGAGAACTCGGAAACCTTCGCCTTTCATGTTGTAGGTGTCTACTCCTATGTGGATAAGTATTTCCATGCCGTTGGCGTCCAGCCCTATTGCGTGGCCGGTGTCAGGTGCCGTAGTGATGACGCAGTCACAAGGGGCTACGACTACTCCTCCCGACGGGCGGATGCCTACGCCGTTTCCAAGTACTCCTTCTGCGATTACAGGGTCAGGGAACTCCTCCAGGGGGATCACAGTGCCTTCTACAGGCTGCAATACTTTGCCGGCTGGAGTACGTATGACTGATGCAGTGGGGATGTACGGTCCTGCGCTGCGAAATAAGCCAAGTATCTTATCCCAAAGAGAGTTTTCTGCCATAGTGGTTTTGCTCCTTTTATCTATAGTAAGGATAGCGTTCTCTATAACGTTTTACGGACACATCCATTTTACTCGCAGGCACCTGGTTTGTGAACTGTTTTGACAGGAAAATACTTATCATTCTCTTACCTTTTGCAGAAAAAAGGGATATGAGCACGCTGGAGCCGGAAAAACTGCAAATATTTGTTCAACATGAACAAAACATACGCCTCGTATTCTACATTATTCTGTGCATTAAAAATGATAAAATAAAAAA
The DNA here is from genome assembly GCA_017432285.1 of Oscillospiraceae bacterium. Taxonomy (GTDB): domain Bacteria; phylum Bacillota; class Clostridia; order Oscillospirales; family Ruminococcaceae; genus RUG11783. The sequence continues at coordinate 15,681 of JAFRJM010000004.1, read as the reverse complement.
ATGGAGGGTAAAAATGATCAAGCTAGGAGTTTCATTATATCCGGAACAGGAGACAGCGGAAGAGATCGAGAGCTACCTTCAGCTGGCGCAGAAATACGGCTTCACGAAGGTATTTACAAGTCTGTTCTCTGTTGAAGGTTCCATTGAGGATATCATCAAATATTTCAGCGATCTCTGTGATGTGGCGCACCGTTACGGGATGGAAGTATACGGTGACTGTAACGCCCGTTTCTTCATGCAGATCGGGGCTACACCTGAAGATCTTTCCGTATTCAAGAATATGGGGCTTGATGTCCTGCGTCTTGACCTGATGTTCAACGACGACCGGGATGTGGCGATCGTTAACAATGACCAGGGCTTAGGCGTACAGCTTAACGCCAGCCTCGTTCCCGCAGTGAAACGTATCCTTGAGATGGGTGGGGACAAGAGCAGGATAATCGGATCCTACAACTTTTATCCCCTTAGAAATTCAGGAGCCGGCAGCGAAGACGTTCTTGAGACAAACCAGTTCTTCAGGAGCGAAGGTATAAGTACTCAGATATTCATTTCATCCAATGTCAAAGGAGCACACGGACCTTGGCCGGTGAGCGACGGCCTTCCAACTATAGAAGAGGACAGGGATCTTCCTATCGGTTTGCAGCTGAGGCATGTCTATGCATTGGGATGTGACGAAGTTATTATCGGTAATGCTTTTGCTTCGGAAGAAGAACTGAAGGAGATCGCAGATACCATTAAAGAGATGTATGTATTTGCGGAAGACAGGCCGTTTTATTTCCCGGGCATCCGGAACGAGATACCCATAGGTGATATCGAGAGGATCCCGCTGACCATAGAGACGGTGAGCGATCTGGCGGATTCGGAAAAGGAACTGCTGTTCGGTTTCAACAAACATACAACCAGCGAATATATCCATACCATTATCCGTTCCCGCTGGGGGAGGTTTGACTTCAGGTTCACGCCGATACCTCCAAGACCATGTGAAAAGGAGTACTTTGAGTCAGGGGATGTGGTCATACTCAACGACAACATCAACCGCTACAAAGGTGAGGTCCACATCGTAAAAACGAAAATAAGGAACGATGGGACGATGAACTACGCTGGCAGGATCAGGGATGAAGAGATGTTCCTGCTGGATTACCTCAAATACAGGGTGAATTTCGGATTCATCCAAGCGTGATTAGTTAGCAATATCCGAGAAGGATATAAAAAAATTAAAGAATAGAGATTAGAAAGGAAAAAAACATGGCAGAAACAAAAGACTTTGGGACTATTGCTTCCCGTATAGTCGAGCTTGTTGGCGGCAAGGATAACATCGCCCATGCCGCGCACTGTCTCACCAGGCTGCGCATCACACCGAAAGACACCAGCCTAGTCAATTTGGACGAACTGAAGAAAATCGGCGTTATCGGCGCACAGATGGTCGGCGATCAGGTCCAGGTCATCATCGGCAACGACATCAACGAAGTATATGATGCATTTGTCGCAGCGACCGGGATCGAAAGAGCAGCCGCTATCGACGAGAATCTGGATCCGGAGCTGACAAAGAAGAAAAAGAGCTTCAAGGAGATCCTTGGCTCCATCTTCCCGGCTATCGTATCCTGCGTTTTCCCGATCTTACCGGCACTGCTTGCTTGCGGTATGTTGCAGGGTATCGTTATGATGCTGGTCAACTTCAAGCTGGTTCCAGCTGACAATCCCACGATCGCGACCCTGACATGGATCTACAACGTAGCGTTCTGCTTCCTCCCGATCTTCGTAGGCTATGCAGCTGCGAAGAGATTCAACGTCAAGACCGCCATGGGAATGCTGATGGGCGCTATACTTATCCATCCTACATTCCTTGAACTTGTCAAAGAGGGAGCAGGATATACCGTTCCCAATCCAGGCGGTCCTCCAACGGTAGTTCCTGGAACCGGTTCTGCTGGTTCACTGTTTGGTCTTAGTATTTATCCTGGAGATTACACAAGCACCATTATTCCGGTCATCGTGTGTGTCTTCGTCATGAGCTTTGTAGAAAAGCTCCTGAACAAATATATCCCCAAGAACGTCCGTTTCGTTCTTGTTCCGACACTGGAGCTCCTTATCATGGCCCCGTTGGGACTGCTGGTCCTCGCACCGATAAGCCACAGGCTCTCCACCGCGTTTGCTGGACTGCTGATCACATTGTTCCATATCCCCGGGATTGGCGCGATACTGATCTGTCTGTTCTCAGCTATCTATCCGTACATCGTCATCACAGGAATGCACTTCAACCTGATGTCCGTGGCAATGGCTGTAGGCCAGCAGATGGGCAAGAACCCTCTGACTTCTGTCGCCGGATTCCTGTTCCAGTACACTCAGGCTGCAGTCTGCCTGGCTGTCGCGCTCAAGGCAAAGAACTCCGAACGCAGATCACTGGCTCTGTCATGTGCTTTCTCTGATGCGATCCCCGGAATCTCCGAGCCTGGTCTGTACGGTATCACCTTCAAGTATAAGAAGGCTCTGTATGCTGCTATGATCGGTTCCGGTGTAGCCGGCCTTATCGCAGCTCTGATGAATGTTGGTTCCTATGCGGGTGGTCCTCCGAACATCTTCACGTTCGGCATGTTCATCAACCCTGCACCTGTACCGGATCCATTGGCTGACCTTAAGAAGATGATCATCTGCCTCGTGATTGGCGTTGTCATCGCTTTCGTCGCTGCTATGATCCTGTACAAGGACGAGGAAGCTGATATTATCGACGGACAGGAATAAGAATAAATGGCAAGATTTCCTGAGAATTTTTTATGGGGCGGCGCAACTTCCGCCGCCCAGATTGAAGGAGGCAGGTGCCTGGACGGAAAGGGCCTTTCCCATTTGGATTATGTCTTTTTCCGTGGTCCCAAGACACCCTGCAACTTCATGCTGAAAAAAGACCTGGAGAGGGCAAAAGCTGAAGAAGCTACGATGAACTTCCCAAACCGCAGAGGCAACGATTTCTTCCACCGCTATAAAGAGGACATCGCCCTTATGGCTGAGATGGGATTCAAGTCATTCCGTATGTCGATCTCCTGGACCAGACTTTTCCCGACCGGGCTGGAGGAGACTCCGGATCCCGAGGGAGTGCAGTTCTATCATGATGTGTTTGCCGAACTGCATAAATACGGCATCGAGCCTCTGGTGACAATGATCCACTATGAACTTCCGATAGGCTTCGTAGAGAAGTATGACGGATGGGTCTCTCCGGAGATTGTTCCATACTGCTATAAATATCTGAAGTTTATTATCGACGAGTATAAGGATGAAGTTAAATACTGGTTGACCTTTAATGAGATCAATATGGTGTGCGCTGTTCCTTATCTCGGAGGCGGCATCATCCTTGACCGCAATGACGGTGAATTTGAGATCCCGAAGGGCTTCCGTCCTTTCGCGCCTCTTCCGGCAGACATGGCAAAGAGATGGGAGAATGCATCTCACCAGGCGCTGCATCATCAGTTCATCGCAAGTGCGATGATCGTGAAATATGCCCACGAACACGCTCCTCAGTGTCTGATAGGGAACATGTTCAACCTGCATCATATTTACCCTGAAACTCCTTCGCCGCAGGATGCCCTGCGGGCACATGACGAACATGAGTTCAACATGTTCTTCTGTGATGTCATGGCTGGAGGCAGCTATCCTGCCTGGATCCGGTCTTACTACAGAAGGAACGGCATCGAGATCAAGTGGTACGATGGGTATGAGGAGATCCTGGCTGAAGGAAAAGTGGATTTCATTTCTCTCAGTTATTATCTTTCTTCCATTGCCACTGCGGATCCGAAGAGGCAGGAGAGGATAGGTTCTTTCATCCGCACGCTGCACAATCCTTATCTGGAGACCAGCGACTTCGGATGGCAGGTCGATCCGACTGCAATGCGGATCTCTCTCAACGATCTGAGAGACAGGTTCCACCTGCCGATCTACATCGTAGAGAATGGACTTGGAGCCTTGGAAACATTGGGTGAGGATAAAACAGTCCACGACGATTACCGTATCTCATATCTGCGCAGCCATATCCAGGCCATTGCAGATGCGATCGAAGACGGAGTCGACGTCATCGGTTACACTCCATGGGGATGCATAGACCTTGTGTCTTGTTCACTGGTGTCAATGTCAAAGCGCTACGGCTTTGTGTACGTAGATGCGGATGACGATGGTAACGGAACATATGACCGCTACCGTAAGGATTCTTTCTTCTGGTATAAAAAGGTCATAGCCTCCAATGGAGAAGATCTGGATTGAGATCCAAAAGCATTGCGCCGCAAAAAAAGGACGCTGATAAGCATCCCTAAAGATTAAATAATGACCAGAGACCTCTAAAAAGGTCTCTGGTTTTTACTCTTCCGGTTTTTGATTCAGTACGCGTTCGAGCGAAACCCAGCCCAGGTATTCAGGATGGTCTCCAGTCAGCGCTGTCAGATTTTCGATTGCCAGATAGTCATCGATTCGGACCACATCCCACGCATGGATCACACGACCCTCCCCGAGACTGACGCCGCAGTGTCCCCAGTTGACCGGGCCGTTTTCGCTTGGACACAGGCAGTCATAGAATACGAACGCGCCTCGCTCCGGAACTCCGTCGCGCAACGCATCTTTGTACATCTCGCAGGATTCCTTTGCAGAATCTCCACCAAATATTTCGATTTGATTGCTGATTTCAAGTGCATCCTCGATAAACGCAAGACACCAGCCGGCATACTCTGTGCTGCCAAGTTTGCTTTCAGCCCAACGGATCATATTCTCTGTCAGGTTCCTCTTTGCATAATAAACAAAACCACTGTCCCGTTTTATTTCCGTATATCCCAGTTTTGTATAAAAAGAATTTGTTCTGATATTCCAGTCGGGTGTGTCCAGGGTAAACTCTTTTACACCGGAAAACATGGATTCTATTTCCTGCATCATAAAAGATCCGTAACCCTTACGGAAATGCTCTGGCGCGACAAAAATCCTGCCGATGTTCAGTACGTCTCCTTGCAAAAAAAGGATTGCTCCGCCGACAGTCTGTCCATCTTCTGTCAATTTGTACAGATGGCCTTGTTTTGCCATCTCCGTATGGAATGAAACAGACTTATACCCGGGAGGACCTTCTGCCGAAGGTCCTCCCATGAAAACATCACTGTCAAACGCGCGCTCTGATATTTTATTCAATGTCAATGCATCTGAAGTGTTCGCCTTTAACAACTGTAAACTCATAATTGTCCCTTATTTGTGTTCCGTTGAGAGAAGTATTTTCCCAGGTAAGAATCAGTCTTCGTCCGAGAATTTGATCCTTGTAATTTTGTACAGCTCTTTCTGGAAATCGAAGATCGGAGGACCATAGTGGGAGAAGCAGGCAGGTTTGTCCTTGTTTGCAAACTCGTCAGCGTATCTTGCTGCGGCCTCTTTCTGGGTTTCGACATCTGCGTCTGCAGGGCAATCGAAAACAGGGATCTGCATGATGAGTTTGTCGCCATAATCAGCATAGATCTGATGATAATCGTTGATGACCATACCATCCCAGCCATCCCAGCCTGCCTCGATAATGCAGGGGATAAGCCGCTCCACCTTGCCGCAGGAGTGAAGGTCACAGTTGTAACCGAGCTCATGGATGTGGTCAGTTACTCTGCGCATATAGGGAACGAGCATTTCTCTGACGATACGCTCATTGAAGAACGGTCCGTCCTGGGCACCCCAGTCATCGTGGAAGCAGAAGCCTTCAAAGGCATTTCCGTAGTATTTGTAACAGTGATCCACTATATCGATCCAGAGATCGGACAGTGCATCCATCAGCTCTTTCACATAATCCTTGGTCTTGCGGTTCATAAGAGCGTAAGCAGCGGGGCCGAAATCCATGAAGGAGATCAGTCTCTCGAACCATCCGGTAAAGATGCAGAAGTTAATGTACCTTGGGCAATTGATGAGATACTCTTTGTTGGCTTTGGCGCTGCCTTCCCAGTCCCAGCTGTCGACATCAGGGAAGTGGATGACCTCTCTCCACTTGGTAACATCGGTCAGAGTCGGATTGCCGGGTCTTACGATTGAACCGTGTGCAGACGGGACATACTCCCAGTAAATACCGAACATATCATCTCCGCCAACAGGACCTTCGTACTTGGTTCCCTGAATTACGAATGCCCTTGCCGGGTTGTCAGGGATGATCACAGGGCAGAACCAGTTCTTGTCCATTGTAGCAGGCATCCAAAGCTGCTTTTTCTGGTAAGCTAACCTCAGATTCTCTCTTGAGGTGACCGGAGAATCGAATTCGATCCCCCCGAAAAGGTACATAGACACGTCCGGATATGTGATCTTTGCGTTTTCTATCTCTTTAATATCGAATTTCATGATGATTGTTCCTCTTTTCAAATAACAATGACGCACAGTGAAATATTTAACCTCTTAAGAATACTATAGGTTTATTTTCTGTCAGTTGTAAAGGTGACGAAAAGTACAAATTTGCACAGGAAAATACAACATAATCACTAAAGAACTATTTTGCGGAAAAAGAAACAGCTTCCGGCAGGGATAATTGCCCGGAAGCTGTTTTGTATATTTATTTGTTCATAAGCTTTTCAGCAAGCAGCACGCCCTGAGCAGCGTCATCTGCGTATCCGTCTGCTCCGATCTCATCGCAGAATGCCTGAGTAACAGGTGCTCCGCCTACCATTATCTTGACCTTATCTCTTATGCCGCGATCCACTGATAATTCCACAACCCTCCTCATCTCACTCATAGTTGTCGTGAGAAGAGCAGAGCAGGCAATGATGTCGCATTTTTCATCTATAGCTGTTTCAACAAATCTTTCTGCAGGAACATCAACACCGAGATCAACGACTTCAAAACCGCCGCCTTCAAGCATTATCTTTACAAGGTTCTTGCCGATGTCGTGCATATCTCCTTTGACAGTGCCCAGACATATCCTGCCTTTTTTCTGGATAGTGTCTCCCTTGAGAAGAGGCTTCAGGACATCAAGAGCTGAGGTCATACATTTTGCGGCTACAAGCATCTCGGGAACGAAGGCCCTGCTTGCTGTGAAATCTTCACCCAGGAGCATCATTCCTTTTACCAGACCGTCTGAGATTATGGCTTGCGGATCGTATCCTTTTTCAAGGGCTTCATCCACACCGCTGAGAACCGCTCTGTTTCTTCCTTTGCGCAGGGAGTCAGCCAGTTTATCCAGAACAGAAAGATCTTCTGCTTTTTGCTCTGTGAACTTTTTCTCTGTCTTAGCTGCGATTTCCTCCTCGCCTTTGACTCTGTGTACAGGCAGCGGTCTGCGCGGAGCGTTGATATGCAGGATGCTGTTGTACCTGAGTATCTCATCCTCGATGATCGGGAATACATGCGGATAAACGGAAGCAGGTCCTCCGTATGTCACGGAGGGAATGAAGTGTCCGCCCGGGCAGCAGTTTTCCAGAACGATCCTCACATAGCTGCGGATCTCTTCCTCTGTGGAATCTTCTCTGTCTATCGCGGCACCGATGCCTCCCATAAGGACCATTCTGCCGTCAAGACGGTACTGGATAGCGGGGATATCGTTCTCCGGGAGGACTCCCTGCCAGACGTTTATGCCTATCTCGGCCATGTCTTCCACGATAGGAGCCATATATGAGTCTGCGTGGTGGATAACGACAACACCGTTTTCACGCAGATAGGAATACAGCCGTCTGTACGGTTCCTTCAGGAATTCTCTCCATGTGTCCGGGTTCATAAAGAGCGAATCTTTTGTGCCCCAGTCATCGTGGGCGAGAACAGCATCGGGATGCAGGTTCTCCACAAGCATCTTCTCATATTCGAGCCTGTAGTCGGCGATGTAATCTATAAGCTCGTGCATCTCTGTGGGGTGCTCATAGAAAGCGGTGAGCGTGTCTTCAAATCCCATAAGATTGTGAAGTGTCTCGAACACGCCCGTCACCATCATAGCTGTAGCCAGATAGGAATCACCGCTGACTTCTTTCGCGCGTGCGCGGGCTTCTTCCCAGCCTTCCTTGCAGTTGGAGGCTATATCCGGTGCCTTCACCTGTTCACGCCAGCGGGTTATATCCTTCAGCACCCTGACGTCGGGTGTTGAGATCGGCATGGCGCCGGGAGCGTCTTCAGGGAAGTCGTAAGTAACGCCCCATTTGTCCAGGTATCTGGTGCCTTTTTTTCTGCCACCGCGCAGATAAGCGCTGACAGGATCCCCCACGAACTTGAAAGCTTCAAAGTTGCTCAGCTGACGATCGGGCCTGCCGTCTTTTTTCAGTAATTCAAACAGTATTTCTTTGGGCTGCATAAAATGACTCTTTCAGAAAAGGATACATGAGAAGTAGGTTATAGTTCCGGGACCGTTGTTGTATGTCATTCCGCATTGTTTGCAGATACGGCTGACGAACAGTCCGCAGGCTTCCATCGAAGGATAAAGCTTATCAGGGAAACGGCACGGCGAATCCGGGTATGTGCACTTTGCGCATCTGGTGCAGCTTCCCGCCGCGAGCGGCATGATGTCCTTGTCAAACGTGCGGATCTGTCTCACGAGGGTATCAAAATGATCTTTGTGAGAGTCCTCACCGGTCTTCCACGCCTGTACATCAGTCCTGCTTTTGACAGGGATGATAGTTCCGAGAAGTATCCCGCTTGAATACTTTTTCATCCTTTTTTCAAGATTTTCAAGGGAACCGCAGGCCGGGGGGCAGGACCAGGATGCATTGTAGCGGCGGCATTTGTTCTCCGCGCACATATCACGGACTCTGGGATCTGCTTCCAGGATGGAAGGATCGAGAGGTGCTGTCTCAAACCCTACTTCAGCCGCAAGTGCCTCTATTTTTTTGTACAGTTCGTTGTTGAATTCCATATCGGTTCTCCGGAAGTATAAAAATAGTAATAATTTATTATATCACGATGCAAGCCAAGCAGAAGCAAAAAAGGAGCAAACAACTGTTATCGCGGACTGAAATATGTTATATTTACACAAATATGACTATTTCAGCGCTTTAAACGGAGAAATATCAGGTTTGGATACAGTTATCGTCAAAACTCAATCCGGATCATACGCAGCAGAAAAGGGAACTGTTCTGCTTGCTTTCCTGCACGATATAGGAATGAATATTCCATCGGACTGCGGCGGAGCTGGATTCTGCGGCAAGTGCGAAATGGAGATCGAATGCGACGGAATAGTCTCCACAGTTAGATCCTGCCAGTACTGCCTCGACAGAGATATAACAGTTCTGAGCAGGGCAGAGGCTGCCGGAGAGATAAAGACAGATAACCGCATAGAGGATCTTGTGCTTTCTTCAGACTATGTTGCCATAGACCTTGGAACTACTGCAGTCAGTGCAGCTGTCTGCATGGAAGGAAAGCTCTTTGAACTTACCGAACTGAATGCATTGTCCTCATCTGGAAGGGATGTCATATCCAGATCCGAGTATATCAGAAAGAACAACTGTCTTGCGGAATCGTCAGGAATGCTGAGACGCCAGCTTGCGGGAATGATTAGGAAGATCTGCAGCGCGAACGGGCTCCCGGTACCGGGAAGAGTAACTGTTGGCGGAAACACCATAATGCAGCATATCCTCGCAGGTGTGGATCCGTATCCTATCACTGTTTATCCTTTCGAACCTGCTTCTTTATTCAAAGGTGAGGACAGGTATGTAAAACTGGACGACGAGATAACCGCGGAACTCATGCCATGTGTTGCGGGGTATTTCGGCGGAGACCTCACTGCAGGCCTGCTGTATCTAAGGCACAGGATGGAGAAAGATGAGACCGCCCTCCTTATAGATATCGGTACTAACGGCGAGATGGCGCTCATAAACGGTGACAGCATCACATGCTGCTCTGTTGCAAGCGGTCCTGCATTCGAGGGAGGTAATATCGAGTGCGGAATGACAGGTACGGACGGCGCCATAGATCATGTTTCCCTCACTGAAGAGGGAATAAGGTATTCCACAATAGGAAATACTGCACCAAAAGGTATCTGTGGATCCGGAATAATAGATCTTGTATCGGTACTGCTTAAGATGGGCATCGTGGATACGACAGGAAGATTCCTGCCTCCGTCGGAGACGGATATCTATATGGGAGGATACACAGAGGACGAAAATGAGAACGGCATGCTGTATCTGGGCAGCAGTGTATTCATAACAGCCAAGGATATCAGGATGATACAGATGGCGAAGGCAGCTCTTGCTGCCGGAATAGAGATACTTCTCAGGGAATGCGGGCTTGATCAGAGCCAGGTGGATACGGTATATCTTGCCGGAGGATTCGGAACTCTTATGGATGTTTCAAGCGCTGCGGATATCGGCATGATACCCGAAGGTTTCAGAAACAGATGCGTGCCGTGCGGAAACACATCCCTCAAGGGAGCTGCCAGAGCCGCAGTATCACAGGATGCAGGTTCCGAACTGGCGGAACTGTGCGGCAGATGCAGATACATAGAGCTGTCATCGTACAGCGATTTCAACGGTCTATATGTCTCAAACATGATGTTCGGAGGATAATATGGAAGTATATTTGCCCCTTATTCTGGACGGGGCTACAGGAACGGAACTTCAGAAGGTGGGATTCACCGGAGAAGTATGCGCGGAGCAGTGGCTTTTGGATAATCCCGAAGCCATAATCGAACTGCAGAAAAGGTATATTGCTGCTGGCAGCAATGTCGTGTATACACCTACCTTCGGCGGCAACATGATAAAACTGGAAGAGAACGGCATTTTCAACAGGACCGCGGAGTACAACAGGAGGCTTGCCAAGCTGTCACAGGAAGCGGCAGAAGGTAAAGCTCTCGTTGCCGGTGATATCGCTCCTACCGGGCTGTTCGTTACGCCTCTGGGTTATGCGACGTTCGATGATCTTCTCAAAGCATATGAGGAACAGGTGAAAGGCCTTGAGGAAGCGGGAGTGGACCTATATGTCATCGAGACCATGATGACTCTGTCCGATGCCCGCGCAGCAATAACAGCGGTAAAGAAATACAGCAGCAAGCCGGTCATAGTGTCTTTTACCTGCGATGAGAACGGAAAGACTCTCACCGGAGGAGATGTAGAGGCTGCTCTGGTCATAATGCAGTCCATGGGAGCAAACGTTTTCGGACTCAACTGCTCGGTAGGGCCTAAGGACATGGTAGGACCCCTGAAAAAACTGTCCAGATATGCTGAGATACCTCTCGCTGCCAAACCTAATGCCGGAAAGCCGGAGATGGTCAACGGCAAGACGGTATACAACTGCGAGCCGACGGAGTTTGAGGAGTGTATCCCTCTTTATGCGGAATGCGGCGTTCAGCTGTTCGGAGGGTGCTGCGGAACAGATGAGAGATATATCAGCACGATCAGAACAAGCCTTGGCGGTCTTGAATTGATAGCGCCGGATCCCAAAGTCAAAGATAAGATCATCTGTGCGACAGAGAAGCATGTGTTCGAGATAGATCCTTCAGAGCCATGCGGCAACATCCTTGAAGTCAACAAAGATCTTCCGGAAGCAATAGAAACAGAGAATGAGAGTCCTTCTTCATTCATATCTGTAAAGCTGAACTCTCTGGCGGATGCAGAACTGCTCACGGATAACATGTATGCAATGGAGAAGCCTCTGTGTATCGTGTGCGATGATCCGAAGGTCCTGGAGAAGATGCTGAAGAGCTATCAGGGTAGAGCTCTGTATGAAGGAAACATAGATAGGGATACACTTGAGGGATTGTCAAAAAAATATGGCCTGATATATTAAAAAACGGCATGGCAAAAGTACTACAAAAACCCTTGCTGATTTGTTATTATTATTTCAATCAATTAAAGCGATAAAGGAGTACAAGAAATGTATAAGCTTTGGAACGCGCTTGAGGAAGCGAAAAAACTTAAATGGGTAGACCTTACACACCCGCTGAACAACGACAGCCCTTACTGGAGCGGAATTCCGGAAGGCTCGGTTGAGCTTGGCACAGTAGTATTCGACTGGGGCAACCCCATGCTTGAGTGCCAGATCCAGACCTTCAAATTCCCCGGACAGTTCGGAACACACATCGATTTCCCGGGACACTTTGTAAAAGGCGCAGATCTGTCTGAGAAATTCACAGTCAAGGACGCAGTCTTCCCGCTGTGTGTCGTAGACGTATCAGAGAAGGTAAAAGAGGATCCCTGCTATGTCGTGACTCCTGACGATATCAAGGAGTATGAGAAGAAGTACGGTGACATTCCGGACGGCGCATTCGTAGCTATCAGGACAGACTGGTACAAAAACTGGCCGGACATGGCAGCTTTGTCAGGCCTCGCAGAGGATGGCAGCGAGAACTTCCCGGGCTGGTCACTTGACGCTCTTAAATATATCTATGAAGAGAGAAATGCCGCAGCCAACGGACATGAGGCTCTCGACACAGACGCTTCTGCCGAGACAGCAAGAGTAGGCGACCTCGCATGTGAGAGATACGTTCTTACCCAAGGCAAGATCCAGGTCGAAGTGCTCTGCAACCTCGATAAGGTAGCTCCTGCCGGTGCAGTCCTGTTTGTAGCATGGCCGAATATCGAAGGCGCAGTAGGACTTCCTGTAAGATGCTGGGCAATCACTGAATAATCAAATATCGAATATTAAAGCGCGGTACTCCGATCGGAGCACCGCGCTTTTGTATACATGTTTTCACAGCAATGAGCCGTTTTTCTTTACCGCTATCTTTTTGTAGATCATGATCGCAGCAGCGTATACGATCAGCAATCCCACGATCCACGGAATAAAGCTTACCGGGAGAGGGGAAAGGTCGAATATAGTTGCGATGCTGGTGAAGGAAATGACCAGAACGACCGCTGTAACTGTGAAAGTAGAGATTAGCAGTTCCTTGGATGAGAAACTGTTCACGAACGGGATCTTGTTGGTCCTCATCATATGGATGATAAGTGTCTGCGAAATGATACCGAATGCGAACCAGCCTGTCTGGAACAGAGTCGCTTTTGCGTTGCTGTTGTATCCCATGATGAACCAGAGTACAGCAAAACACAGGATATCCAGCAGGGATGAGATGGAGCCGAACACGAACATATAGTTCTTGATACCGTTTGTGTCCCAGCTCTTGGGTTTCTCTATCAGTTCGGGGTCCACGTTATCAAAAGGCATTCCCATCTGAGCGAAGTCGTTAAGGATGTTCTGGATAAGGATGTGTATCGGAAGCATAGGCAGGAATGGCAGGAACACCGATGCGATGATGACGGAGATGATGTTGCCGAAGTTTCCGCTGCATGCCATCTTGATGTATTTCAGAACGTTGGTGAAAGTCTTACGTCCGTTGATAACACCTTTCTCAAGCACATTCAGGTCTTTTTCCAGGAGGATGATGCCAGCAGTTTCCTTTGCGATATCCACAGCGGTGTCTACGGAGATGCCTACATCGGCTTGTTTCAGGGCTGCTGAATCGTTGATACCGTCTCCCATATACCCGACGGTCTTTCCCATCTGCTGATACAGGCGGACAACACGTTGTTTCTGCAGAGGAGACAGTTTTGCATAGAGGTGGCAGGTCTTCATGCGCTCCATAAGACGTTCGTCACTGAAGGATTCCACCTCACGTCCTGTAAGCATGTCGTTGACTTCGATGCCGACTCTTGAGCAGACATGGAGAGCCACGCCTTCACTGTCGCCGGTAAGTACGACTGTATCTATACCGTGTTTCTTCAGGGCTGCTACAGCCTCTATCGCGCTTTCTTTCGGGGGATCCAGGAAACCGACGAATCCAAGGAGCACCATGTCCGCTTCATCCTGAACACCGAAAGTGTAGATGTCATGGACATTGTTTTTCTGCGCTACGGCCAGAACGCGCAGGCCGCCTCTGTTGTTCTCCTCGTACACTTTATATGCTTCTGCGCGGAGATCATCTGTAAGAGGCTCCACACGGTCGCCGAGATCTATGAATGAGCAGCAGCTCATCACTTCATCGACAGCGCCTTTGGTAATGAGCTGTCTTTTACCGTCGTCATCCCGCAGCACGACGCTCATGCGTCTGCGGCTGAAGTCAAACGGGATCTCATCCTCGCGGGTATAACTCTCTTTGTAGATGTTGAGCTTTTCCTTCTCTGCTCTGTTGATTATGGCTATATCGATAAGGTTCTTGAGTCCTGTCTGGAAGTAGCTGTTGAGGAAAGCGTGTTTCAGTATCCTGGTGTCTTCCTGACCATATACGTTCATATACTTCTCAAGAACGATCTCATCTTCGGTGAGGGTACCTGTCTTGTCTGTGCACAGGATATCCATCTGACCGAATGTCTGGATGGCGCTCAGCCTCTTGACGATGGTCTTTTCCTTGGACATCTCGACAGCGCCTTTTGCCATCGTAGTAGTGACGATGACCGGCAGCATCTCAGGAGTGATACCTACTGCGATCGTTATAGCGAAGACTATGGATGACCACAGATCATCCTTGGTGAACAGGTTGATGACCAGAATGATGGGCAGCATCACCAGCATAAAACGTATGAGCAGGTTGCTGATATCATCGATGCCTTTTTCAAATGAGTTCTTCTCATTGACTGCTACGAGGGACTTGGCCATGTTTCCGAAATAAGTATCATCGCCTGTGCTGAGCACTATTGCTGTAGCGGAGCCGGAAACGATGTTTGTCCCGCGCAGACCTATGTTAGGCAGTTCGGTTATAGGCTCAGTGCCTTTGCTTGTTGTGAATTTCTCAACAGGGTTGGATTCTCCCGTGAGCGAAGCCTGGTCAACGAATGTGTCTTTTGTCTCGTAAAACCTTACGTCAGCAGGCACCATGTCTCCGGAAGAGAGCTTGAGGACGTCACCGGGAACCAGTTCGTCTACTTCAACAGGCTGCTGAACGCCGTCTCTTATGACCTCTATCTTGTTAGTGATGAGGTTTCTCAGTTTCTTAGCAGCTGAATCCGACTTGGCGGACTGCACGAATGAGATTATCGCGGAGATGATTATTGTTGTAACTATAAGTATGAATGTAGCATAGTCGCTCTTGGCCGGCAGAACTACATCAGTGATAAATGATATAGCCGCTACAACGATGAGTACTATGTTAAACGGATTGATGATCGCGTCCCGGATCTGTTTCCACAGGGTGGATTCATCTCCAAGATCGATCCTGTTCTCACCGTATTCATCCAGAAGGTCTTCAATATCCACTATGCTCAGACCTTCCTCAGAAGAATTGTATTTCCTGTACAGTTCTTCAACCGGAAGAAGACTGCCGACTCTGAGATTGGCTTCTACCAGTTTCTGCTTTTCGGCAATAATGTCGATCTTCTTTTTTTGTTTTTTCTTGTTGTTTACTGCCATTTTCTCCTCCTTGGATTATTTTAGGACGAAAAAAAGCTGAAAGCGTAGGCTTTCAGTCACTTAGGCACAGCAAACATACACGGTCAATCCCAGAGCATGTGAAAAACTGTGGGATCCGATGTGTATATTGGTTGTGTCAAGCTACTTCGCCCAACGCTGGATTCGGTACCCTCCAAGTTTTTCACCCCCTTGTTTTTTGTACATGCATATTATAGCAAAAGACTTTGTGAATTACCCATGATTGAAATCACGGGCTTCCCGCTTCGCAGGCAATAACCTTACCCTGATGCAGATTTAACTCCGCGCCAAAGCAGAGGGTTTGACCTCCACGGGACTCTACGCTCTCTATTCCGGAGAGACTATATATCCTTATCGCTTCTTCCAGGATGGATCCTGCTGCCTTCTCATCTCTTGAAGGGTGGTGATACCCGCAGTACCTGCAGGTATAGCTCCTCT